>JBGQIE010000043.1:0-18892 GCA_041498315.1 Candidatus Eiseniibacteriota bacterium
CACGCGCAAGCGGCCGCGCGTCAGCAGGCCCTCGATCGCCACCTCGCGCCCGGGAATGTAGCCCTCGGCGAGCACCGCCTTGGCGGCCGCTCCGTCGGCCCGGCGCGCGTCGGAGCGCCCGAGCAGGACCGCGAGCCGCCGGAAGCAGGCGGCGAAGGCGGCCGGGTCGTCGGCGCGCATCACCCCGCGACTACCGGCCAGGGCGAGAGGCTTGAGCACGCACGGAAAGCGCATCCGTATCGCCGCGACCTCCGGGTCCTCGCCCAGGGCCAGCCGCTCGAACCATGGCGTCGGGAGCCCCGCGGCCTTCAGCCGCTCGCGCGTGAGCAGCTTGTCGCCGGCCGCGCGCACGGCGTCCGGCGGATGAGCGGGGAGCCCGAGTGCCTGGGCCGCCAGCGCCGCCAGCAGCGCGCCGTCGTCGTCGGCCGCCACCACCGCGTGGACCGGGTGCAGTCGCGCAAACGCCTCGATCTCGCGCACCGCGTCCCCGGGCTCGGCGAAGTCGAGCATGAGAGACCCGGCCGGATTCAGCTCGGCGAGCGCCTGGGGCCGGTCCGATCCCACGGTGACGGCCACCTCGAGGCGGCGCGCGGCCTCGAGGAAGGCGCCGGCCTTGTAGCTGGTCGCGGTGATGAGCAGGAGCACCCGGTCCATGCCCGGAAGCATGCGCCCCGCCCGCCCGCGACTCAACCGGGGGTCCGCGCATCCGGTCCTTGACAGCCTTTCCCCCGCTGCTAGGCTCCCGTGGCTTCGTCCCGGGAGGCCCGCATGGAACGCGGCCCGCGCCAGATGCTGTCATGGATGCTCCTGCCGGTCTCCGCCGTGCTGGTGTTTTCGGCGTTGAGCGTCAGCCGGCACCCCTACACCGGACTCGTCCTGCGCGAAGAGTGGGTCGCGGCCGTCGAGCCCGGCAGTCCCGCGGAGCGCGCCGGGGTCGCGCGCGGCGACCGCCTGATCGCGCTCGATCCGCTCGAGTCCAACCCCATCGCGGCCGCCACGCTCGGCCAGCCGCTCGACGTGCTGCGCCAGCGCGAGGGCCGGCTCACGCGCATCCGCATCGTGCCCGCCCCGCTGCCGCGCGGCGAGCGCCGCATGATGGCGGCGCTGCTCGCCGTGGCCTGCGGGTTCGTCGTGCTGGGCGGCTGGGTGTGGAGCGAGCGCCGCGACCGGCTCACGCGCACCTTCTTCCTGCTGTGCGTCGCCTTCGCGCTGTTCATCGCGCCGCTGCCGCGCTTCGACTCGCCGCTCGCGCGCTCGTTCTACGAGGCGCTCTATTCGGGCATCTGCGTCTTCCTGCCCGCCCTGTTCGTGCACTTCTTCGCGCTCTTCCCCGAGTCCGAGCGCCCGCGCGGCCTGCTGGGCTCGATGACACGGATCGCCTACGGCGTGGCGGCCACGCTGTTCGCCGCCGCGATCGGGCTGCTCGCGCTTCCGGCGCTGACGCGCGCCCCGGTCCCCGGGGCACTCGCGCTGCTCCAGGCCATGGCCGGGCTGTGGTTCGCGGCCGGCGTGCTCGCGGCCCTGGCGCTGTTCGCCCGCTCGTACCGGCGCGCGGGCTCCGACGACACGCGCCGCCGCCTGCGCGTGGCGCTCGCCGGAACGATTCTCGGGGTCGGACCGCTCGCGGTGCTGGTCGCGCTCCACAGCCTCTCGCCGGGCCTGCCGGCCGCGGGCGAGCGCTGGGCGGTGCTGATGACGCTGCTCGTGCCCGCCTCGTTCGCGTGGGCCGCGGGTGTGCACCGGGTGTTCGAGTTCCGCATCGCGCTGCGCGCCGCGGTCGTGCTCGCGCTGCTCTCGCTGGCCGGCGCCCTGGTCTACTTCACGGGCGAGTGGCTGGCGGCGGTGTGGCGCGCCGATCTGGGCAGCGGGATCGCGGGCGGGGCGCTCGCCTTCGGCGCCCTGGCCGCCTCGGCGGCGGGGCCGGCCGCGGGGGGCCTGCGGGCGCTGGGCGCGCGGCTGGTCCCGGTCGCGGGCGAGTCCTCGCCGGCGGAGTGGCTGGACCGGATCCTCGGCGGCCGGCGCGCGAGCGCGGTGGAGATCCTGGCCGCGGGCTGCGAGGCGCTGGGCGCGAGCCTCAAGCTCGACGGCTGCGTGGCGCTCGAGCTGGGCCCCGGAGGTCCGAGGCCCGCCGCCCGCGTCGGGGCCACGCGTGCGCCGGCGCTCGCGCCCGGATTCGCGGCCCGCGCCGCGCGTCTGTCGGACATCGCCCGCACCACGAGCGGGCGCCTCGAGACGGCCGACCGCGCAGCCTTCGAAGCCGCCGGCGTGTGCTGGCTGCTGCCGCTCGGCGAAGCGCTGCCGCGCGTGTTCCTGCTGCTCGGGCGCCGGCTCGCGGGGCCGTGGCTCTCGCTCCCCGAGCTCCGCGACCTGCGGCGCTTCGTCACCCATCTCGACGTGCTGCTCGAAAACGCCTCGCTGCGCGAGCAGGCCACGGTGCACGGCGAGTTCGATCGCGAGCTGTCGCGCGCCGGGGCGATCCAGGCCCACCTGCTGCCGCGCCGCATCCCGGCCCACCGCTCGCTCGATTGCGCCGCCGCGGCGCTCTCGAGCGAGCCGGTGGGCGGGGACTACTACGACTTCGTCCGCGGCCCGCGCCGCACGTTCACGCTCGCGGTGGGCGACGCGGCGGGCAAGGGCGTGCCCGCCGCCCTCATGGGCGTCTGGGCCCAGGCCTGCTTCCGCCAGCAGGCGCGAAGCGGCGCGCGTCCGGGCGAGGTGCTGAGCGCGCTCAACCGCGAGCTGGTGGCGATGGATCAGCCCCAGGCGTTCGTGGCGCTGCTGTGCGCCTGCGTCGAGGCGCGCGCCGGGCGTCTGTGGTTCGCCAACGCCGGGCTCACGCCTCCGCTCCTGCGGCGCCGCGACGGCCGCTTCGAGGAGCTGTCGCAGAGCGGCGTGCTGCTCGGGGTCACCCCGCAGGCCTCGTACGCGGACGCCGCCGTGGAGCTGGCCCCCGGGGACGTCATCGTCATCTATACCGACGGCCTCAGCGAAGCGCGGCGGGGCGACGAGCTGTTCGGCACCCGGCAGCTGCGCGAGGTGGTGGACGCCCATGCCGGCGGCGGCGCCTCGGCCCTGCTCCACGCCCTGCTCGAGGCGGCCCAGGCCTTCGCCGACCAGCCGCTCGACGACGTCACCGTGGTGGTGCTCAAGCAGTTGGCCCGGGCGGGAGCCCGGTCCGGGGCGGGGGCGGATCCCTCCCAGATTGCGCTCAAGTTGGACGGGGCCGCGGCCGATCCACCGAGGTGAGGCGACAGGAAGCCGCCTCCCCCGCCCGCGCTGCCAACCCGTGGGCGGCCGATTCCAGCGGTTGACCGCGCAGGATGCGCGAGCCTCTCAGTCCGGAGGTGACCGTGGACGGCCTGATCGAGTATTTCATCGATCTGCTGTGGTGGATCCGCCGCTAACCCCGGTGGAGTCGTGACGGCTGAGGGCGTCATGGACGCCTTCGGCCGCTCGCGCCCGGCCTGAGCACCGCGGCGCCCCCCGACCCGGCCTGGCGCTACGGCCTCGATTCCGTGTGCGAGATCGCCCGGACGTAGCTCACCACGTCCTTGATCTGGGCCGGTGACAGGTAAACCGACCAGGCCGGCATGTAGGGCGACTTGCCGACGTGCCCGCCCCCGAGCGAGATGGTCACGAACAGCTGCTGGTCGGTCCGGGTGGCGATGTAGGTCGAGTCGGTCAGGTTGCGCGGACGGATCTTGTGCTTCTGGCGCAGGGCCTGGGCGAAGGAGCCGTCGCCCTTGCCGTAGGGTCCGTGGCAGGCCGAGCAATTGTGAACGTAGAGCGCTCGTCCCGCGGCGGGGGTCCCGGCCGGAGCCTCGAGGTAGTGCTGGAGCGTCGAGACCGGGATGCCGGGCTTCTGGGTGGGCAGCGAGCACACGTAGTCGGTGATATCGTCCACGAGCGTGGCGCTGAGCTTGTTGCCCCAGGCCGGCATGAGATTCGAGCGCCCGGTGTGCGCGCCGCCGTTGACGATCACCCGCTTGACGCCGGCGCGCCCGAGCACCGAGAGCCGGCCGGCGTCGTTCAGGCGCGCGACCGAAACGCTCGCGTCCTTCTTCAGGTTGCCCGCCACGTCGCCGTCGCCGTAGCCCTCGTTGCCGTGGCACATCGCGCAGTACTCCTGATAGCCGCGCGCGCCGCTTTCCAGCCGCTGCGCCTCGGTCCGCGCCGCGGCGACTCCGTAGAGGACCAGCCCCACCAGGCCCCCGGTTGCGAGGGCCGCGTACGTGAAACCCCTCACCGTCCGCATGGCTCCACCCCTTTCGCGTACGAAGCGCATCGCTTCGAGCCTCCGAGTCCCACGATCACCAGTCCCGGCGCCGGAACACCGCGGCCGCGACGATCAACGGCACCAGCATCTCGATCGACAGTACCGCAAGCCCGAGCCCGATGCCCGGACCGGTTCCGAACGTCTGCGCGAGCACCGCCGCGGTCGGGCCGAACAGCGCGCCCGACCCCATGCTGAGCATGACGAGGACGCGCGCGAGATCGACCGGATTCAGGATCAGCGACGGAAACAGGATGGCCTGGAGCGGCACGCCGTGGAAGGCGGCGGTCGCGCCCAGCACCGCCAGGTCGTAGGCCACCACCATGAGCAGCCACAGCAGCAGGGCGGCCGACATCGCCTTGAGCCGGTCCGGCCACACCACCGCGATGGCGAGCGCCGCGGCCACCGTGAGCCAGCCCAGGACCAGGGTGATCGCGGTGAGCACCAGGAAGCTGCCCGCCTGCTGGGGCCCGGTGTTGAGCGCGACCAGCAGGCCGCCGGCGCCGAAGCCGAGCGCGAGCGCCACGCTCAGCGCCGCCGCGAGCCCCGCGAACTTGCCCAGCAGCACCTCGCCGCGCGCCACCGGCTGCGCGAGCAGGAGCGCGAGCGTGCCCGAGCCGCCGGTCACGCTGGTCACGCCGAGCGTGAGCCCGGTGAGCGGCACCACGAACAGGACCAGGTTCATGAGGCTCAGGGTGACGCGGTCGAAGCCCTGGAAGCCGACCTCGCGGCTCTGCGCCAGGCCGAAGTAGGAGAGCCCGAGCACGAGCGCGACCAGCAGCAGCGTGAAGCCGAACATCCACCGGGTCTCGAAGGCGCGCCGGAACTCCTCGCGCGCCACCACGCCCGAGCGCCGCGCCCATCCGGGGGTGAGGATGGGCATCACTCGTGGCCCTCCTCGAGATGCGAGCCGAGCACGATGAAGCGCCCCGCCGGGTGGTCGTTGACCCGCCATTCGAACTCGTCTCCGGGCCGGTCGGCGATGAATACGGCATGCCAGGTCGAGTCGGGCGCGATGCGCCGCGCGCTGACGCGCTCCTCGTAGCCGGTGAGCGTGAACCGGATCGGCGCGGAATCCCGGTTGAGCACGGTGAGATGCACCCGGTAGCCCTTGCGCACCATCGAGACGCCCGGGCTCACGCTGCCGTTCTCGACGGTGAGGCTCAGCGTGACGCCCGGCCGCCCGGGCGCGACCGGCTCGGACCCAGGCTCGCGCGGCACGCGGGCGAGTGCCCCGAGTCCGAACGCCGCCACGGCGCTCGCCACCGCGAGCAGGATCCAGGCGCGCCTCATGGCGTCCCTCCGTCCCCGCCCGCCGGCGATGGGCCCGGTCCCGCGGCCGGACCCCGGCGGCCCGCGCGCACCACCTCGAGGAACAGCTCCTCGAGGGTGGGGCGGTGAAGCTCGAAGGAGCGGATCGCGACCCCCGCGGCGCGCAGCGCCTCCAGGGCCAGGAGGCCGCCGCCGTTGGCGGTCTCGACGACGATCGCGCGGTCGGGTCGCAGCTCGAGCGCGAACCCGCGCGGCTCGAGCGCCGCGAACGCCGGGCCGGGATCGCCGGCCAGCTCGACGTGGAGCCGGGTGGCGCCGACCTGGCGGGTGCGCAGCGCGGCGATCGACTCGAGCGCCGCCCGGCGTCCCTCGACCATGATGAGCACCCGATCCGCGATCCGCTCGACCTCGCTCAGCAGGTGCGAGCACAGCAGGATGGTCTTGTGCTCGCGCTGGAGCTGCTCGACCAGGGAGCGGAACTCCCAGGTGGCCTCGGGGTCGAGGCTCGCGGTCGGCTCGTCGAGGACGAGCAGGCCGGGGTCGCCGAGCAGGGCCTGGGCGAGCGCCAGACGCTGCAGGTAACCGCCCGAGAGCTCGCCCGCTCGCCGGCCGGCGAGCTCCTCGAGCCGCACGCGCGCCAGAGATTCGGCGACCGCCGAGCGCGGCAGTCCGCGCAGCTCGGCATAGAAGCCCAGCACCTCGGCGACGGTGCGATCGCGCGGAAACTCGACCCGCTGCGGCACGTAGCCCAGGCCGCGGCGGGCGCGCACGTCGTGCGGCGCGGCGTGCTCCGGGCCGATCGTGATGGTCCCGGCATCCGGGTGGGCGAGCCCGAGCAGCAGCTTGAGCGTCGTGGTCTTGCCCGCGCCGTTGGGACCGATGATGGCAAAGGTCTCCCCACGTGCGACCTCGAAGGACAGCGCGTCGACCGCGGTGACGGAGCCGTAGCGCTTGGTGACCTGCCGGGCCTGGATCACGCCGCGGCCCTCCGGGGACCGAACGCGCGCAGCACCAAGACCGCGCTCCCCATCAGGCCCAGGAAGGCGGCGCTCGCGCCCCAGGCACGGCGCGCCGGCGCCCCGCCCTCGGGCACCAGCGGCGAAGGCTCCACCGCGACCGGGCTCAGCAGCGGATGACGGTCGAGCGCGTCGCTGGGCCGGAGCGCCGGGACCACGCGCTCGGCGACCCCGAGCGCCACGACGGCCGGGCTCTTCGCCAACACGGTCAGGTCGGGATACTGCTTCGAGGCGAACGCGAAGGCCCCCACCGGCGAGTACGGCACATCGCTCAGGCCGTCGCCGTTCAGGTCGTAGGCGGGGTTCTCGTCCCAGTAGTTGCCGCGCACGCCGTCGTCGAAGCGGTTGTCGGTGTAGCGCATGTCGAGCGCGACCGGATAGTCGTTGCGCACGAAATCGTTGCCCGCGAACTCATTGCCGGCGCACGACGAGAACACGAACAGGCCCCAGCCGTTGTTCTCGACCAGGTTGCCGTGGAAGCGGTTGCGGTTCGAGTTGTCCATGAATACCGCGATGGTGTTGCCGATCATCCGGTTGCCGGAGAACTCCCCATCGGAGCAGTCCTTGAGCAGCAGCCCGTAGGTGCGCGACCCGCGGTTGTAGACGAAGTCGTTGTCGCGCACGTCGAGGTGGTTCGAGAACATGATGGCACACCCCGCCACGTTGCGCGTGAAGCGGTTCGAGAGCAGCGTGTTGGCCTGACAGTACATGGTGTGGAGGCCGTAGCGCCCATTGCCGTGGAGCTGGTTGCGCTCGATGCGGGTGTGGTTCGTGAACGACATGTAGATCGCGTCCTGGAAGCGCTCCACGGTGTTGCCCGAGAGCCGCCCGCCGTCGCAGTTCCACAGGTGGATGCCGTTGCCCGCGCCGTCGCCCTCCATCGCCGAGCCGGCCGCCGAGATGGCGGCGTGCGCCGTCACGCGCCCCGCCAGGTCGCAGTCCTCGACCCTGAGCCCATCCGAGCGCTCCACGTTGATCCCGTAGAGCACGTCGCGCGCGCGCACCCGGCGCACCACGACCCCGGGGCTCCGGAGAATTCGCAGCCCGGCGTCGATGTTCATGACGTCGCGCCCACTGCCGCGCACCTCGAGGTCCTCGATCGTCACGCCGGCCCCGGCGACGGTGATGACGCTGCCCCGGCCGCCGCCGTCCACGATCGCCCCCGCGGCCGCGCCGCGCAGGGTGACGGGCCTGACGAGCACGAGTGGGCCGGCGTGCACCCCGGGCTCGAGCGCCAGCGTCTCCCCCGGCGCGGACACCGCCAGCGCCGCCGCGACCGCGCCCGGCAGCGCCGGCACCCGCCGCGTGACCGCGCGCGCCGGGCCGCCGGCCAGCGTTGCGGCCAGCAGGGCGCAAGGCAGCAGCCAGACCGCGGGCGCCAGACCGCGCCGGGTCATCGTCAGCCTTTCGGGGCCTGGCGCGGCCTCATCCACAACGTGATCGGGCCCAGGAGCCAGGCGATGCCGAGCAGGACGCTCCCGGCGCCGGGCAGGCTCAGCACCTTGAAGTTGGCCATCTGCTTGTAGCCGATGAACGGCGGGGTGAACGCGGGCAGCTTGATGGGCGCGGTGGGGCTCAGGTCGTGGCCGTAGTGCCACAGCCAGGTCGCGAAGTCCGAGAACATGTAGATCGCGAACCCGGTGAAGCTGAGCCAGCCCAGGATCGCGAACCAGCGCCGGTTGACCAGGGCGGCGATCAGGGCGAGCACGCCGAACAGGCTGAGCGCCTGGGGCAGGTAGCTGAATTCCTTGAACTGGTCGGCGGAGATCGCGTGCATCCCGACGTAGTGGTTGAGCGCGTTGATGGTCTGGAGATCACCCTTGATCGTGTTCGCGAAGATGGTGAGCGTGAGCCCTTCGCGGTACTGGGGCGCCCACAGCTTCATGGTCCAGATCGGGAGCACGGGCAGGAAGAAGACCGGGAGCAGCACGAGGGCGGCGAGCACGACCAGCCGGCGCTCGTCGGCGCGAAGACTGCGGGTCAGTGAATCGGGCATCGTGCGCACCTCCCTCGGCCGGGCCAGCGCAACGGCCAGCCGGCACAGCGGAGCCGGCTGGCCGTTCGAAGCTCGAGACTAACGGGTCTTCATGAGCAGGGCCACCTCGGCCACCCGCTTCGGATCGGGGCGCTGGATCGCAGCGATCTTCGTGCCCGCGGGATTGACCTCGAGGTACCCCTGCATCTCCTGATGGAGGGCGCTGCAGAAGTTCGAGCAGTAGAAGGGCGTGACCCCCGCCTTCTCCGCCACCCAGCGCATCGTCTTGGTCTCGCCGGGATCGATCTGCATGTCCTTGCTCGAGAACAGGATGCCGAAGCCATGCGCGATGTCCTCGTCCTGCTCGACGTTCGTGACGTGGAAGTAGACCGTGTCGCCCTGCGCCACCCGCACGATGTCGGGCGTGAAGTGCGAGCGCACCGCCACCATGTAGACGTCCACGCGTTTGCCCTGGCGCGCCACCCGCGCGTCCTCGGCCTTCTTGAGCGCGTAGGGATTGTCGTTCGCCGCCAGGTCGTACACCTTGAGCGGATGGAGCTTCTCGGCCTTGATCATCTGCGCGTAGTGCGGCTCGAGATAGGTCGGGAAGTCATAGAGCAGCTCCATCTTCGGCCCGCGCAGGTCGATGAGCTGCGCGGCCTCGGGGTGCGCCGGTCCCACCGGGAGGTAGCGGTCCTTCGAGAGCTTGTCGAGGGCCACGACGTAGTCGCCGGTGGGATGACGGGTGTCGCCCTCCGAAGCCATGAGGTGCCCGATCGAGTAGTAGACGTCGATCTTGTCCACGACGCTCCAGGGCGGCCCGACCTTCCACTTCGCGATCTGCGAATCGAGGAACAGCGAGGTGTAGGCGTAGCCCTTGTCGTCGAACTGGGTATGGAGCGGGCCCAGGCCGATCGGCACCTTGGCTTCGATCACGTCGTCGTAGGCGATGACCGGGATGCCCTCGATCTCCTTCTGGAACTTGCCGGCGGCGATCGCGGCCGCGAGCTTCTTGTAGCTGTAAACGTTCACTTCGGCCTGGAGCTTCCCGGAGCAGCAGATGTACTCGCCGCTCGGATTGACGTCCACGCCGTGCGGGCTCTTGGGCACCGGGATCAGGTAGGCGATGCCCTTGACCTCGCGGGGGTCGAGCACCATGGCCTCGCCGATCCGCTTGCCCTTGCCGGCGTCCATGGCCTTCTGGGCCTCGACCCAGTTGACCGCCATGAAGTAGTCCTGCTCGTTCTGCGAGGCCTTGATCTCGAGCGAGTCGTAGGCCTCCTCGCTGTTGTAGCAGGTGAAGAACTGCCAGCCCATGCTCGGGCCCTTGCCGGCGTCCGAGAGGTCCCAGTCGAACGGCGGCGTCAGGATCTCGAAGCCGAGCGACATGTGGCCCTCCTTGCTCACCTTGACGCCCGCGACGATGCCTTTGAAGTTCTTCTGGTAGTCCTCGATCTTGCTCACCGACGGGTACGGAATCGGGATCGAGAACCGCGACGCCGCGAACACGTATTCGGTGTTGGGCGTGGGGAACGGACAGGCGTGCGCCGCGGAGATGTTGGGAATCGGGCCGAAGATCTCGCGGGTGCGGAAGTCGCTGAGATCGATGCGCGCGATGCGCGCGTTGGGCATGTCGTTGATGAACAGCCAGCGCCCGTCGTAGTCGCCGTCGGTCTCGGACAGCCCCGGATGGTGCGCGTCGCCCCAGGTGAATCCCTTGAGCATCGCCTTCGTGTCCTCGTCCACGCCGTACCCTTGCGCGGGCTCGGGGGTGAAGACCGGGATGGTCATGATGTATCGGCACGAGGGCATGCCGTACACGTACACCTGCCCGGAGTGCCCGCCGGAGAGGAACGCGTAGTAGGCATCGTGCTCCCCAGGCTTGACGTAGACCTTCTGGGCCGCGGAGCCGCCGGCACCCTTCGACGCCGTGCACCCGGACCCCGCCACCACCAGCCACAGCATCGCGACACCCGCTCCGGCGGCCACCCTCCAGCGTTTCACGGTGCGCACCTCCTGTAGGCCCGGGCTCTACTTCGCTTCGGCGCTCTCGTGATTCTTGTGCTTCAGGAACTCGATCACCGCGTGGGCCTCCTCGGGCGTGAGTCCCTGGTTGGGCATCTGCAACGAATACTGGGCGAAAAGCTGGTGGGCGATCGGATCCTGCTTGGTCATGATCTCGGGGTGCAGGATCTGGTGCTCCATCCACGTCGCGGTGCGGCGCATCGTCACGCCGTCGAGATCCGGGCACGAGATGCGGCGCCCGAAGCCGTGGCAGGCGGTGCAGCCCTTGCTCGAGAACAGCGCCTCGCCCTTCTTGACCTGCGATACATCGATCGGTGATTCGCCCGCGCGCGGACCGGAGTCGTAGGGCGAGACCGCGGGCATCGCGGTGCCGCCGGCCCCGGGCGTGGGGGCGGGCGTGGAGCTGGTCGAGTCCCCGCCGCCCTTTCCGCATCCCGCCACGATCAGCCCTGCGACGACGAGTGCGACCAGCCCCTGCGTCGCGCGCGACCCTGTTGAGTTCAACCCCATGAGTGAGGCTCCTCCCTGGAGGTGGTGCCCGGCTTGCGGGCTTTGAGGCTCTCGAACCCGGTGGCCGACGAAGCGCCCGCGCGGGTCTTGACGACCAGCACGTTGCACGGCGCGTGGGTCACGATGTGACTGGCCACGCTGCCGATGAGCAGCTTCGAGAGGCCGGAACGGCCGCGAGACCCTACCACGATCAGGTCGGAGCGTTCGTTGCGCGCGGTGTCGATAAGCGCCTCGCGCGGATCTCCGCGCACCGCGCGGGCCTCGACTGTCAGGCCCGCCGAGCGCAGCTCGCGCTCGCCGCGCTCGACGAGCTCCCGGGCGTGCTGCATCTGATCCTCTTCGATCTGGAGCGCGTAGTCCGGAGCCGGCACGTAGGCTTCGAGATAGGCGCCCACCATGGGCTGGACCGCGGCGAGCACGAGCACGCTCGAGCCCTCGGGCCAGGTCATCCGCTTCACGTGCTCGACCGCGGCCTGGGCGTGCGGCGAGTCATCCACACCGATGAGTATGCGCATCGCGTTCTCCTTGCGGCTCCAATGCCGGCGTGCGACGCCGGTCCCGACCGCGGGGCGATTCCGCAATCGGCGTGCCACCGGGCGGAACGGCCCGCACCCTCACGCGCGCGGTACAAGTCCTGTAGACTGGGCGACCGGAGCGTCACTCCGGGCGCCGGGCGATCGTGGGCCGCCGTCGGGCGTGTCAGGTCGGCTGCCAAAGCGTCAGGCCGGCGACCGGCCCAGCCCGGTGGCGCGCTCGCCCTTCCGAAGCCGCCGGAGCGGCCGCGCGCACGGCGCGGCGCGTCGCGGCGCGGCGCCCGAGCCGCCGGTGGGGCTCAGGCGGGGATGCGGCCGCGCGCGCCGGTGACTGGCCGCGTCCTTGCAGTTCCGCCACGATGGCCGGAGGCTCACCAGCGTCCGCCACGAACCTTTCCAGGAGTCACGCGATGAATGATTCGGCCCCTCCCGCGGAACCCACGCTGGCGCCCGCGCCCCGGCCCGCCGCGCGGGCCGGGCTGCATGGACTGGACGCGCTGCTGCGGCCGCGCTCGATCGCCGTCATCGGCGCTTCGCGCGAGCGCGGCGCGATCGGGGCGGAGATCTTCCACAACCTGATCGAGAAGGGGTTCACGGGCGTCGTCTATCCGGTCAACGCCAACGCCACGGTCGTCCAGTCGATCCGGGCCTACCCTGACATCACCCAGGTGCCCGGCCCGGTCGATCTCGCGGTGGTCGTCGTGCCGGCCGCCGCCGTCCTCGAGACGGTGCGCGCCTGCGGGCGCAAGGGCGTGGGGGCCGTGGTCGTCATCAGCGCCGGCTTCAAGGAGGCGGGCGACGAGGGCCGGGCGCGCGAGCGCGAGCTGGTCGAGGTCGTGCGCGCCCACGGCATGCGGCTCGTGGGTCCCAACTGCCTCGGGGTCATCAACACCGAGGACGCCGTGCGCCTCGACGCCACCTTCGCCCCGGCCTACCCGCCGGGCGGGAAGGTGGCGTTCTCCTCGCAGAGCGGCGCGCTGGGGCTCGCGATCCTCGAGACCGCCACGCGTTTGAACCTGGGCGTGTCGCACTTCGTGAGCGTCGGCAACAAGGCCGACGTCTCGAGCAACGACCTGATCGAATACTGGGAGCAGGACCCCGGGACGGCGGTCATCCTGCTCTACCTCGAGTCGTTCGGGAATCCGCGCCGCTTCACGACCATCGCGCGCCGGGTGGCGCGCAAGAAGCCGATCATCATCGTCAAGAGCGGCCGGACCCGCGCCGGCATGCGCGCGGCGCTGTCCCACACCGGGGCCCTCGCGGGCACCGACAAGGCGGTGGACGCGCTCTGCACCCAGTCCGGGGTCATCCGCACCGACACCATCGAGGAGCTGTTCGACGTCGCGATGCTGGTCGCGAACCAGCCCATCCCTCGCGGCCCGCGGGTCGGCATCGTCACGAACGCGGGCGGTCCCGGCATCATGGCGTCGGACGCTTGCGAGAGCCACGGGCTCGAGGTTCCCGAGCTGGGCGCGGCCACGGTCAAAGCGCTGCGCGAGTTCCTGCCGCGCGAGGCCGGCATCCGCAATCCCGTCGACATGATCGCCTCGGCCGGTCCCGATTCGTTCGAGCGCGCGGTGCGCCTGGTCGCCGATGATCCCGCCGTGGACGCCGTGCTGGTCATTTACGTGCCGCCGATCGTGACCTCGCCCGAGGAGGTCGCCCAGGCGATCGTGCGGGGCGCGAGCGCCGCGAACCGGGCGGCGGCCACGCGCCATGCGCCGCCCAAGCCGGTGCTCACCTGCTTCATGGGCTCGCACGGCGTGCCCGCGAGCCTGCGCTCGCTCCACGAAGGGCATGTGCCCTCCTACACCTTCCCCGAGCCGGCGGCCATCGCGCTGTCGCGCGCGGTGCGCTACGGCGTGTGGCTCGGCAAGCCCGACGGGTCGATCGTGAGCTTCCCGGGCGTCGATGCGGCGCGCGCCGCAGCCGCGATCGCCCCGGCGCGACAGCGCGCCGCGGCGACGGGGAGCGCCTGGCTCCGGCCCGGCGAGGTGCGCGAGCTGTTCGCGGCCTACGGCATCGAGATGCCGGACCAGGAGGTGGCGGACAGCGCGGAAGCCGCCGCCACCGCGGCGCGCCGCGTCGGATTCCCGGTCGCGGTCAAGCTCGCCTCGGACGCCGTGACCCACAAGTCCGACGTCGGGGGCGTCGTGCTGCGCCTCGGGGACGAGGCCGAGGTGCGCGACGCGTACGCCGGCATCGAGTCGCGGATGCGGGCCGCCGGACGGGCCGCGGACTTCGGCGGCGTCATCGTCCAGTCCATGGTGGCGGGCGGGGTCGAGGCGATCGTCGGCATGACCCACGACCCCTCGTTCGGCCCGATGATCATGTTCGGTCTGGGCGGCGCCTACGTCGAGCTGCTCCAGGACGTCGTGTTCCGGCTCCACCCGATTACGGACCGCGACGCGCAGGAGCTGATCCGCGCCCCGCGCGGCTACCGGCTGCTCGAGGGCTACCGCGGCGCTCCGCCCGCCGATCTCGCGGCGCTCGAGCAGCTGCTGCTGCGCTTCTCCCAGCTGGTCGAGGAACATCCCGAGATCGCCGAGATGGACTTGAACCCGATCAAGGCGCTGCCGCCGGGTCGCGGCTGCGTGGTCGTGGACGCGCGCGTGGCGGTGCTGGCTTGACGCGCGACCGGGGCGCGATGCGCCCGGACCCTGCCGCGGGGGTCCCGGCCCCGGGATCGGGCTTGCGTTTGCGGGCGCGCGCTGCCACGCTCGCTGCCAAATGCTGCCCCTGTCCGAGCCGGATGGCCCCCGCCCGATGACCCCTCAGCCCCTCGAGCTGCACAAGACCGGACACGCCCGGGTCGACGTCGAAAAGGTCCGGCCCATCCTGCCCCAGCTCATCGATTCGCTCACCGACGCCGTGGTGGTCGTGGACCGCTCCCGGCGGGTCGTGGCCGCCAACCGCCGCTACCTCGAGGCGTTCGGGGCCAACGGACCCGATCTCATCGGCTCGTTCTGCCAGGACTCGCTTCACTGTCCCGCGCTCGCGGATCCGGCCGCGCCCGCGCGCGGCGGCCCCGGCGCCGCGGCGCCGCGCTGCGCCGCCTGCGACGCCATCGACCACCGCCAGGCTTTTCGCGAGATGCGCTCGGTCGTGGGCCAGGACGGGCTCACCCGCCGCTGGGAGGCGACCTTCAGCCCGGTCGCGGACGAGGGCGGGGTGGTCTCGCACGTCGTCGAGGTGTGGCGCGACCTCAGCGAGCGCAGCCAGCTCGAGGCCCAGCTCGCGCACAGCGAGCGCCTGGCCTCGCTGGGCATGCTCGCCGCGGGCGTGGCGCACGAGATCAACAACCCGATCGCCTCGATCCTCGCCGGCGTCGAGCGACTTAGCCGCTGGATCGCGCGCCTCCCCGGGATCGAGGAGGAGCGCCGGGCGGAAGCCCGCGGCGTCATCGAGGGGCTCGAAGCCGAGGTGCTGCGCTGCCGCGAGACCACCGAGAAGCTCATGCTGCTCGCGACCCCCTATCGGGCGGTGCCGTCGTGGGTGGACGTCAATCGCGCGGCGCGCGACACGCTCGCCCTGCTCAACTACCAGATGAGCCAGCAGAACGTGAAGGGCGTCGAGGAGCTCGAGCGCGACCTGCCGCTGGTGTTCGCGCGCGAGTCCGGGGTGCGCGGAGTGTGCATGAACCTGGCGATGAACGCGCTGCAGGCGATGCCCGAGGGCGGCACGCTCACGGTGCGCACCCGGCGCGCCGGCGATCGCATCCGGCTCGAGATCGAGGACACCGGGATCGGCATCGACCCCGCCCACCTCGACCGCATCTGGGACCCCTTCTTCACGACCAAGCCGGTCGGCCAGGGCACCGGGCTCGGGCTCTCGATCTCGCGCCAGGTCGTGCAGCGCTATCACGGGTCGATCTGGGTCGAGAGCCAGCCCGGCAAGGGCGCCCGGTTCTTCGTCGAACTGCCGATCGAAACCCCTGGAGGACCGCTTGGCTGACATCGCGTTGCTGCTCGTGGACGACGAGGATTTCTTCCGCAAGAACGTGGCCGAAGAGCTGGCCCAGACCGGCTACTCGGTGGACAGCGCCCGCAACCTCCAGGAGGCGCGCGCCCTGCTGGCGCAGCGCGTCTACCACCTCGCCCTGCTCGACGTGCGCATGCCCGACGGCAACGGGCTCGATCTCCTGAGCGAGATCAAGCAGAGCTCGCCCAGCACCGAGGTCATCATGCTCACCGCCTTCGGCACGGTCGAGGAGGGCGTGCGCGCGATGAAGCAGGGCGCCCACGACTTCCTGACCAAGCCCTGCAAGCTGAGCGAGCTCGAGGCGGTGCTCGACAAGGCGCTCCAGAAGCAGGCCCTCGAGCGCACCGCGACCGCGCTCGAGCGCGAGGTGCCGCGGCTCCAGCCCGCCGCGCGGCTCATCGGGCAATCGCCCCAGATGCGCGAGCTCCAGCGGCTGATTTCGCGGGTCTCGACCACCGACTTCACGGTGCTCATCCGCGGCGCGAGCGGCGTGGGCAAGGAGCTGGTCGCGGCCGAGCTCCACCGCCAGAGCCCGCGGGCCCGGCAGCCCTTCGTGGTCGTCGATTGCGCCTCGCTCCACGAAAACCTGCTCCAGAGCGAGCTGTTCGGGCACGAAAAGGGCGCCTACACCGGGGCGATCAGCCTCAAGCACGGGCTGTTCGAGGTCGCCGACCGCGGCACGATCTTCCTGGACGAGATCGCCGAGCTCACCCCCGCGCTCCAGGTCAAGCTGCTGCGGGTGCTCGAGAGCGGCACCTTCCGGCGGGTCGGCGGCACGGTGGACATCAAGGTGGACGTCCGGGTCATCGCCGCCACGAACCGCTCGCTCGAGACCATGATGAAGGACGGCGCGTTTCGCGAGGACCTCTATTACCGCCTCAACGTGTTCTCGATTCACATTCCGGCGCTGCGCGAGCACGCCGAGGACATTCCGCCGCTCATCGACCACTTCATCCGCAACTTCTCGATCGCTCCCAAGCGCACCATCAAGGTCTCGGACGAGGCCATGGAGGTGCTCCAGCGTTACCGCTGGCCCGGCAACGTGCGCGAGCTCAAGAACGTCATCGAGCGGGCGCTCATCCTGTGCGACCAGCAGTCCATCGAGCGCGACCACCTGCCCATGGGGGTGCGCATGGGACCGCCGTTCGGCGCCGACGAGCAGACCGGGGCGCTGCTCACGCTCGAGGATGCCGAGCGCAGCTACATCAAGCGCGTACTCGACGAGTGCGGCGGCCACCGCCAGCGCGCGGCGGCGATCCTCGGCATCAGCGAGCGCACGCTTTACCGCAAGCTCCAGGAGCTGGGGCAGATTCAGCCCTCGTGACGCCCGGGGGTGCCAAGGCCCCCGGTCCTGACAAAACCTCAGGGGCGCCTGCCACCCTGACAAGCGGGGCGCCCTCCACCGCCCTCCGCGACCCCCCGAAATCCCTATCGCCCGCGATTCTCGCGGGCGTGCGCCGCATCCAGCGTGTCAGCCCCGCCGGGCACATGGCTTGCTAAATCTCCTGTGCGGGAGCGGCGGTCGCTTCGTGCGGTAAGGGATGGAGCATAGGGCGCCCCTGCGGAGACTCCGCAAGCCCGCGGCCGCCGCCCCATCTGGTCCAGCGAGCGATGTTCGAATCCATGGGGACTTCGGGGACGAAACACAAACTGGCGGCACCGGGTCCGGCTCACGCCGGCAAGCCCTGCGTCGTCGTGTCGGAGCCGCGTGCTCCGGGCGAGGAGAGTCCGCTCGCCTCCCAGCTCGACCCCCAGCTCTACGACGTGGTGTGGTGCAACGAGGACGAGGACGTCCTCGACCAGGTCATCCAGCGCCACCCCAGCGCGCTCGTGTTCGCGCTCGGCGCCCGGTTTCAGAGCGATCTCGCGCTGCTCTTCCTGCTGCGCCGCGTCGCCCCCGCGGTGCCCATCATCCTGGTCGCGGCGACGGCCTCGCTCGAGACCCAGAAGATGATCCAGGACGTGCGCCCCACCTACTACATGGTGCGGCCGGTCGACCGGATCGAGCTCGACGAAGCGGTCGCCGGCGCGATCGCCCACCACGCCCGCCGCCCGGCGAGCTAGGCTCCGTCTGAGAATGCCCCGCCGCCCGCGCGCCGCGGGCGTCCCGCTCAGGCGATCGAGGCCAACGGCCTGCGTGCCCGCCACGCCGCGATGCGCGCCGGGGTGCCCAGATCGGTCCATCCGCTCGCGGGCGCCCGCAGGAGGCGCAGCCGCTCGACGCAACGCCCGAGCAGGTCGCGCGAGAAATCGCACGCCGGCAGCCCCTCGAGGTCGAGGGCCGCCTGCGCATCCCACCCCACCGCCCGGGCGCGCGTGAGATAGCCGCGCAGCAGCCCGGGGTGGATCGAGCGGTAGACCACGAGCAGCGTGTTGGCGGTCGCCGCGAAGATGAAGCTGCTCCACAGCGCGCCGGCCGACAGGAGGCGCGAAGCCTCCGGGAGTGCCGGCTTCTCGACGAACGATTCGACCCGGCACAGCTTCGCGGCCCCCGGCGGCCCCGCCGCGCTCGCGCTCGCGGGCAGCACCCAGCCGTAGTCCGGATCCGGGCCGTCGGGCGCGTTCCCGAGCAGGACGATCCGGCCGGGAGCGCGCGACGCCTCGTCGAAGGCGCGCTCGAGGGAGTCTCGCAGCACATCCTCGCGCTCGACGAAGTGGTCGGAGGGCAGCACCAGGACCACCGCACCCGGGGACGTCATGACCACGCGGACCAGGGGCCCCAGCACGCCGAGCCCGGTGCCGAGGTCGCGGGACTGGACGACGATGTTGCCCGGCGGCAGGCCGCGCAGCGCCGGCTCCCACCAGGGGCGGTGGCGCGCGTCCACCGCGGCGAGGATGCGCTCGCGCGGCACCAGCGCCGCGGCGCGCGCGAGGGTCCGGCCGAGCAGCGTGACTCCGGTGCCGAAGTCGCAGAACTGCTTGGGCGCCGGCGCTCCGTGCGGGTCACACGTGAGGCCGGCGACCCTGCGGCCCTGGCCACCGGCCAGGACGACGACCCATCGGTCCACGTGCGGGTTCGTGAGCCACCGCCTTCCGTCCATGCCCGGCCACGCCGGGAGGGATCCCCCCGGCTGTGTTCAACGCATCAAGCGTGCCGTGTGGAGCCCCGAGCCGAACCGGTGGTTGCGAGGCCTCGCGCTGGCCGCGAACCTGACAGCGATGGCGGTGCCTGACGCGTGCGCCACGCGATGCGCGCAAGGAAGCGCGTCCTACCGGCTGGCTTCGATGCGCACCGTGCCCGCTTCGGGGGCGTCCGACTCGACCAGCCCGACGCCCGCCACACGCCCCGGGTCGCCCAGCACCAGCC
>JBGQIE010000044.1:0-18039 GCA_041498315.1 Candidatus Eiseniibacteriota bacterium
CCGAGCGATGGCGGCGCCGCTTGAGCCAGGCGCGCCAGTCGTCCCAGCGCGACCGCACCGCCGCGGGCGCGGGCGCCGGGGCGGGGCGGGCCGCGCGCGCGCGCCGGGCGGGGTGGCGGCGACCCGCGCCGGTGAGGGCCCGGCGCAGCACCCACAGGGCCACGGTGAGGGTGAACAGCGCGCCGATCGCGGCCAGCGCGGCGCGCCACGGGCTCATCGCCCAGGGCGGGGGCCGGTGGGCGCGTGGGGTGCGAAGCCGGGCGAGACGGATCACGGGTCTTCCCCTACAGGCGCCGGTCGCGGCGCAGCATCTCGAGCTTGCGCCACACCTCGGCCGCGTTCCAGGCGCGCGGATAGCGCGTCAGGCACTCCTCGTACTGGGTCAGCGCCCGCGGGACGTCCTTGAGCCGGTCGAGGTAGAGGTCGCCCGCGCGCTGGCGCGCGAGCGGCGCGAGCCGGTCCCCGGGCAGGGAATCGGCCAGCATGAGCAGCGGCTCGAGGGCCCCGCGCGCATCACCGGCGGTGGCGCGCTGCGCGGCGAGCAGGATCGCCGCCTGGGCCCACAAGGCGCCGCGCGGCAGTGCCACGACCAGCGACTCGGTGAGGGCCGTGGCGCGCTTGCGCTCGCCCCGCCACTCCTCCCAGGCGACGCGGCCGAAGGCGGGAAGCGCCGCACGCGGATCGGCGTCCTCGATGAGATAGATGCGCTCGAACGACGGCCCGGTGAACTCGCTGGCGGGATCGGCCGCGATCCGCTGGTACCAGACCAGCGCCGAATCGAACTGCCCGGCGAAGAACAGCGCCTCGGCGTAGCGGTACGCGCCCTCGGCCGAGGTCGTCGCGATGGCGAGGAGCCGCGGCAGCGCGTGCTCGGGAGGTCCGTCGCGCAGATCGGCGAGCGCCTGCTCCATCTCGAGATCGCGCTTCGAGAGGCTGCGCTCGCCCGCGGCGAGCAGCGCGCGCGCCTCGGCGGTGAGGCCCGCGCGCCGCAGCGCGCGCGCCACGTCCATGAGCAGGCCCGGGTCCCACTGGCCGGCCGGGACGTCGGCGAGCGCGTGCATCAGGCGTGGCGCGGCCTCCCGCTCGACGCCGAGGGCGCCCTCGAGCTCCCAGGCGCGGCGGGCGGCGGGCAGGCGGAACAGCGGGTCGACGCGCGTGTCCGCGGCGAGCGCGAGCAGGGCGTCGACCGCCCCGGTCGAGTCGCGTCCGTCGCCTTCCCGGAGCAGCTCCTCGGCGAAGCGCGCGCGCAGCGGCGGACGGAACAGCGGCCCGTCGGCGGCGGCGAGCATGCGCTGCGCCTCGTGCGGATCCCCGCCGCTCCATTCCAGGCGACTCGCGGCCAGGACGATGTCGGCCCGCCCGGGCAGGCGATGGGCCGCAGTTCGGGCGACGTCGCGCACCGCGCGCGGGTCCGCCGCGGCGAGCGCCAGCAGGGAATCCCCGGCCCAGTCCTGCGCCGGATCGGCGGCCCACGCCTCGACCAGCACCTCGGCGGCCTCGCGCACGCGCGCGAGCCGGGCGAGCGCCGAGGCCAGCTCGGTCGCCAGGAGCAGCGAGTCGCGCTGCTGGATGCGCTCCGGCCGCGCCAGGCGCTCGACGGCGGCCCAGTTGTTGCGCGCCAGCTCGACGCGCGCGAGCTCGGTGAGGATCTGCGGATGGTGGGGCAGCTCGCGCGCCAGGTCGAGCAGGGTGGTGCGCGCGCGATCGATGAGCCCGGCCTCGCGCTCGGCCTGGGCCTGGCGCAGACGCACGGCGGCTTCGGGGGAGAGCGGGGCGAACGGGCGCTGGCTCAGGGTCGGCTCCGCGACGAAGCGCAGGATGAGAGGCCGGCCGATGTCGGTGCGGAGCCCCGCGGCGACGCGCGGGGCCACCGGTACGCCCGGCCGCGGCAGGACCATGCGACCGCGGACGGCCGAGGAGTCGGGCGGCTGCGCCAGGCCGGCGCCGGCCGCCAATGCCAGCAGCGCCAGCGCGCCCGCGGATGCGCGCGCCATGCGGGAGCCGCGGATCACCGGTGGCTGCCGTTCAGGGAGCGCAGGTAGGACTCGATGAACGCCCGGTACTGGGCCGGGTAGCGATCGGCGTCGGCCTTGAGCAGATCGAGCCGCAGCCGGTCGGTCTCGCGCAGCATCTCCGCGGGCAGCTCGGCCGGAGAGCCGCGCGCGACGTCCTCGCCCGGCCGCGACTCGCGCTCGGGATCGAAGTCCTGGCGGTTGAGCGAACGCTGGGCGTCGAGCAGGCGGGAGAGGATGTGCTGCTGCTGCTGCTCGATCCGCTCGCCGTCGGTCGAGCCGTCGCGCAGCGCCTCCTCGACCTGCTTCATCTCGCGGCCGGTGTCCTCGAGGCGGCCGAGCAGCTTGTGCCGCGCCTCCTCGTCCGACTGGATCTGCTCGAGCTGCTCGCGGATGCGGCGCTGCTCCTCGGAGAGCCGGCGCATCTCTGCCTCGTCGCCGGCCGACATCCGCATCTGCTCGCTCATCTGCTGGGTGAGCCGGCGCGCATGCTGGTTGAGCTTGCCCTGCTGCTGGCTGAGCTCGCTCATCTTCTGGCCCGGGCTCTTCTGGCCGTTCGGCGCGCTGCCCGGCTTGTTGCACATCGAGCTTTCGGTGGTGCGCAGCTGGGCCACCGCCTGGTTGAGGGCCTGGCTCGCGCTCTGGCCGGCCTGCTTGCCGCCCGGGCGGTTGCCCTGGTCGAGCATGCGGGCCGAGTTCGACAGCTCGCCCATCGCCCGGCCCAGCGCCTGGGAGAGCTGGGGCTTGATGAACGGCGTGCGCTTCGAGAGCGCGTGGAGCGAGTCGGCGACGCGGGCCACGCCCTCGGACAGATCGGACTGGCGGTCGGCGCGCTGCGGCGCCGGCTCGCCCGAATCCTGGTTCTGCTGCGCCTCGCGCTGGAGCGACACCAGGTCCTGGGCCGCGCGGCGCACCGCGGCCAGATCGACTCCCTCGCGCTCCTGCTGGCGCTGGGCCAGCGATTCACGCAGCGTCTCGGCCGCCTGGGACAGGGACTCGCTCGCCTTGCGCCCGGACTCCGCGGCCTCCTGCGAGTTCTTCGCGGCCGAGCGCGACGCCTGGTGCTGCTGCGGCGCGGCCTGGTTCTCGAGCAGGTCGGAGGCCTTCTCGAGCGGCGCCTGGTCGGCTTCGTTCGCGCTCTCCTGGGCCAGATCCCGCGCGTCGTGCGCGAGCTGCTCGGTTTCCTTGGCGGCCTGCTCCTGCGCCTGCTCCAGCCCGTGGTCCTCGGCCTGCTTCATTTCGAGCCCGCGGTTGAGCAGATCCTGCATGGCCTTGAGCTCCTCGGCGCGCTCCGCGAGCGAGGCCAGCTTCTCCTCCTGGCGCAGTTGCTTGAGCAGCTCGGCGGTGCGCTCGAGGTTCTTGAGCAGCTCCTGGTTCTGCTGCCGGAGCTCCGGCAGCTGGCGCTCCATCTCGTGCCGGTCCAGCTTCTCGAGCGCCTCCTTCATTTTCTTGAGCGCGTCCTTGAAGTCCTTCGACTGGATCTGCTCGACCAGCGCCGCGATCTCCTCGAGCTTGCGCGTGAGCTGCTGGTCGAAGGCCTGGCGCTCGGCGGCCATCTGCAGGCTCTCGCGGATCTGCTGCGCCGTCTGCTCGATGGTCTGGGCGAGCTCCTGCTGGCGGGCGAGCGCGCTCTTCATCTCCTCGCTGCGCTCGAATCCCGGGGACTGCGCGGGCGAGGGGCGCGCTTCGCGGCTCAGCTTGTCGAGCGTCTTGTCGAGCTCGCGCGACTGATCGGTCAGCCGCTCGAGCGTCTTCTGGGCGTTGCCCTGACGCTGGTCGATGCGCTCGTAGAGGTCGGCGAGCGAGGGGAAGCGCAGCTCGAAGACCGGGGAGAGCGCCCGGCCCGGGCCCCCAACCGCGTTGTCGTCGAGCAGCTCGAGCCGGAACGAAGCGGTCTGCCCCGGCAGGAGCGCGAGCCCGGAGGCGTCCCAGTCGCGCGCGACCTGGGCCTCGCGCGGACGATCCGCGAAGCGCGTGAGCGGCAGCGTGGTCCAGGGCGCCTCGGCGTCCTTGCGGAACTGAAGCCGTAGCTCGGAGAGTCCCAGGTCGTCCTGGGCGATGACCTCGAGCGGCACGCGCTGCCCGGCGGGCAGGTCGACGTCGCTCTGCGGCACGCGCACGATCAGGACCGGCGGGGCGTCGGCGAGCGGATGGATGCGGTAGCGGAAGCGGCTCTCGCCCGGCGTGGCGCCGGCGGCGCGCGCGGCGAGCTCGTACTCGCCTTCGCGATCGAGCGCGATCTCGCCGCGCCAGCGGCGCGGCGTGACGGCGGTCCAGCGCACCGTGGCGCTGCCCGGGAGCCGCGCCTCGACGCGCTCGAGGTCGCGGTCGAACAGCGCCTCGATGCGGGCGCGCGACCCGCGCAGCGCCGACAGGTCGCCGCGCGTGGCGGCGCCCTTCTGGAGCGGCAGGCGCGCGTACGCGGGCGCCTGGTACTCGATCTCGAAGCTCACCGCCTGGGGCTCGCCGGCGAGCGCGATGCGGTAGAGCGGACTCTCGACTCCCGCCACCCGGACGCGGTAGCTCTGCTCGCGCGTCAGCTGGGTGAGGTCGAAGCGCCAGGCGCGCACCCCGCCCGGGCCCGAGCCCTCGCTGACCGCCTCGGGTGCGGCCTCGCCCTCGCGCAGCAGCCGTGGCCGGCGGGCCGAGCCCCACACGCGCGCGCGCACCGCGAGCGCGGCACCGGGCGTGAGGCGCACCGAGCCCGGCTCCACGGTGAGCCGCACCTCGGGTGCGGCCGCCGAGGGATTCCAGAGCGTGGACCAGGAGCGCGCCAGGCGCGCGGGCGCCACGGCGCCGAGCCCGACGAGCAGGACCAGCGCCGCCGCGATCGCGAGCAGCGGCCGCCGCGGATCGATCCGGGGCCGAAGCTCAGCGAGCGGGACGCCCTCGAGGCGGCGCGCGGTCTCGCGCGCGAGCGCCCCCGCGAGCTCGGGCGAGGTGTGGGGCGCGGGATGCGCGGCGAGATCGAGCGCGTTGCGGAGCCACGACCGCACGGCGGGAAACCGTCGCTCGACCTGCTCGAGGTAGCGCTCGAACCCGGGCATGGCGGCCCGCAGCTCCACGAGCGAGCGCGCGAGCCCGGCGAGGGCCACCGCGAGCGCCGCCGCGGCCCGCACCCAGGCGGTCGCGGGCTCGACGGGGAGGAGGAGGCCGATCGCGACCGCGGCGGCCACGCCCAGGGTGGCGGGGGCCGCGGCGCGGAGCGCCTGGCGCACGACCAGGGCCCGGCGCACGTGAGAAAAATGACGGCCGAGGATGCTGTAAACGGGGTCAACAGGCACGGTGGACGCCCTCGCGTGACGCGGCCCGGATCCCGGCAGCGGTGCCCGCCATGCGGCGGGACCGGCTCCGGGGTCTGGAATCAGTGGCTGAGCGCGTAGTGGGCGAGGTTCATCGCCATGCGCAGCGCCGCCTCACGTTTCTCGGGGGGGTCGTGGTGGACGTCCTCGTCTTCCAGCCCGTCCCCCAGGTCGCAATCGTATGAATAGAATACAACCAGCCTTCCGTCGTAAACAATCCCGTAGGCGCGGGCGGGGCCCCCGTCGTGCTCGTGAATCTTGGGCAATCCGCGAGGAAATTCGTAAAGCTGGTGAAAAATCGGGTGCGAGAAGGGCAACTCGACTACGCCCGCATCCGGGAACACGCGCTTCATCTTGCGGCGGAACGACACGTCGATGCCGAAATCGTCGTCCACCCACAGGAACCCGCCGGTCGTCAGGTAGCGCCTCAGGTTTTCGACCTCGAGCGGCGTGAACTTCATGTTCCCGTGCCCGCAGGCGAACAGGAAGGGGTACTGGAACAGCGCCGCCGCGCCGGTCTCGACCACCGCCTCGTCCTCGTGGCGCACCGGGATCACGCCGCGATCGCGCAGTGCGCGCAGCAGGTTGCGCAGCGAGGTCCGGTCCTCGTACCAGTCGCCGCCCCCGCCGTACTTGAGGCGCGCGATGCCGAACTCGCGCGCGCCGGGCGGCGGCGCGTCCACGGGGCTCGCGAAGGCCCCCGCCGCCGGGGCGGCCGCCCCGACGATGAGGGCGAGCAGGAGCGCGGGTGCGTGTCTAGAGATCATGGGAGGCCACCCCCGTTTGAGATGCGGCGCGCGGCCGCCCGGATGCTCGCCGCGTGGCCGGGCGACCGGGGCGTGGTCCGGCGCCGCGCCGCTAGGGATGCCGCAGCAGGCTGCCGACCGCGTACCGGCCCGCGCTGCGGGCGAAAGTGCGCTGGGTCGCGACCGCGGAGGCCGGGAGCGGCGCGGGGCCGCGCCGCGCGGCGTTCGTCACCGCCATGGGCGAGCTCGGCGCCGGGATCCCGGGGCGGACGAGGATGGCGCCCCGGAAGAACACCGCCCACAGAGCCTCTCCACTGCTGGACGTTCCGAAGGGCACGACCAGCGGGCGGCCCCGGGTCGCGCCGATGATCTGCCCGTTGGCGTTCACCGCGGCGATCTTCAGGTGGTAGTCCTGATGCTGGATGATCGGACGCCGGCTCAGGATGATCGCGCCCGGGTCGCCGACCCGGTAGTGATCCGCCGGGGCCGGAAGATAGGCCACGAGGAGGTCGCGCGACTTGCCCACGTAGCCCGCCGACGGCCATGAGCTCGTGACCTGGTCGAAAGAGCCCCCGGTGAACTGATAGAGCTGGATCCAGTATCCGACCGCGCCCGGGATCGGAGTCCAGCGCATCTCGAACAGCGAGTCGGACGGCGCATAGATGGAGTCCGAGATCGCCACCTCGTTGATCGTCTTCTGATCCACCAGGCCCTGGTAGTCGAAGTTGATGATCTGGATCGGATCCGGCACCAGGATGGCGGCGTTCGTGAGCGGCGACTCCGAGGTCACGTGGTGCGAGTACGTGCCGCGCCCGAGGTAGGTCGAAGGCTGGTAGGACGTGGACGGGGGCTGGTCCACGAACCCGTAGCTCTCCCATTCCGTGTCGAGCCACCGGCGCGCGGGCTTGAGCTCGTACTCCGCGGCGATGCGGTAACCCCCGCCCGATTCGCGGCGCAGGATCTGGTAGTCGCTCACCGGCGTCTGGTCGAAGATCTGGCCGATCAGGAAGCCCGGGCCGTTGAGGTACAGGAAACCGAACGCCTCCCCGTCGAAGACCGGGCTGGGCGAGAGCTTGTGATTGCTGCTGAGCGTGGGCGGCGGCGGGAACACGAGCAGCGAGTCGTCGTCGACCGGCCTCCCGGTGCCCTCGTAGAACACGATCGGCACCACCACGTCCGGGGTGAGGACCATGCTCGCCCGGGGGGTGCGGACCCCTTCGGGGCTGAGGTAGCTCGAGTCCACGCTCGTCATCTTCTTGGCGCACCCGGTGAGGCCGAGCGCCAGCGCCAGCGCCGCCCCGGTGGCGAGCGCGACGCGGGGCAGGGTGGAGAAGCGGGTCATCAAAGTGCCTTTCGTTACTCGGCCTTGATGCCCTTGCGGCGGTCGAGGCCGATCCAGATGTCGAGCGCCAGGGCGCTCGCGACGTAGACCGAGGAGTAGGTGCCGAAGCCGACGCCCACCAGCATGGCGAACGAGAAGTCGCGCAGCACCTCGCCGCCCCACACGAACAGGGCGACCGCGGTGAGGAACACCGTCAGCGACGTGATGACGGTGCGCGACAGCGTCTCGTTGACCGCGATGTCCATGGCGCGCGAATGAGTTTCCTTGCGCAACGCCTTGGAGCGTTCCCGGATGCGGTCGAAGACGACGATGGTGTCGTTGATGGAGTAGCCGGCGATGGTGAGCAGGGCCGCCACCACGGTCAGGGATATCTCACGCCCGGTGAAGCAGAGCATCCCCAACGTGATCAAGACGTCGTGGAACAGAGCGACCACGGCGCCCAGGGCGAATTTGAACTCATAACGCAGGCCCACGTAAAGGAGAATTCCAACCAGGCTGCCAAGGACTGCCCAGATCGCCTTCTTCCGCAGCTCGTTCCCCACGCGGGGCCCGACGGTCTCGGTACGCCGGCTCTCCACCGTCACATTCGGGAATTGGGCCCGGATCGCGCGCTGGACGCCGTCGAAGGGGTCCTTCGCGCCCTCGCCCCTCATGCGCAGCAGGTACTCGTCACGGTTCTCCCCGGCCATCTGCTGAAGCTCGATGCCGTGGAACCCTGCGGCGTCGAGCGCTTCGCGCACCCGGTCGGCGGGCAGCACCTGGCTGGTGCGGATCTGGAGCAGGGTGCCCCCGGTGAAATCCACGCCGTAGCGGGGGCCGCCGTGCACGACCAGCCACACGATGGTCGCGAGGATCAACGAGCCCGAGAACACGTAGGTCAGGCGGCGGAACCGCATGAACGGGATATTGGTGCCGATCAGCAGTTGCAACATGAAGGGGGTCTCTCCGTTCCGCTAGATGCTGATCCGCTCGGCCTTGCCGCGGCCCAGCATGAAGTCGAAGACCATCCGGGTGAACAGCACCGCCGTGAACATGTTCGCGAT
Organism: Candidatus Eiseniibacteriota bacterium; assembly: GCA_041498315.1. Lineage (GTDB taxonomy): Bacteria > Eisenbacteria > RBG-16-71-46 > RBG-16-71-46 > RBG-16-71-46 > JBGQIE01. Next base: position 8,446 of record JBGQIE010000044.1, read on the forward strand.
CAGCCCGATGATCAGCGTGAGCGCGAAGCCCTTGATGGGACCGGTGCCGAACTGGAACAGGAACAGGGCGCTGATGATGGTCGTGACGTGAGCATCGAGGATGGTGCGGAAGGCCCGGCTGTATCCCAGCTCCACGGCCTGTCGCACGCTCTTCTTGGCGCGCAGCTCCTCGCGGATGCGCTCGAAGATGAGCACGTTCGCGTCCACCGACATGCCGATCGTCAGGACGACTCCGGCGATCCCGGGCAGGGTGAGTGTGGCGCCGATCCCCGCCATCCAGGCCACCAGGTAGAAGATGTTGAGCACCATCGCGACGATCGCGATGATCCCCGACAGGTGGTAGTAGACGAGCATGAAGAGGACGACCAGGGCGGTGCCGATCAGCCCGGCCTTGACGCCCTCCTGGATCGAGTCGGCGCCCAGCGAGGGCCCGACCGAGCGCTCCTCGATGATCTTGACCGGGGCGGGCAGGGCGCCGGCGCGCAGCACGATCGACAGGTCGCGCGCGCTCTCGACCGAGAAGTTTCCGGTGATCGAGGCGTCCCCGGAGGGAATGCGCTCGTTGATGACCGGCGCGGATTGGACGACGTTGTCGAGCACGATGGCGAGCTGGCGGTTGACGTTGTTTCCGGTGACGCGCGCGAAGTCGGCGCGCCCGGTGGGCGTGAGCTTCATGCTGACGCCCCAAGCGCCCGGGTTCGTGCTCTTGAGGCCGATCTGGGCATCGGCGGTCGCGATCGAGTTGCCCTTCATCTCGGGCTCGCGCTTGACCACGTAGAGCTCCTGGCCGGTGACGCCCTGAAGGCTCTGGTTGGCGTCGCCCCACACCAGCTGCGAGTCGCCGGGGATGATCGAGTCGAGGCCCGCGGTCGCGAGCAGCTTGTGGACCGCCGGGAGATCCTCCTGGCGGATGAAGGCCGAGGAGCCGAGCGACAGGAAGTGGGCCGTCAGCGGGGTGCGGCGCAGCGCGCTGTCGGCGCCTCCCGTCACGCCGCGCGCGGCGAGGAAGACGTCGAGCCGGTCGAAGACGGTCTTGACCTCGTCCTGGGTGCGGACCAGCTTGAACTCGAGCAGCGCCGTCTTGCCGATGAGCTCGAGGGCGCGCGCGCGATCGGTGAGGCCCGGGAGCTGGATGACGATGCGGTCCTCGCCCTCGCGCTGGACCAGCGGCTCGGCGACGCCGAACTGGTCGATGCGGCTGCGCAGCACCTCCATCGCCCGTTCCACCGCGTCCTTCGCCTCGGCCTCGTTCATCTTGGAACGGTCCACTTCGAGCACCAGATGCATGCCACCCTGGAGATCCAGGCCGAGGTGGAGGGCCTTCTTGCGCAGCTCGGAGAGGTTGGCCGGCCCGCCGGCCACGCGCTCGCCGGCCGGCAGGCTGAAGTAGCGGAACGAGGGGAACAGGTACCAGACGGACAGCGCGGTCGCGATCAGCACCCCGAGCAGTTTCCACTGATCGGTGCGGGTCATGGACATTCCCCCGTGGAGTTCAGGAATCGCGAGCGCCGGATGGGCTTCGGCCGAGGTGGGGCGTTCGCCTGCAAAATGAGTGCGGGAGTCTACGTTCCCGCCCCCGGGGTGTCAACGAACCGCCCCGTCGCGGTGACCGGGACAGGGGCCGGTTGGCGGCCGGCCCCTCGAAACTCGTGCTGGATGCTGGGTGGGTTCGGGGTGAGGAGGGTGAAGGCTGGAGGAGGTGGTGGGTTCCCGGTCGGGTTGCGACCGTACGAGCAAGGCAATCCTCGTTCCAGCGCGTGCCCCCTTGCCCCGCGCGCGCCGGCGCGGCGCGGCCGCGACCGCCCGTGACCGGGCCGCGTCACCCGCGGCGACGCTCCGTCGCCCGCATGGACGGCGGTCTCGGCGCCGAGGGACGGACGATTGACACCCCCGGAGGCCATTCCTATACTGCCGCGCTCATCGCACCGGGCCTTCCCTGAGCCTTCCGTTCCCCGGAAGAGGAGTCTCCATCGCATGATTCCCCGTTTTCGATGCGTGAGCGTCGCGCTATCCGCGTTGCTCACGGTGGCCTCGGCGTGCCTGGCCGCGGAGCCCGGCTACGCCCCGAAAAAGGGCGGGGTCGGCGGAGGCTTCGGCTACTCACACTTCGTCGAGGATGCCGACTATTCCAGCGATGCCGCGGGGCGGCTCTCCTTCAGCGGCTCGTTCCGCTACGTAATCAACCAGCGGCTGCGCTGGCAGGTGAGCCCGGGCTTCGAGTGGTCGGCCTACAACGTCGGCACCAAGGCTCCCTTCATCGATCCGGCATTTCCCGGCGACACGACGATGGCGGGGGATCCCATCAAGGACAAGATGCTGACGCTGCTCGTGCCGGTCTCGGTCCAGCTTCAGCTCACCCAGCGCCGCGGCTGGTGGCTCTACCACTTCGGCGCCGGGCCCGGCGTCTACCGGGTGTGGGTGGAGAATCACCGCAAGGTGCTCGAGGACCCGGTGAGCAAGAAGCGCCACCGGGGCCCGTACTTCGGCGTGACGGCCGAGCTGGGGGCCGAGCGCTTCCTGCGCGGGCTCACGACGACCAGCATCGAGGGCGTCATCGGGGGGCATCTCATCTTCGCCGAGCGTGACAAGCAATTCCCGCTGGGTTTCAACAGCAACGTCCTGCCCCTCGACCTGCGGCTGTGCGTGAACTATTACTTCGACATGGTGCGGCGCAAGAAGTCCATCGAGCCGGGAGCGCCGCCCGCACCCTGAACGGCCCCGCCGCGGCGCAGCCGCCGCGGCGATGAGCCGGGGAGACCGCAGCGACCGTGAGCGATCGAGTGCCGTGGACCGGCAAGGTGGGTCCCGAGGCCCTCACGTTCGATGACGTCCTGCTGGTCCCGGGCTTCGCCCAGGTCCACCCCCGCGAGGTCGACACCGGCACCCGCTTCTCGCGCCGCATCACGCTCGCGATTCCGATCGTGAGCGCCGCGATGGACACGGTCACCGAGGCCGAGCTCGCCATCGCCCTGGCCCGCGAGGGCGGGATCGGCGTGATCCACAAAAACCTCACGATCCGCGAGCAGTGCGCCCAGGTCGACCGCGTCAAGCGCTCCGAGAGCGGGATGATCGTGGATCCGGTGACGCTGCCGCCCACCGCCACGCTGGGCGAAGTCCACGCCATCATGGCGCGCTTCCACATCTCGGGCGTGCCGATCACCGAGAACGGCCGGCTGGTCGGCATCCTCACGAACCGCGACCTGCGCTTCGAGGACCGGATGGAGCGCCGCGCCCACGAGGTCATGACGCGCGAGAAGCTCGTCACCGCCCCGGTCGGCACCACGCTCGTGCAGGCCCGCGACATCCTCCACCGCCACCGCATCGAGAAGCTCCCGGTCGTGGACGCGAGCGGTGCGCTCAAGGGCCTCATCACCGTCAAGGACATCGAGAAGCGCATCCGCCACCCGCACGCGAGCAAGGACGAGCTGGGCCGGCTGCGGGTCGCCGCCGCGATCGGGGCGGCCGGCGACTTTCTCGAGCGCGCCGTCGAGCTGGTCGAGGCGGGCGTGGACGCGCTGGTCGTGGACAGCGCGCACGCGCACTCGTCCGGGGTGCTCGAGGCGGTGCGCAAGGTGAGGGAGCGGTTCACCGGCGTGGATCTGGTCGCGGGCAACGTCGGCACGTTCGAGGGCGCGCAGGCGGTGGCGGGTGCGGGCGCCGACGCGGTCAAGGTGGGCATGGGGCCGGGGGCGATCTGCACCACCCGGGTCGTCACCGGCGCGGGCATGGCCCAGATCACGGCGATCCTCGAGGCGGCGCGCGCGCTCGAGTCCACCGACGTGCCGCTCATCGCCGACGGCGGCATCAAGTACAGCGGCGACCTGGTCAAGGCGATCGCCGCCGGCGGCCACTCGGTGATGATCGGCAGCCTGTTCGCGGGCACCGAGGAGAGTCCGGGCGAGGTGGTCCTGCTCGAGGGGCGCTCGTACAAGGTCTACCGCGGCATGGGATCGCTGTCGGCCATGGCGGAGGCGAAGGGGAGCCGCGAGCGCTACTTCCAGGAGAACACCGACGAGCTCTCGAAGATGGTGCCCGAGGGGATCGAGGGCCGGGTGCCGTTCAAGGGCTCGCTGGCGACCTCGGTGTTCCAGATGATCGGCGGCCTGCGCGCGGGGATGGGCTACTGCGGGGTGCGCGACATCGGGGAGCTGCGCACCCGGTCGCGGTTCGTGCGGGTCAGCAGCGCCGGCCTGCGCGAGAGCCACCCGCACGACATCACGATCACGAAGGAAGCCCCGAACTACGAGATCCGGTAGCTCCGCTCCCCGTCGGCGCTAGCGCTTGGGCAGGGTGAAGCGGAACTCGGGGTTGATCTGGCGGATCTCCGAGACCACGCGCTCGAGATGTTCCTCCTTCTCGGGCGTGGGTTCCTGCTTCCAGGCCGAATAGAGCTCGAGCAGCTCGTCCTGCTTGACCTTGAGCATCTCCTGCATCGAGTGCTCGTTGACCTGGCGCTCGAGATGGTAGACCTCGCCCGAGGACAGCCGCTTCATGAGGTCGAGGTACTCGCCCCGCATGTGCGAGAGGATGCGCAGGTACTTGTCGAAGCCCACCGAGAGCTTCTCGAGCACGTCCGAGACCCCCGCGTTCTTGCGGTGCATCTGCTGGCTGTACGAGTACGCGAAGTGATAGTAGGTCTTGCCCCGCCCCACGTAGGCCTCTTCGCTGGGCTGGAGCTTCGCCCGGTGGGCCGCGGAGGCCGCCGGATTGTCGAAGATCCCGATCGAGACCAGCAGGAAGTCCGCGTTGGTCTTGTAGATCAGGTACTTGAGCCGGGCGTCGGTCGAGGTCGAAAGGCGCCGGAACACGTCGGTGTCGTAGCGCGACAGGAATTTCTTCGACTGCTCGACGTATTCGGGATTGATGAACGAGTGGAGCAGGTGCGCGAGGTAGACGTTGACGTCCTCGTCGTAGAAGTCCTGGTTGGAGACCAGGCCCGTCTCCATGCGGCTGTAGAGGAGACAGTTGATCATGAAATAGTAGGTGGGCTGAAGATCCCGGCTGGTCTCTTTGAGGTCGATGTACTGTCGGGGATTCATGCAGCGCCTCCTCGCGCGCCCAGCTCCATGGCAACCGCGTTTCCCGTCCCTGTTTCCCAGGGGGTGCATCCTCCGTGCCACCTTGGGCCTAGGGGCGCGGCGAGCCCGCGCGAGCAACCTGGGCGCGAGCTCCGCCGCTCGCGAAGGCGGCCCGGAAGCGCCATACTGGCTGCGAGTTCGCGTGGGTTGACGCACCCGGTGGGCGTTCTGGCCCGGCGCCGGGCTAGGGTTTCGGCCGGTCTTGCGCCAGACTTGAAACAAACCCAATCCGTTGCGGAGACGCTGCGCTGGCGCAATGTTTTCGTATCTGGCTAAAGCGCCTTTATAGCGATCGCGACCCCAGACCCAAGCGGTGCAGGGGGATGCCCGCGCCGTTGGGATTCGCATCTCGGGTTGCTTCCTGCATGGTCGGATCCGCGCCCGGCGCGCGGAAGCGGCCCAGGGAGCGCACGGCTGCAGGCCGTGCCCCGGTCCCGGCGCGGGCACAAGTCTTGCGCCATGGAACATTGTGAATCATCTCCCAGCGCCTCATCGCGATCGGCCCCGTCCATGAACTCGGGCCGCGTCTCCTCCGCCTCCGGGCCGGTTCCCGTGGGCCTCCGGCTGCGCATCTGGATCGCCTGCCTCGCCGGGGCCGCGGTCGCGACCGTGGGCCTCATTTGGGTGGTCGCCACCCTCGCGCCCTTCGACGGCTCGGTGAATCCGGTCCTGCTCGCGGTGTTTCCCTGGGCGGCCGGCGGGCTCGGGGTGCTCACCGGGATCGCCATGGCGATGTGGCTCGACCACAACATCGTCGGCCACCTGCGCGGGCTCTCCCGCGCGCTCGCCGACGAGCGGGTCGCCAGCCTCCGAGGTCTCCCGGCGGGCGCCCAGTGGGGCGAGCTCACCGAGCTCACGAACGGGATCCAGCGGCTCATCACCCGCCTCGAGCGGAGCAGCCACGAAGCGCAGGAGGCGCGCCGCGAGCGCGACCGCGTCGAGGCGACGCTCGACCGGGTCGTGGACGCCCTGGAAGTCTGGGCGCGCGAGGGCGGCGGCACCCCCGCCCCGGCGGAAGGGCCGCTGGTCGCGATCGCCGAAGCCCTGAACCAGCATGCCGAGCGCGATCGCGAGGCGCGCGAGCGCAGCCGCGACGCGGTGCTCGAGATCCGCGCCGGCGTCATGCGCGGGGTCGAGGAGGCGCGCGAGACCGAGACCCAGGCCGAGCGCGGCTTCGTCGAGGCCACCGCGCTTCTCACGACCGTGCGCGAGCTCCAGCGCCTGCGCGGCGAGCTCGAGGGGGCGCTCGCGGTCGCCGTGGCGTCGCCCGCCGCCTCGCCCGGCCGGGAGGCGATCGAGCAGTATCGCTCCGCCGCGGCGGGTGTGATCGAGGAGCTCGTGACCGCCTCGGCCGAGAGCGTCGAACGTCTGGCTTCGGGGCTCGCGCGCGTCCAGGAGATCGCCGACCAGGTCCACACGCTGGCGAACCGCGCCACCCTGGTCGCGCTCGATGCCGCGATCGGACCGGGCGGTGGCATGGAAGGTCGCCCGGGCGGGCGGGCCGCCGAGCTGCGCACCCTCGCCGGGCAGGTCCAGGCGGTCACCGCGCGCACCGCCGAGCTGTCGCGCGAGGTCGATCGCGAGGTCGCCGCGGCGGTCGAGCGCATGAGCGGGCTGCGCGAGCGCGTCATCGCGCAGCTCGAGCGCGCGCCGGTGCCCGCCGACGAGGAGGCTCCCCGCAACCTCGAGCTCCCGGTCCGGCTCCTCGACCGCGTGCGCGAGATGGTCCAGGACGCGATGCAGAAGGGCGAGCGCCTGTCGGCCGCCGGGGAGCGGGCTTCGACCGCGGCGCAGCGCCTGGTGCGGCGGCTCGAGGATGAGTTCGAGGCGATCGAGGTGCTGGTCGCGCGGCTGTCCGACGCGCCGGCGCCCACGGAGCCGGAGGCCGGCGCGGCGCGCCCCGGCGGCCTGCGCCTGCTCAGGCCCGAGGACCTGGCCCTCGATGAGCCCCCGGTGACCGGGGCCGGGGAGCAGCCGTGAACGGCGCCCGCATCACGCCGCCGCCCGCGGGCGCTCCCGACCCCGTGCCCGGGACCTTCCCGGTCGTCCAGATGCTCGCGGGCTTCCGGGTCCCGGCCGGGGACCTGGACGCGCTCCAGGAGGTGCGACTCGCCGGCACGGTGGCCTCGGCGCTGCGCGCCGCGCTCGAATGGCTCGCGGGGGAGGCCCACGGGAGGCCGATACGCGCCCGCGCCGACGACGCGGCGCTCGAAGTCGTACTCGAGCACCTCGACGGGCGCGCGCTGCGCGTGGCGGGCGAGGTGCTGGCGGGCGTGGGCGGGAGCCTCGGCCGCGTCGAGTCCGCGCGCCCCGATGCGCCCTGGATGGTGCGCGTTCCGATCGACGCCGCGCGCGAGCAATACCTCATGGTCATCGAAGGCGGGTTGCCGGTCGCCTTCGCCTGGCCGGCGGTGATCCACATCGTCATGGCGGGGGCCGGCGAGCTGGGCTCGGGCCTTCCGGCGCCGCGCGTGCCCGCGTTCGCCGCGGGGGCCGAGCCGGCGGCGGGCGCGGCCGCGGAGTTCCCGGTCGTGCTGCTCGGGCACGGACTCAAGCGCGGCTACTACGTCGCCGATCGCCTGGTGTGGCGACTGCCCGCCTCACCCATCGAGACGGTCACCCCGCCTCCGGTCGCGGGTCTCACGCACGCCGTCCAGACCGACGAGGGTGACTGCTACTGGGTCGCCGATCCGGCCTGGCTGCTCCAGTCGGTCGCGGAGCCGTCCCTCGAGGTCGCGCCCGCGCCCGCGTGGGCGCCGCCGCCGGAGCCGGTCCGCGCCCTGGATGAAGCCGACGTAGCCGCGATCGAGCTGCTGCCCGATGAAGTCGAGCCGCTGGGCGCCCCGGAGCCGGCGCCGCGGGACGAGTTCGTGCGCGCGGCGGACGCCGCGCACTCGCCGGCGGTGGAGCCGCCTCCGGCGCCGGCGCGCGAGGCCGCGCCCTCCGCCACACCGTCCGTCACGACGTCCGCTGATCAGGGCACGCCCGCGCCCGCGGCCGTATTCCGCGCCGCGCTGGTCGCGGAGGACTCGATCACCGCCTCGATCTTCCTGGCGCGCCTGCTCGAGCAGCAGGGCTATCTCGTGCGCACCGTGGACTCGGCCGCCGATCTGGCGCGCGAGCTCGCGCGCGGCGACTGGGCGCTGGTGTGCGTGGATGTCGAGCTGCCCGACGGGCGCGGGCGCGACCACCTGCGCGCGGTGCGCGAGACGCACGAGCGGGCGCACGCCGGACACCCCGGGCCGTCGGCGCTGGTCGCGCTGGTGCGCGATCGCGAGGACCTCGCCGAGGCGCAGGCGGCGGGGATCTCGCGGGTGCTGCGCAAGCCCGTCACCCGCGAGGCGCTCGAGCAGTTCCTGCTCCGCATGGGCGCGCGCGCGGGAGGTGCGTCGTGATCTCGGAGTTCACGCCCGTGCCCGGCGGGCCCGCGACCCCCAGCATCCTGGTCGTGGACGACGACCGGCGCGTCCTCGAGCTGCTCGAGGCGGCGCTGAGCGCCAACGGCTGCCGCGTCCTGACCGCGGCCGACGGCGACGAAGCCATCCGGCGGGCGCTGGGCGAGCGTCCCGACCTGGTCGTGCTCGACGTGCGCCTGCCCAAGAAGAGCGGGCTCGAGGTGTGCGAGGTGCTGCGTCACGACGCCGACGACCCGTTCATGCCCATCATCATGGTCTCGGCCGCCTCCGAGACCGACACCCGGCTCCAGGCGTTCCGCCGCGGTGCCGACGACTATCTTTCGAAGCCGTTCTCACCCAAGGAGCTGGTGGCCCGTATCCGCCGCCTGCTCACGCGCTCGGCCGAGGGCGCGGCGGCGCGCCAGCGGGCGCGAGCGCTCGACCACGAGCTGTCGCTCGCGCGCGCCGAGCTGCGGCGCGCGCACGATGAGACCCGGCGCGCCGAGCGGCTCAGCGATCTCGCCTTCGGCCTGGGGCGCGAGCTCCATCGCAGCGCCGACGTGGACGACCTCGCCCGCCGCTTCCTGGGCGCGGTCCAGCGGCGCCTGGGGCTGGGCATGACCGCGCTCCTGCTGCCGGGCGCGGAGGGCGGGCACCTCGAGCCGGCGGCGATCCGCGGCGACGGGTTCGAGCGCATCGCGGCCCTCGAGATCGCCCGCGAGGGCGAGCTGGCGACCCTGGTCTCGGGGCTCGGGCGCCCGGTGACCCGCCGCGAGCTCGAGCGCCTGCCCGAGCTGCGCGCCGCCCTCGCGCCGTTCGTCGCCTGCGGCATCGCGCTGGTCGCCCCGCTGCGCGGCGCGCGCGGGCTCGACGGGCTGCTGGTCGCCGACGAGCGCCGCGACGGGGCCGAGATCGAGCCCGCGGATCTCGAGCTGCTGCGCGGGCTGTGCGACATCGCGGCGGTGGCGCTCGAGAACGTCCATCGCCACCGCGGTCACGGGGACGGGCTGCTCGACCTGCTCGCCGAGCAGGCGCAGGCGGGCGCCGATGCGGCCCGTGGCGCCGGCGCCACGGCGTTGCGCGCGGAAGCCGCGCGGCTCGTCGAGCGCGCCGGCCGCGCC
>JBGQIE010000045.1:0-18038 GCA_041498315.1 Candidatus Eiseniibacteriota bacterium
ATCCGGCACATTCTGATCCTCAAGGTGGACCCCGAGGGCGCGGATCTGGTGGCGCTCTCGAGTGAGGACCTGGCGCGGCTCAAGGCGGGTGGCGCCACCTGGTCGCAGGACGACCTGCTGCGGCTCCTCAAGCTCGCCTCCGAGGCCTCGTGGCCGATGCGCGACAGCCCCCAGCCGCTCATCCATCTCGAGGCGGCGCTCGTCCAGATGGCGACCCTCGAGCCGGGCGAGACCCTGGCCGAGCTGCTCGCGCGCCTCGAGGCGCTCGAGCAGCGCCTGGGCGGAGCCGCGGCGGCGTCGGCGGCGGCACCCACGGTGAGTGCGCCGCGCAGCGCGGCCGCGGCCCCGGTCCCGGCGCGCGGCGCCGCGGTCGCGGGCGCCCCGGCGCCCAAGCCGCCCGCCCCGCCGCGCAGCGCGGCCCCGGCCGCCCTGCCGACGCGGCCGTTCACGACTCCCGCGGCGACACCCGTCCCGGCGGGCGATCCCGCATCGGCGGCGCCGGCGCGCGAGGCGACCGCGGTGCTCGAGTGCTCACCCGAGTCCGATGCCTCGTGGAGCGAGGTGGTCGCGGCGACCAACCTGCGCAAGCGCATGCTGGGCGCCTTCCTCGAGGAGAGCCGCTTCATCGGGATCGCCCAGGGCAAGGTGGTCGTGGCGATGGACGATCTACACCGCGCGGTGGTCGAGGAGAAGGACAACCGCGCGATCGTGACGGCCGAGATCGCGCGCGCCTTCGGCGCCGCCTTCGAGCTGCGCTGCGTGCCGCTCGCCGAGGCGGGGCTCGCGCCACCCAGCCCGACCGACTACCGGCCGCTCGTGGATCAGGCGATCGCCTGGTTCCAGGGCGATCCGATCGAGCGGCCCACTCCGAAACGCGAAAGGACCTCTGGATGAAGAGCTTTGGCGACATGGTCAAGCAGGCCCAGAAGCTCCAGAAGCAGATGACCGAGGTGCAGGCGAAGTTCGCCGAGGAGCGCTACGAGGCGACCGCCGGCGGCGGCATGGTCAAGGCGGTCGTGGACGGCAAGCAGATGCTGCGCAAACTCGAGATCAAGCCCGAGGCCCTGACCGAGGGCGACGTCACGCTCATCGAGGACCTGGTGGTCGCGGCGGTGAGCGAGGCGCAGAACGCCTCGGAGAAGCAGATGAACGAGACGCTCGGCAAGCTCACGGGCGGCTTCCCGCTGCCGTTCTAGCCCCAGCCCCGCCCGCCCCGACCGTCATGTACAGCTCGAAGTACCTGGAACAGCTCATCGAGGAGCTCGGCAAGCTCCCGAGCGTGGGGCAGAAGAGCGCCCAGCGCCTGGCGCTCTACCTGCTGCGCGTTTCGCGCGAGGAGGCGCTGCGGCTCGCCGACGCCATCCGCGCGGTCAAGGAGCACGTGGGCTTCTGCAGCGTGTGCGGCAACTTCAGCGAGGAGGACCCCTGCCTGATCTGCCGCGACACCCAGCGCGACGCGAGCCTGGTGTGCGTGGTCGAGCAGCCGGTGGACGTGCTCGCCTTCGAGCGCACCGGGCAGTTCCGGGGCCGCTATCACGTGCTGGGCGGGGCGCTCTCGCCGCTCGACGGCACCCATCCCGAGGACCTGCGCATCCGCCAGCTCCTCGAGCGCCTGCGCACCGAGCCGGTCAAGGAGATCATCCTCGCCACCAATCCCAACGTGGCCGGCGAGGCCACGGCGCTCTACCTCTCACGCCTGCTCACGCCGCTCGGCGTCAAGGTGACGCGCATCGCGCGCGGCGTGCCCATGGGCTCGGACCTCGAATACTCGGACCTCGTCACGCTCGCCCGCGCCCTCGAGGGCCGGCGTGAAGTCGACTAGCCTCATCCCCAGCGCCGCCGCTCGATGAATCCCTTCCTCGCCGACGCCCTGCGCCTCGCCATCGTGTTCTTGCTCGTGCTGATGAACGGCTACTTCGTGGCCGCCGAGTTCGCGCTCGTCACGGTGCGCTGGACGCGCATCGACGAGCTGGTCGCCCGCGGCAAGTTCGGGGCGCGCGCGGTCAAGCAGGCGGTCGAGCACCTCGACGACGCGATCGCCGCGGCCCAGCTCGGCATCACGTTCGCAAGCCTGGCCCTGGGCTGGCTGGGCGAGCCGGCGCTCGCGCACATGCTGGGGCCGCTGTTCAAGCACTTGCCGGCGGTCTGGGGCGTGGTGCTCTCGCACGCGGCGGCGCTGGTGCTCGCCTACATCCTGCTCACGTACCTGCACGTCGTGCTGGGCGAGCAGGCGCCCAAGGCGCTCGCGATCCGGCGCACCGAGGACGTCGCCCTGTTCGTCGCGGGCCCCCTGCTCGCCTTCGGGCGCGCGTTCCGGCCGCTCATCCGCGCCATCGCGGGCTCGAGCAACCTCATCATCAGGGCCCTGCGGCTGCCGACCCCGACGCCCGAGAAGGAGGTCCACTCGATCCAGGAGCTGCGCATGCTGGTCGAGGAAACCGAGGAGGCCGGGGTGATCCCGGCCGACCAGGCGAGCTACGTGCGCAACGTGTTCCGGCTCTCGGACAAGCGCGTCAAGGACGTCATGGTGCCGCGCGAGCGCGTGGTGACGCTCTCGCTCGCCGCCTCCGAGGAGGAGGTGCTGGAGACCGCGCGCGAGACCGCCCACACCCGCATGCCGGTGTGGGAAGGCACCCCGGACCAGATCGTGGGGATCGTCAACACCAAGGACCTGTTCCACCTCTTCAGCCTCAGGGGGCTGGTCATCCTGATGGACGCCATGTACCCGGCAATTTTCGTGGATCCCGAGCAGCCGGTGGCGCGCCTGCTGGGCACCTTCCGCCGCGAGAAGCGCCCGATGGCCGTGGTGCGGGACGGGGCCGGGAGGTTCCTCGGCATCGTCACCCTCGAGGACATCCTCGAGGAGATCGTGGGCGAGATCGAGGACGAGCACGACTGAGCCCGGGAGGTGCGCCCGGGTCCGCTCCAGCCGCGGCTCCCCCAGGCCCTCCAAGTCCGCTCTTGACAGCCATCTAACATCTATGTAACCGTTTCCATAGGCGTGTTGAGGCAAATCCGGCCGCGCGCTCGACCCCGCCCGGATCCCGAATTTGGCAGATCATCTCCCCACCACATGCTCCGCACATCTCGAGGAGGCCCCACCATGAGAGCACGTACGACCCTGGCACTTTTGCTGGTGGGCGCTGCGGCGATTTCGAGCGCGGTCCCAGCTTGGGCGCAGACCCAGCGCCCCGATGCCATCTGGGCGCGATCGACCGCCGGCAGCCACATCACGCTGGATGGCGTCATGGATGAGCCGGCCTGGGGAAGCGCCGAGTCCGTGATCATTCACTACGGCTACGAGAACGGCATCCCGGGGAGTGGTTGGAAAGATGAGGGCGGCCACCTCGCCAAGGATTCCACCAACGCGATTCTCAAGTTCCTGGTGGACGGTAATTCTCTCTACGTGGGGTTCGACGTCAAGGACAAGTCGATCGGCGGCTCGGTCGAGTTCAACCGCATCGACGGCCTGCTCATGGCGCTCAAGGACCACAGCCAGGGGTTGTTCCCGGCGCCGCCCGCGGAGTACTTCTATTCGTGGTGGTATCCGGTGGACACCGTGCTCGCCAGCACGCCCGGCACCCCGCCCTGCTTCCGCGGCATGTGGGGCACCGAGGCCTGCAGCCAGGCGCGCACTCCGGCCGAGATCTCGGCCTGGGACGCGAAGACCTACGTCCACGGCCTGTCCAACTCCGACGCCGTGAACGACACCGGCTACACGGTCGAGATGAAGTTCAACCTCACGCCGATGGGCTACAACGTGACCCAGCCCACCGGCGACGTCATCGAGTGGAACTGCTCGATCTACGATGTCGACTGGAACTGGCCCATCAGCCTGGCCAACTTCAGCAGCAACCGCAGCTGGATCCAGAGTCCGTGGGGCAACGCCGCGTGGTACAACGAGCTGCACATCTACGGGCGCCCCGACGTGACGATCAACTCGGGCCCGCTGCCGAAGCTCCCGTTCGATCTCTACATCCCCGCCGCGGGCAGCTTTGCCAAGCCCGTCATCGACGGGTCGCTCAGCGACCCGGTCTGGGCCAACGTGCCCGGGTTCGACATCCGATGGGACGACGCCGCGCTGCGCGCGAGCTACCCCGAGGTGGGCAAATGGCGCAGCGGGCAATATCAACCCGCGGTCAACGGCGGACTGGCGGGCGTGCTCGATCCCGCGGATGCGACGGTCAAGATGTTCACGAAGGTGGACACGCTCTACATCGGCCTCGACGTGCGCGACCAGGTGGTCCAGTACCATCCGGTGTTCGACCGCTGGGACGGCGCCATCGTCACGATCACCGATCGCCTCAAGCGCTGGACCGACCACAACCTCTACGACTGGCGCGCCTCGTTCCAGGTGGACCAGAACGGCACCATGCTCAAGCGCGACGATCTGCCCTACCTGGCGGACACCCTGCGCGCGGTGCTCGGCGCCCTGCAGCTCAAGGCGGGGACGACCGTGGACACGGTCGGGCTGCAGGGGGACACGGGCTACACGGCCGAGCTGGCGTTCGACCTCACCAAGTTCGGCTACCCGGACGGCCTCGGCGACCGCCAGCTGTTCCTGGGCCTCGACCTGCTGGACGGAGACTCGTTCACGCCCTACACGCTCAGCTACGGGACGCGCACCTGGTGGTACATGCAGTACAACAACGAGTGCTGTCCCGCGGCCATCTACATGGATCCGTCGTACTTCGTGCTCGGGGTGGGACCGCCCGGGCCGGCGCCGGAATCGGTCATGCTGGGCGCATCGCCCAATCCCTTCCGCGCCACCACCCGAATACGATATGCGCTCTCGGACTGGGCCAACGTGAGCCTCGAGGTGTACGACGTGCTGGGCCGCCAGGTCTCGAGACGTGAGCTCGGCCTTCAACCACCCGGCGAGCACGACGCGGTGCTCGGGCGCGAAGGGCTGAGCACCAGCATGTACCTGGTCCGCATGCGCATCAGGGATCCGGTCAGCGGCGCCCTCAAGGCGAACCTGGTCGGGAAGGTCATGCATTTGAAGTGACGCCGGCCGGGGCAGCGGCGGCGGTGAGCCACGCGACAAGGACGGCGCGGGTCCATACGATCCGCGCCGTTCGAGTCGGTGGGGGGTGGCCCGGGATGGAACACGGAGGGTCATGAGTTCGCGTGCGCGGCAACTCGTGGTGAGATCGGTCGGCGCGGCGGGGCTGCTGCTGACGCTCCTCCCGGCCGCCGGCTTTGCCGGCACCACGGGCAAGCTGGTGGGGCGTGTGCTCGACGCTACGAACAAGCAGCCGCTGGCGGGGGTGACCGTCTCGGTGCCCGCCGCCCGCACCGGTGCCATCACCGACGAGCTGGGGCGCTACGTGATCGTCAACGTCCCCGCCGGGACCTACGACGTGAAGTTCAACTTCATCGGCCGCGGTCCGGTGACGGTCCAGAACGTGGTGGTTTCGTCGGACAACACGACCGGCCTCGACGACGTCGCGCTCACGGAGACGGCGGTCACGCTGCAGGAAGTGGTGGTGAGCGCGCGGCGGCCGGTCGTGGACCTGAAGCTGACGAGCAACCTCGCGACCGTGAGCCGCAAGCAGATCATGGAGCTGCCGGTCCAGGAGCTCCAGGACATCGTCAGCCTCCAGGCCGGGGTCGTGAATGGCCACATCCGCGGCGGCCGGTTGGGCGAGGTCCAGTACCAGGTGGACGGCGTCACCGTGAACGACCCGGTGGACAACAAGTCGGGGCTGCGCCTGGACCGCTCGCTGCTCGAGGAGGTTCAGGTCATCAGCGGCACCTTTGATGCCGAGTACGGGCAGGCCATGAGCGGGGTCGTCAACGCGGTGCTGCGCCGCGGCTCGGACCAGTTCCACTGGGAGAGCGAAGGCTTCGCGGGAGGTTTCGCGTTCTCGCGAAACGCCGCCGCCCGCGGCACGCCCTACAACTTCCATCCCGCCGGCGTCCAGAACTACCAGCTGAGCCTGAGCGGCCCGACGCTGTTCCCCAAGACCACCTACCTGCTCAACGGCCGGGTGTACTCGTTCGACGACTACGTCGACGTGTGGCGTTCGTTTACGCCCTGGCAGGCGCAGAACCCGTTCCAGAAGACCCTGACCGCCGACCCCTACCCCGAGAACCTGCCGCTGGGCTACACGCGCGAGTGGTCGGGCGTGTTCAAGCTGACGAACCGCTCGATCCCGCACGTCGAGCTGAACTACCAGGCGATCGAGGACGTGGTCGTGGGCCGGAAGACCACCTACCTGTATCGCCTGAATCCCGACGGGCTCACGACCCAGCACACGCGCTCGATCGTGCACGGCATCGACCTGACCCACACGCTCAGCTCCAAGACGTTCTACACCCTGAGCGCGCGGCAGAACCTGTTCGACTACCGGGACCTCAAGTACGACGACGTGTTCGACCCGCGCTACGTGCGCGCCGGCCCCCCCAAGTTCTACCCGGGCTACGAGAACGACGCGATCGTCGAGGGCGTGGATCTGAACCGCTACAAGCGGTGGACGAATACCCCGATCATCAAGGGCTCGTTCGTGAGCCAGCTCTCGCACGACCAGCAGTTCAAGGTGGGCGGCGAGTACCAGTGGCCCCACGTCGAGTTCGGCTCGCCCGGCTATCTCGTGGACCTCGGGACCTCGCTCGCCCGCATCGTGGACAATCCGCCCAACTTCCCGCGCATCCCGCGCTGGCGGCCCGACATCGCGGCGGCGTTCGCGCAGGACGAGCTGGAGTGGAAAGATCTGAGAGTGCGCGCCGGGGCGCGGCTCGACTACTTCAGCGCGCGCGCCAGCCTGCCGAGCGACCTCGCGAACCCGGCCAACTCGATCGCCGATGTACCGCGCTCGCACCCCGTCCCGACCACCCGCAAGATCTCGATCTCCCCGCGCATCGGGGTGTCCTACCCGGTGACACCGAAGTCCTCGCTGTTCTTCGCCTACGGCCACTTCTACCAGTTCCCGGAGCTGGGCCAGATCTTCACCCGGGCGGACTACTCGATCCTCAAGGACCTGCAGGCGGGCGGGATCGACTACGGGGTCATGGGGAACCCGGACATCAAGCCCGAGCGCACGGTCCAGTACCAGTTCGGCTTCAAGCAGTCCATCACCGAGGACTTCGGCGTGGACCTCACGATGTTCTACAAGGACATCCGCGACCTGATCGGGGTCCAGTTCGTGACGACCTACAACGGCGCCCAATACGGGCGCCTGACCAACGTGGACTTCGGAAACGTGACCGGGATCACCCTCTCCGTGACGCGGCGCTCGGGGCGGATCCTCAGCACCACGCTCGACTACACCTGGCAGGTCGCGCAGGGCGACGCGAGCGACCCGCACGAGACCGCGACTCGCGCGGCGAACCTCGAGGACCCGCGCCCGCGCACCGTGCCGTTCGACTGGGACCAGCGCCACACCCTGGTGATCACGGTGACCGCGGCGCGCGCGAACGCCTTCAACGTGAGCACGATCGTGCGCGCCTCGAGCGGCCAGCCGTTCACGCCCGCGATCGCGACCGGTTTCGGCAACGGCCTCGAGGCCAACTCGGGGCGCAAGCCCCCCGGGCTGACCGTGGACCTGCGCGGGGAGAAGAGCCTGAACATGCTGGGCATCCCCGCCACCGGGTTCGCGCGCGTCTTCAACCTGACCGACACGCGCTTCAACAACGGGTTCGTGTTCAACACCTCGGGCAGCCCCTACTACTCGCGCTTTCCGAACAAGGACTACGCCACGCTCGTGGACCCCACCCGCTACTACGCGCCGCGGCGCATCGAGGTGGGACTGAGCCTGCGGAGCCGGGAGTGAGCCCATGCGACTGACGACCCCCGGGATCGCGGCCCTGCTGGTCCTGGCGCTGGCGCCGCCGGCGGCGGCCCAGCTCGAGCCGCTGATGATCAAGTCGCTGCGCGGCCGGGTGGACGCCGAGCGCTCGGGCCAGCAGGACGCGGCCAACATCCGCACCGTGTTCTGGAACTTCGGCATGGTCGGGGACTACCCCGCGGACCCGGGCAACGTGGACCTGAGCGTGTTCCACTCCGCCGAGGTTCCCAAGGGCAGCGGCATGAACTACACCGACGGGATCACGCCCTTCGTCCTCAACAAGATCACGCAGGTCGGCGGCGTCGAGGCCTACCTCATGGAGACCGGGTTCCGCGAGCGCCAGGCCACGAGCCCCTACTCGGCCAACCGCATCATGCGCTTCGAGCCGCGTCCGGGCTGGTTCCAGCCCGATCCGACCATCAACAAGGGCCGCTCGCCCGCGATCAGCAACGACCCGCGCACCTGGCCCAACGCCTGGCCGGACAAGGTCAACGATCCGGATGATCCGGGCTGGGGCGGCTCGTGGAACGGCTACTTCGGCAAGCGCGCCGCGGCCGACCAGGAGAGCTTCACGGTCATGGACGACGACTTCTACGACGCGTGGGACTTCTATCCCGACAGCCGCTCGCCCTGCTGCACCGATTCGACCCGGCACGGGCTCGGCCTGCGCGTCGAGGTGCGCGGCTTCCAGTGGTCGAACCCGCAGGCGGCGAACGTCATCTTCTGGCACTACGACATCGTCAACGAGAGCACGACCGACTACGACAACATCATCTTCGGGCTCTACATGGACTCGGGCGTGGGCGGCTCGGCGCTGTCGTGCGACGGCATCTTCGAGTCCGACGACGACAACGCCAACTGGGACAAATCTTTCCCCGGGCTCAACCTGGTCTACACCTATGACCGGTATGGGCACGGCGTGGACCGGACGAGCAACTGCGACCCGACCGGCTATCTCGGCTACGCCTACCTCGAGACCCCGGGCAATCCCTTCGACGGCATCGACAACGATGGCGACGGCATCACGGACGAGCGGCGCGACAGCGGCCCCGGGACTCTGATCACCGGCCAGGGAAACATCCTCGCCTACCTCCAGACCCACTACGACATGACCAAGTTCGAGGCCTTCTACGGCCCGATCACGGGGCGCCCCGCGTACAAGGCCGGCGTGTGGTGGACGGGAGACGAGGACCTGGACTGGGTGGCGGAATTCAGCGACGTGGGCGCGGACGGCGTACCCGACACCCACGATACCGGCGAGGGGGACGGCATCCCGACCGAAGGCGAGCCCAACTTCGACCGCACCGACAAGGACGAGTCGGACCAGATCGGGCTCACCGGCTTCAAGATGAACCGCATCAAGCCGGGGCTCGGCAACCCCGACCCGACCACCGACGGCATCGTGTTCTACACCGACCAGAACAGCTGGCCCGAGCGGCTCTACCAGAAGTTCACGGATCCGTTCGTGCCGGCCCGGTTCGACTCGGCGGTCGCCGCGAACTACAACATCGCCTTCCTGTTCGCCTCGGGGCCGTTCGAGCTCAAGGCGGGCAAGCGCGAGCGCTTCAGCCTGGCGCTGGCCTACGGCGCGGATCTGACCGAGCTGCGCGAGAACGTGAACACCGTGCAGCTCATCTACAACTCGAACTACCAGTTCGCGGTGCCGCCGCCGATGCCGACCGCCAACGTCGAGGCCGGCGACGGCTTCGTGCGACTGACGTGGGACGACGTCGCGGAGCGCGGCGTGGACCCGGTCACCTCCCAGTTCGACTTCGAGGGCTACCGCATCTACCGCTCGACCGATCCCGAGTTCCGCGACCCGCGCGTCATCACGAACGGGCGGGGGACCGGGCCGATCGGGAACGGCAAGCCGATCAAGCAGTTCGATCTCATCGACGGGAAGCGCGGCTTCTCGCGCAAGACGATCGATGGCGTGGCGTACGATCTGGGCTCGGACACCGGGATCACCCACACCTGGACCGACACGACGGTCACGAACGGGCAGGACTACTTCTACGCCGTGTGCGCGTACGACTACGGGTACGATCCGGGCCCGCTCGACCTCGCGATCTACCCGTCGGAGAACGCCATTGCGGTCTCGCAGACCCTGCGCGGCGGTCTCATCCTGCCCACGAACGTCGTGGAGGCGCGTCCCAACCCGAGGGTGGGGGGCTACACCCCCGCGAGCGCCACGCCGGCGGTCCACGTCGCGGGCACCGGGATCGGGACCGTGGGCGTAAAGGTCGTGAACTCGAACCTCATTACCAAGCCGGGAGTGTACAAGGTCGGTTTCACGACGCCCTCGCCGGAAAGCCTGCGGGCCACCCGCTATTACCTCGCCGACAGCACGACCGGCGAGGTGCTGTTCGCGAACGGCACCGACTTCAACGGGAAGGGCATCGGGCCGGTCGGCCGCGGTCTGCTCCCGATCGTGAACGCTCCGCTCATCGAAGTCGCCGTGGACTCGGCACGCACCGGCTGGGATCCGGGAGCGAACACGACCGAGAAGCTCAAGGCCACCTACCAGCCCGTGCTGCCCCTCAACCAGGGGCGGCCGGGCTTCCCCGACGACATCACGATCACCTTTGACGACGTCGTGCGCGACACCGGGCTCGCGCTCTTCCCCTTCCCGGCGCGACCCGCGAAGTTCAAGATCGTGGCCCACACCGCCTCGGGCGACCTGCCGCTCGACTTCCGATTCGGGGACAACGTGCCGCGCGACAGCACGCTGAGCCTGGCGGGCGAGTTCATCGACATCGTGACCTACACGCCGGCCCAGCCGGCGACCCCGCAGGTCACCTGGCGCATCGAGCTCGACGGGGCGCCGGGCGCCGTGAAGCCCAGGCTCGGGGATGTCTGGGAGCTGCGCCTCAAACACCCGCTGGGGGCCGGCGACGTCTTCACCTTCTCGACCTCCGGCTCGCGCGTGGATCCCTCGCGGGCGCAGGCGGAGGCCAAGCAGGAACCCTACGTCGTGCCCAATCCCTACATCGGCTCGGCGAGCTTCGAGCCCGCGCCCTTCGGGGTCTCGGGGCGCGGCGACCGGCGTATCGAGTTCCGCGCGGTGCCCTTGAATTGCACGATCCGGATCTACACGGTGCATGGCGATCTGGTGCGCACCCTGCGCCAGAACGGCTCGAACGAGGGTTTCGTCGCCTGGGACGTGCGCACCAAGGACAATCTCGATCTTGCGCCCGGGCTCTACATCTTCCAGGTCGAGGCGCCCGGCACGCCCACCCACACCGGCAAGTTCGCCGTCATCAAATGACCATGGGACCCCGCCTGTTTGCGCGCTCGCTGGCCACGCTGGCCCTCCTGGGGCTCGCCGCCGCCCCGGCGTGGGGCCAGAGCAAGACCGGCACCACGCTGGGACAGTTCCTGCTCATCGAGCCGAGCGCGCGCATCGCCGGCATGGGCAACGCCGGCTCGACGATGTACGACGACGGGCTGGACGCCGCCTACTACAACCCGGCGGCGATCGGGCAGGTGCGGCGGATGAGCGTCCTGTTCACGCACAGCGTGTGGCTCGCCGACATCACCTACGACTACGCCGCGCTCGCGATCCCGCTCGGGAACTGGGGCAACACGTTCCTGAGCGTGACCGCGCTCAACTCCGGCGAGATGGACGTGCGCACCGTGGCGTTCCCGCTCGGCACCGGCGAGCGCTTCACGGTCTCGGACGTGGCGATCGCCGTGGGGTACGGGCGCCAGATCACCGAGCGGTTCGCGGTCGGCGGGCAGCTGACCTGGATGCAGGAGACGATCTGGAACACCTCGATGGGCGCGCCCGCGTTCAACGTCGGGACGCTCTACCGGATCTCGGCGCAGGGGCTCCACATCGGCTCGAGCATTTCGAACTTCGGCACCCACGGCCAGTACGCGGGCCGTGACCTGCGGCTGGTGTTCGACGCCGATCCGTCGCGCTCCGGCGACAACGGCTCGCTGCCCGCCGAGCAGTTCACCGGGGACTTCCCGCTGCCGGTGCTGTTCCGGGTCGGGGTCGGCTATCCGGTGCGGTTGGGGGAGAAGGACCGCCTGCGGCTGGCGCTCGACGCGTTCCATCCCAGCGACAACACCGAGAGCGTGAGCGCCGGCGCCGAGTGGTCGCTGCGCGACGCGCTCGCCCTGCGGGCCGGCTATCAGAACGCGTTCCAGAAGGACTCCGATGGAACGCGTTCCGAGCTGGGCCTGACGTTCGGGGCGGGGTTCAAGGGCAAGCTCGACCTGTATGAATATCAACTCGACTACGCCTGGGCCGATCAGGGCCGTTTGGGCGGCACGCACCGCATGACGATCGGAGTCCAGTTCTGATCCGGACTCTTCTGGAAAGGGCGACCATGAAACGCATCATCGTTGTGCTGCTGGGGCTGCTCGCCTGCGCGGCTCCGGCGCGCGCGCAGACCACCGCGGCGCTGCTGGACTCGGTTCAATACTCGGCGTTCCGATTCTTCTGGTACGAGGCCAATCCCACCACCGGCCTGATCCGGGACCGCAACCAGCCCGGCTCGCCGTGCAGCATCGCCAGCGTCGGGTTCGGCCTGAGCTCGATTTGCGTCGCCATCGATCACGGCTGGATCACACGCGACCAGGGCAAGGCCCGCGTCCTGGCCGCGCTCCAGACCCTGTGGAACGCGCCCCAGGGCACCGCGACCTTCGGCACCGCCGGCTACAAGGGGCTCTACTACCACTTCCTCGACATGAACACGGCGAACCGCGCCTGGACCAGCGAGCTTTCGACCATCGACACCGCGCTGCTCTTCGCCGGCATCCTCGACTGCAAGCAGTACTTCACCCTGTCGGATCCCACCGAGGACCTGATCCGCTCGCTGGCGGACTCGATCTACGGCCGCGCCGACTGGGCCTTCATGTTGAACGGCGGCCCGGGCATCAAGATGGGCTGGAAGCCGGAGAACGGCTTCACCGACTTCGGCCAGTGGACCGGCTACAACGAGGCGATGATCCTCTACATCCTGGCGATCGGATCGCCCACCCACCCGGTGCCGGGCAGCACGTGGAACACCTGGACCAGCACCTACCAGTGGCGCGTCAACCTGTACGGCCAGACCTACCTGATCTTCCCGCCGCTGTTCGGGCACCAGTACTCGCACTGCTGGATCGATTTCCGCGGCGCGCAGGACGCCTACATGCAGGCCAAGGGCATCACCTACTTCGAAAACTCCCGCCGCGCGACCTACGCCCAGCGCAGCTGGTGCATCACGAATCCACTCGGCTTCGCGGGCTACTCCGACTCGCTGTGGGGCATCACCGCCGGCGACGGGCCGACGGGTTACCGCGCGCGCGGCGCGCCCCCGTATTCGGTAGGCTCGCCCGACGACGGGACGATCTCGCCCACCGCGCCGGCCAGCTCGATCGCCTTCGCGCCGGAGATCTGCATCCCCGCGATCCGGAACATCTACAACGCCTACCATTCGCAGACCTGGGGCTCCTACGGATTCTCGGATGCGTTCAACCTCACCGTGAACTGGTGGGACCTCGACAACATCGGGATCGACAGCGGGCCGATCGTCCTGATGATCGAGAACTACCTCAACGGGCACGTCTGGTTCCGGTTCATGCAGAACGCCGATGTCCAGCGCGGCCTCCAGCTCGCCGGCTTCAACGCCGTCCTGGGGGTCGAGAATGGGCTGCCGCCCGTGCCGCGCGTGGACCGGCTGTACCCGAGCGAGCCGAACCCGGTGCGCGGGACGGCGGTGCTGCGCTTCCAGCTGGCGGGCGCCGGGCACGTCCGGCTCACGATCTACGACCTGCAGGGGCGTGAGGTGGCGCGGCTCGTGGACGGCGAGCGGCCGGCCGGGATCCAGACGGCGATACTCGAGGGTCGCAGCCTGCCGCGCGGGGTGTATCTGGCGCGGCTGGAATCGAACGGCCGCGCCCACTCCATGCGCTTCGTGAGGCTCGATTGACCGGCGCGAGGCGGCCGGCGCACGGCACGACGCCCATGCCCGAGGCGGACGGGGAATGATGGCGACCATCCGCGACGTGGCCCGGGGCAGCAAGGTGTCGATCGCCACGGTCTCGCGCGTCTTCAACGACAGCCCGCTCGTGGCCGAGCCGACCCGGCGCAAGGTGCTGGCGACGGCATCGCGCCTCGGCTACTGGCCCAACAGCATCGCCCGCAGCCTGATCACGAACCGCACGCACACGCTCGGGGTCATCGTGCCGGACCTGTTCGGCGAGTTCTTCTCCGAGGTCGTGCACGGCATGGACCTCGCGGTGCGCGAGCTGAGTTACCACCTGCTGGTCTCGCGCTCGAGCGCGAGCACCGAGGATCTGGTCCCGGCGCTGCGCACCATGCGCGGGCGGGTGGACGGGCTCATCCTGATGGCGCCGGACTTCGACCCGTCCCCGTTCCTGAAGGAATCGGCGAGCAGTGTGCCGATCGTGCTGCTCAATCCCGGACACGCGCATCCCGACTTCGACTCGGTCTCGATCGCCAACACCCAGGGCGCCGCGAGCGTCGTGCGGCATCTGATCGGCCTGGGACACCGCTCGATCGCGATCATCGCCGGCCCGGAGCTGAACATCGACGCCCGGCAGCGGCTCGAGGGCTACCGCGCGGCCCTGCGCGAGGCGGACCTCGAGGTCCGGCGCGAGCTCGTCCTGCACGGCGACTTCGCCGAGCATTCCGGCTACCAGGCGGCGGCCGAGCTGCTCCGCCGGCCGGCCCGGCCCACGGCCATCTTCGCCGCCAACGACTACATGGCGGTGGGCGCGCTCGGGGCGCTCCATGACGCGGGCGTGCGGGTGCCCGAGGACATCGCGATCTCCGGATTCGACGTCATCGCGCTCGCCCGCTACCTCAACCCGCCGCTCACCACCGTCCACGTGGACATGATCGAGCTGGGCCGGCGCGCCGTGCAGCTGCTCGTCGAGCGGGGCGAGCACCCCGGCGCGCGCCCCGGGCGCCACGAGGTCCTGGCCACCACGCTCGTGGTCCGCGGCTCGTGCGGAGCGAAGCCGCGGGTCGCGCGCGATTCCCGCGGGACCGGCAACGGCGGGAACCCGCCGCCCCCGCGGCGCTAGGACAGCGTGGCCGCCTCAGCCTTCGCGCGGAGCTGGCGAGCCCGCCTCGCGATCCTCGCCATCGGGGCGATCGCGGCCGGCCTCGCGCTGGGCGCGCCCGGTGCGCCGCGCGCGGCCCAGGCGGACGGCGGTTCGTCGCGCGCGCGCGCGACGCTCTCGCCGCGCCAGGTCGCGTTCCTCGACACCCTCGAGCGCCGCACCTTCCGCTGGTTCTGGGACCTCTCGGATTCCAACACCGGGCTCACGCCCGACCGGGCGCCGACGCGCTCGTTCGCGAGCATCAGCGCGGTGGGCTTCGCGCTCACCGCCTACCCGATCGGCGCCGAGCGCGGCTGGATCACGCGCCGGCAGGCCGGCGAGCGCGTGCTGCGCACGCTCGAGTTCCTGTGGCGTGCGCGGCAGGACACCCTGGCGGCGGGGAGCATCGGCACCCATGGGTTCTTCTACCACTTCCTCGATCCCGCGAGCGGGGCGCGCTTCGAGCAGGTCGAGCTTTCGACCATGGACACGGCCCTGCTCTTCGGGGGCGTGCTCTTCTGCCAGTCCTACTTCGACCGGCGCCTGCCGCGGGAGATTCGCATCCGGGCGCTCGCCGAGTCGCTCTACGCCCGCACGGACTGGACCTGGGCGCAGGTGCGCCCGCCGACGATCGGGCACGGCTGGACGCCGGAAGAGGGCTTCCTGCCCTACGACTGGCGCGGCTACAACGAGGCCATGCTGCTCCACGTCCTGGCCCTCGGCTCGACCACCCACCCGGTGGGTGAGGAGGTGTGGGACGCCTGGACCAGCCGCTACCGCTGGGGCTCCTTCGAGGGCATCGAGCACCTCGGCTTTGCGCCGATGTTCGGGCACCAGTACGCCCAGGTGTGGCTCGACCTGCGCGGCATCCACGACGCCTGGATGCGCGCGCGCGGGCTCGACTACTTCGAGAACTCGCGCCGCGCCACGCTCGCGCAGCGGGCCTACGCGATCGCCAATCCGGGCGGCTGGCGCGGCTACGGCGCCACGCTGTGGGGCCTGAGCGCGTGCGACGGGCCGGTGGACCAGACCGTGACGATCGAGGGGCGCGAGCGGACGTTTCGCACCTACGCGGCGCGCGGGGCGTCGTTCACCGAGACCGTGGACGACGGCACGGTGGCGCCCACGGCGCTGGGCGGCTCGATCCCGTTCGCGCCGCGTGAAACGGTGTCCGCCCTCATGGCGATGCGCGCCGCCTACGACACCCTGGTGTTCACGCGCTACGGCTTCGTGGACGCGCTCAACCCGACGCTCGCGGCCGCGATCCCGGTCCACCACGGGCGCGTGGTCCCGGGGGTCGGATGGTTCGACACCGACTGCCTGGGCATCGACCAGGGCCCGATTCTCGCGATGATCGAGAACCACCGCACCGGGCTGGTGTGGCGCTTCATGCGGCGCAATCCCCACGTCGTGCGCGGCCTGCGCCGCGCCGGGTTCACGGGCGGCTGGCTCGCTCGCGCGCCGGGAACGCCGTGAGGGCCGCGGCACGCCCGCGGGCCCCGAGCGCGGCGGCGGCGGGCCCGGTGCGACTCGGCGCCGCGCTGCTCGCGTGCCTGGCGCTCGCGGCGTCCGCGGCGTGCCATCCGCGCGCGAGCGAGCCCGAGGCGCTGCGCTTCTGGGCGATGGGGCGCGAAGGCGAGGTGGTGCAGGAGCTGATCCGCGACTTCGAGCGCGAGAACCGCGGCATCCACGTGCGGGTCCAGCAGATTCCCTGGTCGGCCGCGCACGAGAAGCTCCTGACCGGCTTCGTCGGCGGCTCGACCCCCGACGTCGCGCAGCTCGGGAACACATGGGTCTCCGAGTTCGTGGCGCTCGGGGCGCTCGAGCCGCTGGGTCCCTGGCTCGCGCACTCGAGCGCGGTGGCGGAGACGAGCTACTTCGCGGGGATCTGGGACACGAACGTGATCGACACCGTGCCCTACGGCGTGCCGTGGTACGTGGACACGCGCGTCCTGTTCTACCGTAGGGACCTGCTCGCGCGCGCCGGGATCGCCTCCATGCCCGAGACCTGGGCGGGCTGGCGGGCGGCCATGGAGAAGGTCAAGCGGCTGGGCGGGAAGGACAACTACGCGATCCTCATGCCGATCAACGAGTGGTTCCCACTCATGATCCTCGGGCTCCAGACGGGCTCGCCGCTCCTGAGCCCCGATCGCACCCACGGCGCGTTCTCCGGGCCCGAGTTCCGCCGCGCCTTCCAGTTCTACCTCGACCTGTTCCGGAGCGGCCTGGCGCCGCCGCTCTCGAACACGCAGGTCGCGAACCTCTACCAGGAGTTCGCGCGCGGCTATTTCGCCATGTACGTCACCGGACCGTGGAACCTGGGCGAGTTCCGGAACCGGATGCCCGCGGAGCTGCGGGACGCCTGGGCCACCGCGCCGCTGCCGGGTCCCGACGGTCCGGGCCTGTCCATGGCGGGTGGCTCGAGCCTGGTCGTGTTCCATGGCTCGCGCCACAAGGCGGCGGCCTGGAAGCTGGTCGAGTTCCTGTCGCGGCCCGGGCAGCAGGCGCGCTTCTACCACCTGAGCGGCGATCTCCCGGCGCGGCGCGAGGCCTGGAGCGACTCGTCGCTGGCCGCCGATCCGCGCGCGCGCGCCTTCGAGCAGCAGCTCCTGCGGGTCGCCCCGTGGCCCAAGGTCCCGGAATGGGAGCAGATCACGAGCCTGCTCCAGGACCAGTCGGAGCGCGCCGTGCGCGGCGCCACGCCGGGGGACTCGGCGCTGGCGGCCCTCGATCGCGATGTCGACCGCGTGCTCGAGAAGCGCCGCTGGATGCTCAGCCGCCAGCACCGCGGCGCGGCGGCGGGGGGGACGCCGTGACGCCGAGCTGGCGCGGCGCGCAGACGCGCGCGGCCTGGGTCTTCCTCGCGCCCGCGCTCCTGCTCATCGGCGCGTTCTTCGTGCTGCCGGTGATCGCGGGGCTGGTGCTGAGCTTCACCGACTTCGACATCTACGCGATCGGCGATCCCGGCGTGGCGCGTCTGGTGGGACTGCGGAACTACCACCAGGTGCTGACCGAGCCTGATTTCTGGAACGCGCTGCGCAATACGCTCTACTTCGTGGTGGCGGGCGGGCCGCTCTCGATGCTGGCCTCGCTCGGCGCGGCGCTGCTCGTCAACTCCCGCCGGGCGCGCTTGAAGGGCCTGTTCCGCGTCGTGTTCTTCACCCCGGTCGTCACCACGCTGGTCGC
>JBGQIE010000046.1:0-17832 GCA_041498315.1 Candidatus Eiseniibacteriota bacterium
GAATCCAGCTGCTCTCCATGGTGACCGCGCGCATGCCGCTCGAGCGCATCAACGACGCCTTCGACCTGCTGCGCCGCGGCGAGGGCATGCGCACCGTCGTGATCCCGGGCGCCGGACTGGGCGGGGGCTGAGCGTGCACGACCCGATCGACGAGCTGCTCGAGGAGCACGCCGGGATCATGACCGAGGTCGCCGAGCTGCGGCGCGCGGTGCGGGCGCTGGGCGAGCGCGGCGAGGCGGCGCTGCCCGCGGCGCGCGCCACGCTCGCCGCGGTGACCCGGATGATGGAGACCCGGCTGCTGCTCCACGCCCGCAAGGAGGACGAGGCGCTGTTTCCGGCACTCGAGCGCATCTTCGGCGCCGACGGCGGCCCGACCGCGATCATGCGGCGCGAGCACCAGGAGATTCACGCCCAGGCGGCGCTGTTCCGGCACACCCTGCACGAGCTCAACCAGGTCGAGCATCCCGCGATCGTGGCCGGAGGGGCGCAGCTGGCCGACCGGGTCGCCGCGGGCGCGAGCGCCGAGGCGCTGCGCGCGATCGGCGCCGAGATCATCCGGCTGCTCGACCTGCACTTCACCAAGGAAGAGACTATCCTGTTCCCCATGGCGCGGCAGCTCCTCACGTCCGAGGCGCTCGCGGACGTCGCCGCGCGGATGGAGACCCTCGAGGCGTCCTGAGCCGCAACGGACCGCGGACGGCAGGGAAGGGGTGAACCGATGTCGGTGCTGGAGCGGGTGGGCCACACGCCCCTGATCGAGATCGAGGGCGTGTTCGTCAAGCTCGAGTGCGCGAATCCGGGTGGGAGCGTCAAGGACCGCATCGCGCGCTTCATGCTCGAGGAGGCGCGCCGCCGCGGCGAGCTCCATCCCGACGACGTCATCGTCGAGGCGACCTCGGGCAACACCGGCATCGCCCTGGCCTGGGTGGCGCGCGTGCTCGGCCACCAGGTCATCATCTTCATGCCCGAGCACATGAGCGTCGAGCGGCGGCAGATGCTCGAGGAGCTGGGCGCCGACGTGCGACTCACGCCGCGCGAGGAGAGCTACGCCGGAGCGCTGGCGCGGCGCGACGAGTTCCGCGGCCGGCCCGGCCACTACGTGCCCGACCAGTTCGGCAATCCCGACAACATCCGCTGCCACCGCCAGACCACCGGGGTCGAGCTGATCGCCCAGGTGCGCCAGATGGGAGTCACGCGGCTCGACTGGTTCGTGGCCGGCGTGGGCACCGGGGGCACGCTCATGGGCGTGGGCGAGGCGCTGCGCGAGTCCATGCCGGGCGCGAGGCTCGCCGCGGTCGAGCCCGAGGAGTCCGCGGTGCTGAGCGGCGGGACGCCCGGCGAGCATGGCATCCAGGGGATCGGCGACGGCTTCGTACCGGCCCTCGTGGATCGCGCGCTGATCGACGAGGTGGTTTGCGTGGGGACCGCCGAGGCGCACACCGCCGCGAGCCGGCTCCGTATCCAGCATGGCTACTGCGTCGGGATGAGCGCCGGGGCCAACATGGTCGCGGCGCTGCGCCTGCGCGCGCGCGGCGGCACGGTCGCCACGGTGTGGCCCGACTGCTCGGACCGCTACGTCTCGATGGGGCTCGGGTCGGCGGGCTCGGGCGAGGTGCGCTGCCCCCTCAAGGCCTGCTGCGAAGCCCGGGGCCGCACGATGATGGGGCAGGACGTCCTGATTGCGCCGGGTCCCGACTCGGGTTACTGATTCTTCATGAAGATCCTCGTGCTGGGAGGGGGCGCCCAGGGCCGCGTGATCGCCCGCGACCTCGCGCGCTCGCTGCGCGACTCCCAGATCACGGTCGCCGACCTCACGCAGCCCACGCTGCCGGCGCTGCCGAACCTCGACTGGATCGAGGCCGATCTCTCCGACCGGGCGACCATCGCGCGGCTGCTGCGCGCGCACGACTTCGGGGTCGGCGCGCTGCCATCACGGCTCGGGTTCGGGGCCATGCAGGCCGCGATCGAGGCGAAGCGGAACCTGGTGGACGTTTCCTTCGCCGCCGAGAACCCGATGGAGCTCGACGCCGCGGCGCGCGCCGCCGGGATCACGATCGCCCCCGACTGCGGGCTCGCGCCCGGGCTCTCGCACCTGCTGGTCGGCCATCTGGCCGCGCGCCACGGGACGCCCGAGGAGGCGCTCATCATGGTGGGAGGCGTGGCCGAGGACGCCACGCGGCCCTTCGGTTACGTCGTGACCTGGTCGCTCGACGACCTGCTCGAGGAATACGTCCGGCCGGCGCGCATCGTCCGGGGCGGCGTGCCCGCCGAAGTGCCGGCCTTCAGCGGCCTCGAGCGGGTGCGGATCGACGGGGTGGGCGAGATGGAGGCGTTCTACAGCGACGGCCTGCGCACGCTCATCGAGACGCTGCCCGGGGTGCGCGAGATGGGCGAGAAGACCCTGCGCTGGCCGGGTCACGCCGAGGCTGTGAAGCCGCTGGTCGAAAGCGGCGACCTGCTCGACGAGCTGCGCCGCCACTGCTTCGCGAACCCGCCCCGCGACCTGGTCGTGCTCGAGGTGCGGCTACGCTGGGGGGACACGCGGCGCGCGGTGACGATGGTGGACCGCTACGACGCCAAGACCGGGATGACCGCCATGTCGCGCACCACCGCCTACACGACCTCGGTCGTGGCCCAACTCGCGGCCCGCGGCGGACTCCCCGAGAAGGGGGTGCAGCCGCTCGAGCGCATCGCGCGCGACGACAAGGCCTACCGGTTCATCCTTGCCGAGATGGAAAGCCGCGGCGTGAGGTTCAGGGCCGCCTAGAGGGCGATCCGCAAGCCCCGGGCGAGCCCGATCTGAAGGATGTGGACCGTGACCAGGGCGAACAGCACCGCGAGGCCGCCCACGACCAGCGCGCGTGCCCGGGGGTGGCGTTCGAGCGCCATGAGCCCCAGGCCGATGTAGACCGCGAAGGCCGGCAGCGACACCAGAAAGTAGATCGCCTTGACCGAGCTGTAGACCGGGGAGCGCATCGTCAGGTAGACGATGCCGGCCGCGTTCGACAGCAGCAACGCGGCGAAGATCTGCATCCCCGTCCACCGGCGCCCGCCCGCGGCGGAAGCCACGTAGAACCCGTCGCGCACCGAGCGGACCAGCCCGGCCAGCATCAGGCCGAGCGGCACGAGTCCAAGGGTGATGAGCGCCGAGCCCGTGAAGCGCGTGAACGGCGACCACGGGAAGCCCGCCGGGAACCCCTGCTCGCCGCGCAGCCAGGCGTAGTACTGACCCCACCACGCCCCGTTCTGGTCCAGGAAGTAGAGGAACTTGGGCTCCATGTCGAACCACATGCGGGCGTGGATCAGGGTCCAGAACGAATCCAGGTTCCAGGGCCCGAGGATCGGGGTCGCGATGCAGGTCCAGGGCTTGAAGCTCACGAAGCTCATCCCGCCCGGCGCGCGCGGCTGCGTCTTGCTGGGATCGAGGAACGCGGTGTTCCAGGGCAGCGCCTGACCGTAGTGCTGGATATTCGAGGTCCCGTAGGCGCCGAGCGCCAGCAGCGGCACCGCGATCAGCAGCCACAGTGCCGCCGCGCGCCAGCGCCGCGGCGAATCCGCCGGGAGCACCAGCTCGGGCAGCACGAGTGCGGCCATCATGGGGAGCACGACGAACGCGGTGTACTTCGTGAACAGCGTGAGCGTGGCCGTGGCGCACAACAGCAGCGAGATCCAGGGCGGGAAGCCGCGCTCGCGGGCGAGCAGCATCAGCCAGGCGGAGAGCGCCACGCCCAGATAGGCGATGGTGTCGTTCGAATGGAGCGCGGTCTGGTAGATGTGCTGGGGAAGAAAGCACGCCGAGGCGAAGGCGACGAGCCGCGCGAAATCGGAGATCGGAACACGCTTCAGGATCAGGTAGATCACCCACAGCGCCAGGATTCCGAACAGGGCCGAGATGAACTGGAGTGACTTGTAGACCGTGGGCGGCGAGGCCCCGGCGTTACGCTCGAGGGTCCCGACCGCGGCGGAGACGACGTAGAAGACCGGCGGCTGATAGGCCTGCCACAGCGCGTCCTTGGGCGGCAAACTACCCTTCTCCATGATCCAGAGAATGGGCTCGTAGTGGTTGTCGAGGTAGTTGTCGGGCGGGTTGACCCAGAACAGCATGAGCCGCAAGCCCACGCCCAGGATCGCGCACGTCCGCAGGGCCCGTGCGTATAAGGAACGCGAGCTCCTGGTGCCCGCCTCCGCGGGGGACGGTCGCGGCGCGTGACGCTCGCGCCGGGTGGGGGGGACCGACCGGCGCGGCGTCATGGGCGCCGAGCCCCGGTGCGGCCGCGGCGGCAGAAATCGTCCATCAGGCTCGATCGGAGGCGGTGCATCGGCGGGTCTCGGCGACGCATCGTGGTGCATCGCAGGGCATGGTCCCCATTGTGGGGCACGGTGGTGCGCACGAGCAACCGTGCGGGGCACCGCCGCCGCTTCGGACGCCTCAACGACTCAGGACGATGGCGGGGTGGTCTCCGGCCTGGATCGAGCGCCACAAGCCGCGGGCCTGGTCGTACTGGTCGGCCGGAAGCTCGCCGGCGAGCAGGTCGAGGGCCCGGTGAAGGACCACACGCCCGGTGCCGCCCGAGACGCTCGCCGAATACGCTCCGGCCGGGCCCCGCCATTCGAGCGCAGGCACCGAATCGGCGACCAGCCCTTCGGGCAGCGCCACCTCCCAGTGCTCCTCGAAGCGTCCGATGGCGCCCAGCACCACCGGCAACCGGCGGATCGAGCCGCGCGGCGGCGCCTCCCGCCACCCGGTGAGCAGCCAGGGCGAGAACACCCGGGTCCGGCCGGCGGGTCGCGCGATCCCGGGCAGCCTCACCTCCATGCCGAATCGGGAGCGCGGCGAATCGGGAATCGCGGGCTCCACCCAACACGAGTCGAGCACGGCCTCCGGCCAGCGCGTGGCCAGGTACTCACGCGCCCGCGCGCGCCGACCCGCCGGATCGGCCGGCGCGAAAATCGCGCGCAGGCCCGCCCCGGCGGGCCCCTCGACCGACAGTTGGATCCGGGCGCTCAAGTCGCCGCGCTGGTCCAGCCGCCCGACCAGCGCGACCTCGATGATCGACGGCGAGGCCCCGGGCAGGCGTACCAGGCCCTCCTTGGGATCCGCGATCACCCCCCACGTGCCGCCCAGCTCGTTGGAGACGAGGCCCAGCGGGACGCGGGTGTCGGTCGGATCGAAGATGGTCCAGCGCCGGCCGCTGGGCCCCTGGAGCGTTGCCCCCGCCGGAGCGCCCTCACCCGGCCAGGCGATCGCGACGATGCAGTGGTTGAATTGGTTCGGATCGGGAGATGCCGGATCCACGTCCGAGACCCCGCGCGTGCACACCAGCATCAGCCGCGCTTCGACGCCGATGGATTGAATCGCGCTCACGAGCAACGCCGCCTTGTCCTTGCAGTCCCCGTAGCGCCGCTGCCAGGTCGCGCCGGCGAGGTCGGGCTCCCAGCGCTGCCGGCCCAGCTCGATGGCGACGTAGCGCACATCCATTTGCACGCGCCGCGCCAGGGTCTCGAGCCGCTCGCCGGGCGACCCGCCGGCTTCGGATGCGAGCTCCGTCGGACAGGCCGAGGAAGCGCTCGCCGCACGCGCGAGCTCCGCGTACCAGGCCGCCAGACTTTCCCAGCTCTGGAAATCGGATTGACCCGGGGCGCCGAGATAACGGACCACGACGTGCGGCAGCAGCGCCGACATCGAAGGCCGGGCCGCCTCGTCGGGGAGCGATTCCAGATCGCGCAGCTCGAGATGGAAACGGCTCGATGGCTCGGCGGGGAGCGCCAGCCCCAAGCGGTAGCCGTGAGCCGAGGCGCTCCAGCCCGCGGGCAGCTCGATGGCGAGTTCAGCCAGACGAGTGGGAAGGTTCTCGGTTTGCGGCCACCACGAGTACAGCGGGAAAGGCGTGCGTTCCGTCCAGCTCGCTTCGACCGCCACGACGTCGCCCGGCCGCGCGGCCGGCGCCGCGAGCGCCACCCTCCGAACGTCACTGTACCCTTCGGGCGAGAGATTGGTCTCCAGGCGCTGCGAGCGACCCGCGCTGCCGCGCAATCCCTCCGCGGAGAGGGTCCACGCGTTCAGCTCGTGCAGCTCGCTCCCCGGCTCGAGCGCGAGCGTGAACACCGCCGAGGACATCCCATCCGAGGTCAAGATGCGGACGACGCGCTGCCAGTGGGCTTCGACCATGAGATCGCGGCCCACATGGAGCGACGTGCGATCGAGGAGAACGACGGCCGGGCACTCCTGCGCGCACGGGGCCGCCGGCCGTGACGCCTCCTCGCGCGCCCAGCGCGGCGGCGACCCCGCCGCCGCCGGCCCCACGGCGAGCGCGATCAGGAGACCGGTGACGATCCCGCGCGGGCCCGAACGGCGCGTCATGGAGTGCGCGTCACCAACAGGACGGTCTGATCGGCGGTGTCGAGCGACCGGAACAGCTCACGGGCGAGCTCGTAGCTCTGAGCCGGCAGCTCGGCACGCTCGAGGTCGAGACGACGTTCGACGACCAGCGCGGCGCCATCCCGGCTCCAGCGCTCCGACCAGGATCCAAGCTTGTTCTGGAACTGCTGGGGGTCGGGAAGGTGTTCGACGTTCATGCCCTCGGGCATCTGGATCCTCAAGCGGAACATCTCGGTTCGGGCATTCTCGAACAGCAGGGTTTGCCGGCGACGGTCGGCCCGCAGACGCGCGTGCGTTCGCCATGGGATCAGCTGGCTGGCGGGGACGGTGATGCGCTCCCCGGCCACGGACGAGACATTCGGCCAATGGGCGGACGCCCGCAGCACGAACTCCGAATCCGGCGGGGACTCGATCGTGGGGGCCTCGAAGTCCGCCGTGGGACCCGCGTCCTCCGCGAGCCACTTGCGCAGCAGCCCGGTGCGGCTCGCGGGGACCTCGTCCCACAGCCTGCGTCTCCACCTCCGCGCCTCTTCGCCACCCAGGTGAGCCTCGACGCGGCCATCCATCACCCCGTCGCGATCCAGGTTCAC
Source organism: Candidatus Eiseniibacteriota bacterium (assembly GCA_041498315.1). Lineage (GTDB taxonomy): Bacteria > Eisenbacteria > RBG-16-71-46 > RBG-16-71-46 > RBG-16-71-46 > JBGQIE01. The sequence goes on from JBGQIE010000046.1 coordinate 6,970, forward strand.
CTCGAGGTTCCAGAGCGCCGTCGCCCGATTCCCGGCCTCGGGCGGAACACGTACGAACAGCTCGCGCCCCTGGCCCGACACCAGGCAATATCCGCCGCGCAGATACCAGGGGATGCTCCCGAAGGATTCGAAGCGGGAATCGGGCTGCAGAAAGACCCAGTGCCCCGCGAGCTTCACCACGGTGATGGGGTTGGAGGGCGGGAACCCCATCACGGTGTAGTCGAAGCTCTCGTAGCGGCGGTCGCCCACCAGTCCCAGGAACGATTCGAAACCGAGCCGCTGCGCCGCCAGCGCCATCAGGGAGTTGATCTCGACCGGATTCGCTTCGCTCCGACCGAGCAGTTGCTCGGCGTTGTCGGCGAATTGGTACGAGCGCTCGATCTTCGCCCGGTCGGGCTGCCGCTCCGCCGGAAGCTCGGACACCGAGTGGAGCCGGCCCTGGATCCAGCGAAAGGTCGCGACTAGGGCCGACTCAGGCTCGGGATGCCGCTGGCGGATCTCCTCGAGTGCCCGATCGAGCGATCGGGCGCGCTCCGCGAACACCTGCTGATATTGATCGATGGTGTGTTTCCAGGCGGACCAGTACGCCGTCGTCGTCTGGTTGATGGAGACGTAGTAGACCAGGACGCTCGGAATGGCCTCCTCGGCCGGCGGCGCCAGCTCTTCGTCGCGCACCCCCGGCTGGTTCCGCACCGTGAAGGTCACGACCTGCGGATGCTCGCGGTTCGGCACGGACGTTTCCTCGACGAACGCGCTGTGGATCCCGTAGTACTGCCACGCCTTCCTGACCGATTCATCGTCCCATTGCGACGGACGCCAGGTGTGGCTCGAAACGCAGGTGTAGAAACGGTTGGCGAAGCGAAAACGCCAGCTTCCGTATTCCCAACTCTCACCATCGAGGGTATAGCTCCACTCCACGATCGAGCCCGGTTCGATGCCGGGAATCGTCGCGCTCGCCCGCATGATCTCGAAATCCCCGAAGCGGAGCACCGTGGAGGTGATGATCTGGGACGGGTCGAGCTCGGTCACGCGCCCCGCGGGCGACACGCTTCGCCCGCGGAGATCCCGGAGCTTCCAGTGGTCCCGGATGTACTCCACCTCGACATTGCCGATGTCGCGGCCCTCAGCGGTGAAGACCTTCGCGCGCGCGAAGTACTCGGCGTGGAAGCCGTCGGACTTGCGGGTGCACACGCTGCGGTCGAGCAGCATGATGGCATCGCCGCCGCCGGAATCGGGGCGGGCCTGCTCCAGCCACGCCGAAGGGGGAATGGGATCCCATGCCGCGCCGGTCGCCGGCGCCGAGCTCAGGAGTCCCGTGGCGAAGAGCGCGAGGACTTTGAGCGCCGCGGCAGTGCGGGACTCACGGTCGGTGCGGCGGGTGATCAGCCGAACGCTCGCCGCGTCGCGTGCTCCTGATGTTGCGGCCATGGCAGCGACTGGATCCCATCGAGGCGGGCGGGCCTCCCGGTCGGCCCGTCACGTGAACCCCGCGACGCTATCACAGGGCGGAGCGGTGCTGACACGCTCGATGTCCGCCTGCACGCGCGTGCATCAGGTGCGCCGCGCGCGGTATCAGGCTCGGTCCGGGGTGCGCGTGCGCGCCATCACCGGCTGCGGCTCGCTCGCGCGGGCGGGCTCGGCGGCCTCCTCCACCGGGAGGGGCGTGGTCGCCCCCAGCGCGCCGGCGGGCTCGGCGCTCACCATGACGTTGTAGTCGGGCTCGCCCGAATCGGGATCGAAGCGGCGTGGGATGAGGACGTTGGTCTCGGGCCAGTAGGCCTGCAGGTGCCGGTGTTTCATGGGGGCGAGGCGCGCGACCCCCACCCACTCGCCCACCTCCGAGCGCAGGCGGATCGCTCCACCCTCGCCCACCCCGACCGTGGCCGCGTCCTCGCGGGCGATGAGCACGTCGTGGCGGCCGGAGCTTCCCATCAGGAAGTCCCGTTCGCCGTGGCTCATGCTGTTGAACTGCTTGCCGCGCCGGGTCGTGAGGTGGAACTTCCCGGCCGGAATCTCGAGCCGCGGCACGGACACCGCGCTGAAGCGCGCCCGGCCCTCGGGCATGCGCGTGAACCCGTCGGCGAACAGCCGCTCGCCGCCCCACTGGATCGACTGGCCCTCGCGCTCGAGCCGCTCGATACCGCCGTAGAGCGGCATCGCGCGCGCCATCTCGGCCCGGACGTCGGCCGGCGAGCGCCACGGGAAGCACTCCGCCAGGTCGGGGCGCGCGGCCTTCGCCACCTCGACGGGGATCCGCCACTCGGGCCGCGCCTCGGCAATGCGCGGGCCCTCGATCTCGGGGGAGAAGCGGATGCGCCTCTCGGTGCTGGTCGTCGTGCCGCCGCCCGCGGTCTCGTAGCGCGTCTCGGCGGGAAGCAGGATGACGGCCGGTCCCTCGAGCAGGGCGGCGCTGTTGAGCACGATGTCCTGGTGCACCCGCAGCGGCACGCGCGACAGCGCCTCGGACATGTAGGCGCGGTCGGGCATGGTCTCGAGCAGGTTGCCGCCGAGCGAGTACAGGCATCCGATCTCGCCGCGGTGCGCGGCCTCGAGCATCTGGAGCGTGCGCAGCCCTTTCGCGGCCGGCAGCGGCCGACCCCACAGCTCCTCGAACCGCCTGCGGTCGGCCTCCTTCGCGACTTCGAAGCCGCCCGGGTACTTGTCCGGGTCCACGCCGCACTCGCCGCCGCCCTGCACTCCCGAGTGGCCGCGGATCGGCAGGATGCCGCACTTCTCGCGCCCCAGCATGCCGCGCGCGAGCGCCAGATTGACGAGCGCCTTGACGTTGTCCACGCCGAAGCGGTGCTGGGTGAGCCCCATGCTGTAGACGAACACCGCGGTGCGAGCGCGCCCATAGGCCTCGGCGAAGCGCAGCATGTCGGCGCGCGAAAGGCCCGCGGCGCGCTCGAGCGCCTCCCAGCTCAGGCCCTGGACCAGTACCCGCACCTCGTCGAAGCCACTGGTACGGCGGGCGACGAAGTCGCGGTCCCACCATCCGCGCTCGATGAGGTGCTTGAGCACGCCGTGCATGAAGGCGATGTCGCCGCCGACGGCGACCTGGAAGAAGTCGTCCATGATCCGCGTGCCGAAGACCGCGCTGCGCCAGTCGCTCGGCACCCAGTAGCGCTCGAGCCCGGGCTCGCGCATCGGGTTCACGACCAGGATGCGCGTGCCTTGCCGCTTCGCTTGGGTCAGGTACTTCATCGTGACCGGCTGGTTGTTCGCCAGGTGCGAGCCCATGACGATGACGAGGTCGGATCCGATCATGTCCTTGAGCGAGCAGGTCGGGGCGGGCACGCCGAGCGTGTCCTTGAGGCCCACGACGCTGGCCGCGTGGCACAGGCGCGAGCACAGGTCCACGTGATTCGAGCCCATGAGCCGCGCCACCTTCTGGAACACGTAGTAGGTCTCGTTGACGATGCCGCGCGAGGTGGCGTAGAAGCCGATGCGCTCCCCGGGCATGCCGCGCAACGCGTCGCCGATGATCCCGAGCGCCTCGTCCCACGACAGGCGATGGAGCCGGTCGCTGCCGGCGCGGTGGATGATCGGGAACGGCAGCCGCCCGAGCGGATGGAGGTCCTGGTTCCTGAGCGCGCGCAACGGGGCCAGATCGTGGAGCCGGTTCTCGGGGATCGGGCCCATGGTGTTCAGGCGCAGGAGTTTGAGGCGCGTCATGCAGAGATGGATGCCGTCGATGACGTCGTCGCGCAAGCCCCGCGGTCCCAGCGAGCAGCCGTCGCACACCCCGTGGGTGAGGATGCGCCAGGCGTAGGGCAGGTTGTCGCGGTTCTGCCACAGCACCTGCGCCATCTCGACGAACGGACGCGGCCGCGGGTGCCGCCCCGGACCCAGCGGCAGAAGGTCACGCATACGGAAGCGTCCACCGCTCGAGGCCAAGGGGGAAGGCGACATAGCCTCAGGGTAAACCGGGAGCAGGCGCCGTCCAAGCCCGGGCTACCGGGCGGCGCCGCCGGTAGGCTACCCTGCCGTCCGCGAGACGAACCCCCACCCCGCGCCCGCACCCGGAGAACTCCCGTGAACTATCGCCGTCTCGGCAGCACCGGCCTCAAGGTCTCGGAGATCGCCCTCGGCTCGTGGACCACGTACGGCGGGTCGGTCGACCAGGACAGCGCGACCCGGATCGTCCATCGCGCCTTCGAGCTCGGGATCAACTTCTTCGACACCGCCGACGTGTACGTGCGCGGCGCCGCCGAGACCGTGCTCGGCAGGGCGATCGCGAGCCTGCCGCGCGAGCAGATCGTGGTGGCGACCAAGGTCATGGGGCGGGTGTGGGACGGCCCGCTCGGCGCGGGACTGTCGCGCAAGCACATCTTTGACGCCATGGACCAGAGCCTCGAGCGCCTGGGCCTCGACTACGTGGACCTCTACCAGATCCACGCCGCCGACACGGACGCTCCGATCGAAGAGACCCTGCGCGCCTTCGAGGATCTGGTGCGCGCGGGGAAGACGCGCTACATCGGATTCTCGAACTTCGACCGCGTCCCGGTCCTGGCCAACCGCGCGGTCGCGATCCAGAAGGCCCGCGGCTGGGACCGCTTCGTCTCGAGCCAGCCGCGCTACAGCCTGCTCGACCGCCACATCGAGGACGGGCACCTGGCCTTCTGCCGCAGGAACGCGATCGGGCTGATCGTGTACTCGCCGCTCGCGCAGGGCGTGCTCACCAACAAGTACGCCGCGGGCACGGTCCCGGAAGGCAGCCGCGGCGCCGGCAAGTTCGCCCACTTCCTCACCGCCGAGAAAGCGCTCACGCCCGACAATGTCGCCGCCGCCTCGCGTCTCGCCGCCTGGGCATCGTCCCACGGCGAGGCAACCCCCGCCGCCATCGCCCTGGCCTGGGTGCTGCGCCGCCCCGAAGTCTCGGCCGCCATCATCGGAGCGACGAGCCCCCAGCAACTAGAAGAGAACCTGAAGTACGCCGAGGTGAAGCTCGCCAACAAGGACTGGGCGCAGGTCGAGTCCGCCATCGCTAGTCCGAGCACCAAGCGCAAGCCGACCGCCAAAGCCGGGAGGCGCCGGGGGCGCTAGCTCTCATTGCGCCGGGGCCGGAGCGGCCAGGGGCTCTGAGCGAGACCGACCGGCTCGGCCATCCAGGCCTCGCGCGGTCTGACTCGAGACCCGCTTCGCCATCCTGGCTACGCGGGTCTCTCGAGTCTCGCTCAGAGCCCCTGGCCGCTCCGACCCCGGAGTCCGTAGGCTGCGTCCGTGGCACAAACGCCGCGAGCCGGGAGGCTAATCCCGCCCGGCTCGCGTGTGCGTGACGTCTAAGCTACCAGCGCGGCGGCTGGGCGAACCCCACTTGGCCGCTCTCGCGCTCGCGCAGTCGGTAGCGCCGGTCCGGGAAGATGCCCAGCGCCCGGAGACCCGACTCGTACTCGTAGCGGAGCACCAGCTGATCCGACGCGTAGCGCTGCGGATCGAACTGCACCCGTCGCGCCTGGTCGCCGCGCCGCTCGCCCCAGCCGGTGCCCGGGAAGTTTTCCTGGTCCTTCGCGCGCAGTTCGCCCTGGGCGTCCGCCCCGATTCGGCTCGCGTCGTCGCGCTCGACCGACTTGCGCGCCATCGGCTCGGATGACGGGGCCGGAGCCGCGGCCTGGCCGCGCTCGTCCTCGAGCCCGCGGCGGTAGAGGATCTTGTCGCCGCCCCACGCCAGCGGGCGGTTCTCGCGGAACGACAGCACCCGGATCCAGCCCATGTCGCCATTGGCCTGGCCGGTACGCTCGGCGTACGAGCGCGCTTCGTCCACGAACACGAACTGGCGCACTTCGTCGAGCGACGTCCGCCAGCCGCGAATGACCGCGGTCTCCCACGGCCCCAGCACGTACATCGGCTCGCCCGCCGTCAAGCTCGAGCGATCGCCGCTCACGACGTTGAGCCCGTCGACCGCGATCAGCACGCCAATCCGCTCACCGCTGCGGTTGTGGATCGACACCGCGTAGTTGCGGCCCTTGAAGGCCTGGAAGTAGAAGCGGTCGCGCGAGTCGCCCTGGACGAAGAGCGGCGCCGTGTGACCCTGCACCTGGACCTGGACATCGACCAGATTGCCGGCTGCCGTGGTGTTGTTCCAAAGGCGGTTCGCCCGCGCGGGCAGCGGCGCGAGCAGCAGCGCGGCGGCTGCGAGGACGAGGCCGCTCGTCAGCGCACGGGCGGCGGGGTTGGAGCGCAGCATCTCGGCAACGATGTTCGCGTGGGTCTGCATGACGTTCCTCCTCGAGTCGAGCGGGGAGTCTGTTCGGCCCGCTGGTGACACATGAGGTACGCCGTGGCCGGCGGGCTATTCCATCGGCGCGGGGAGCGTCCAACCGGTTGGAAACAAAGGGCCCCAGGAGGGTGGGAGGGGCCGTAGCGGGATGGGCGAAGGCTTGCCGGAGGCCCTAGGCCCCGGGCAGACGGCGACCCGAAAGGTTGCGCGCCCGGCGGGGATCGAGCGGCTCGCCGGTGTCGGTCCAGATCCAGGTCTCGAGCACGGCGCGGAAGCGCGGCAGAACGAGGTCCACGGCCTCGAGCGGGCAGTAGACCGTGATCCAGAAATAGCGCCCCGAATGGCGGCCGAGCAGCATGCGCCCCACCGTGTGCTTGAGTCCCACCCAGCGAGCGAAGTCAGCCTCGCGCAGCGTCCAGGTCTCGCGCCGCTGCTCACGCCATTGCCAGGCCACGAGGTTCTCGACCACCGCCAGCTCGCAGGCGGCGGCCGAGTCGGCGGTGGCGGGAGCGAAATCCACCACCACCGCGGCGGTCGTGAGCGACTTGCCCTCGAACACCGGCCGGATGACCAGGCGCCGGCAGCCGTTGGGCGTGGTCGTGATCCAGCCCGGCGGCAGGTAGCCCACCCACAGGGAGCACGGGGCCACGAAGGCGCGGAAGGCGACCTGCTCGCGAGTGCCCTCGGGGGCCAGCGTCACGTTGTGCTTGGGGCGCAGGTGCCGGATGAGCTGCACGCGGCGCGCCGGAGTGAGCGGCGCCACGGGCCTGCCGGGCTCGCGGAGAGGCCCGCACCCGCCCAGGACGACGAGCGCCAGGAGGGCAGCGAGCGAAACGATACGGCGTCGCGCGGGCGACATCACCACCCCATGATGCTGTAGCCCGCGTCGACGTAGATGACTTCGCCGGTGATGCCGCTCGACAGGTCGGACATCAGGAACAGGCCGCAGGCGCCGACCTCCTCCTTGGTGACGTTGCGCTTCAGCGGCGCCTTCTCGGCGTGCTTCTTGAGCATGTCGGTGAAGCCGTGGATCCCGCGCGCGGCCAGCGTGCTCACCGGCCCGGCCGAGATCGCGTTGATCCGGATGTTGCGCGGCCCGAGCTCGTAGGCGAGCTGGCGCACGCTCTGCTCGAGCACCGCCTTGGCGCTCCCCATGACGTTGTACGAGGGCACCGCGCGCTCGGCGGCGAGGTAGGAGAGCGTCACGATGCTGCCGCCGCGCTTCTCGAGCAGCGGCAGCATGCGATTCGTGACGTTGAGCAGCGAATAGGCGCTCACGTCGAGCGCGCTCATGAAGCCCTCGCGCGGGGTGGCGACGAAGGCGCCCTCGAGGTCCTCCTTGCGCGCGAAGGCGATGCCGTGGACCAGCATCTCGAGCGAGCCGAACTCGGAAGTCAGGCGCGCCGCGACCGCGTCGATGGTGGCGTCGCGCGTGACGTCGCATTCGAGCGTCAGGGTGCCGGGCAGGGTCGCGGCCAGCTCGTCGACCGAGCTCTTGAGCCGCTCGCCGGCGTAGGTGAGGCACAGCCGCGCGCCCGCCCGGTGGAGCTGCTGGGCGATCGCCCAGGCGAGGCTGCGGTGGTTCGCGACCCCCATGACCAGGGCGTGGCGCCCGCTCAGATCGATCGTGACCATGAACGCTCCCTAAGAGTGGTTCGCGCGCTGCGCGCGCTCACGCGACCTGGCGGGGACGCCCGCCCGGAGTTTCCAGTCGGCGCTCCCACACCCGGATGGGAAGGATGATGACCTGCACGCCGGCGAATTGCAGCCGGCGCTGGATCGAGAACGCGGTCTCGCGGTGGAGCGAGCGCGTGAACAGGTTCTCGCGCTGGAACACGAGCTGGCCCGCGAACACGACCGGGCGCCGGAATTCCTTGACCAGGTCGAGGCACATGCCCTCGAGCTCGGCGATCAGGTCGGTGCCGAGCGTGTAGCGGTACTCGGAGTAGTAGCCCATTCGCTGCGCGAGCTGGATGTAGCGCTCGAGGTCGCCGCGCACCTTGTCCTCGAGCGCCTTCAAGTCCTGGACCCCCTTGAACTGGCCCGAGTCCACGAGCCCGACCGAGCAGAACACGATGTTCTTGTAGTGGCGCGGAAACATGCGCTGGATCGACAGCAGGGTGTGGATGCCGAGCCCGGCGTACGACTCGACCATGACGATGGCGGTCGGACCGTCGGGCGACAGGTCGGGCGCCGTCTTGGGCTCGGGCAGCGGCAGGTTCGTGAGCACCTCGTCGAGCGACACCAGCATGCCGCGCACGTGCTGGTAATGAGCGCGCACCACGAAGCAGAACCCGATGAGGACCCCGGTCGCGAGCAGCGTGACCCAGCCCCCAGCGGTGAAACGCACCACCGTCGTGATGACCAGGATGAGCCCCGTGACTCCGGTCCCCACGACGGCGACAATGAAGCGGCGGCGCCAGTGCGCCTCGGACGCCCGCACCTGCCACCAGTGGCGCACCATGCCGAGCTGGCTTAGCGTGAAGGTCACGAACACGTTGATCGAGTACATGACGACCAGCACCTCGACGGCGCCCTGCGTATAGGCCATGACCAGTGCCGCGGCCACGCCCATCGAGATGACGCCGTTCTGGGTGACCAGCCGCTCCGAAAGATGCGCGAAGCGCTTGGGCACCCATTGGTCCACCGCCATCGCCGCGAGCGTGCGCGGGCCGGCGACGAACCCGGTCTGGGCGGCGACGAACAGCAGCGCGCCCTCGGAGAGCAGCGTGAACCACACCAGCGCGGTCCCGACCGGCAGCCCCCACGGCCGCCAGCCCTCGCTGAGCAGGCTCCACAGCGACGCGTTGAGCGTGCGGCCCTCCTGATACTGCACGTTGTTGAGCAGGTAGCAGAGCAGGATGCCGCCGGCGGTGAAGGCGAGCGAAATCGCCATGTAGAGCATCGTACGCCGGCCGGTCTCGACCCGCGGCTCGCGCAGAATGTCGGTGCTGTTGCTCACCGCCTCGATGCCGGTGAACGTGCCCCCGCCGAGCGCGAAGGCGCGCAGGAAGATCACCGCCACGCCCCACAGCCCGAGGTTCGAGATCGCCTGATGGGTGTCCATCGCGGTGTCCGTGAGCAGGTGGGGGAGGTTGCCGGCGTGCCCGAAAATGCCGTAGCCGATCAGGCCGACATGGGTCAGCATGAAGGCGACGAAGATCGGGGTGAGGACCGCGACCGACTCCTTGACGCCGCGCAGGTTGAGCGCGGTGAGGGCGAGCACGACGATGAGGTCGCACGGCAGCCGCAGCACGCCCCACTCCGGGGGCAGCAGCGAGAACAGGGCTTCCACGCCCGAGGCGATCGAGATCGCGATGGTGAGGACGTAGTCCACGACCAGGGCGCAGCCCGAGATCACGCCGGGCGTGGTGCCCAGCAGCTTCGTGCCGACCAGGTAGCCGCCGCCGCCGCTCGGAAACAGCTCGATGATCTGGGCGTAGGAGCCCGAGATGATGAACACGGTGAGCACCATCGCGACGACCAGATAGAGCGCGAGGTGCTGGTGTCCGGCCAGGTGGAGGTAGGCCTGCTGCGGGCCGTAGGACGAGGAGGAGAGCCCGTCGGAGCCGAGGCCGACCCAGGCGAAGAAGGCGATCAGCGCCAGACTATGGTGAATGCGGGGGTCGAGGAGGTTCTTCGGCCCCCCGAGCAGGATGCCCCGCAATCGTTCAAGCATGAGGGGGGGAATCTAGGGACTTGGGCAGGGTGAAGCAAGCACGCCCCGGCGGGCGAAACGCCGCGCCGAAGGCCGCTGCGAGCGCGGCTGCGTACCCGTCGCTCGCCGCGGTGGGGGCGGCCATCATCGCGTGCGAACGCTGCCCGCGGCTGCGCGAGTACTGCGCCGCCGTGGCGCGCGAGCGCAAGCGCGCGTTCCGCGACCAGGAGTACTGGGGCCGCCCGGTGCCCGGCTTCGGCGACCCCGCCGCGCGACTGCTCGTCATCGGGCTCGCGCCCGCGGCACACGGGGGAAACCGCACCGGCCGCGTGTTCACCGGCGATTCGAGCGGCAGCTGGCTCTACGAGGCGCTCCATGCGCACGGATTCGCGAGCCAGCCGTTCTCGACCGGCCGCGACGACGGGCAGAAGCTCACCGACGCCTACGTGACCGCCGCGGCGCGCTGCGCGCCGCCCGCGAACAAGCCCACGCCCGCCGAGCTGGGCCGCTGTCGCGGCTACCTCGAGGCGGAGATCCGGCTGCTCCGCCGCGTGCGCGTCGTGCTGGGGCTGGGGCGGATCGGGCACGAGGCCTGGCTGCGCGCCGCCGGGTGGTGGACGCTGCCCGCGCGCGAGCGCCCGGTGTTCGCGCACGGTCTCGAGGCGCGGCTGCCCGATGGCACGCTGCTCATCGCGAGCTACCATCCCAGCCGGCAGAACACGAATACCGGCAAGCTCACTCGGCCGATGTGGGACGCGGTGTTCGAGCGCGCGCGCGCCGCGGTCGTTCGGAGCCGAGGGGAGAGCTGAGGGGGCGGGCGGCGCTCAGGCTGCTTTGGGCTTCTCGAGCTCCTGCGCCATCGCGTCCGCGTGCAGCCCCATCTTGACCTCGAGCGTCGCCGCGGTGAGGACGTAGATGCGCAGGTTGTTGCTGCCCGGGTCGGCCGGGGTCATGAAGAAGCCGCTGCGCTCCCTCGAATAGGACA
>JBGQIE010000047.1:0-17809 GCA_041498315.1 Candidatus Eiseniibacteriota bacterium
ACCCCGGAAGCCGCCCGCCGCCCCGATCGCGGGCCGCGCTCCCATGCGGATCGCCATGCTGGCCTTCCCGGACGTCCAGGTGCTCGACGTCATGGGGCCGCTCGAGGTGTTCTCGCGCGCCTCGCGCTGGCTGCGCGATCACGGCAAGCGCGCCGGCCACGTCTACGAGGTCGAAATCGTCGGGCTCAAGCGAGGGGCTTTCCGCACCTCGTCGGGGCTGCGCCTCTACGCCGATCGCGGCATCGCCGAGATGGGACGGGGCATTGACACGCTGCTCGTCGCCGGAGGCCTAGGGGTCGAGCGGATCCGGGCGTACCAGCCGCTGCTGCGCTGGATCCGCCGCCAAGCCGGCCAGGTGCGCCGGCTTGCGTCCATCTGCACCGGCGCCTTCCTCCTGGCCGAGGCCGGGCTGCTCAAGGGGCGGCGGGCGACGACGCACTGGCACCATTGCTCGGATTTCGCGCGCGCGTTTCCCGAAGTCCAGGTCGAGCCCGACACGATCTTCGTGCGCGAGGGCTCGCTCTACACCTCCGCCGGGGTCACCGCGGGCATGGACCTGGCGCTGGCGCTGGTCGAGGAGGACTTCGGGCGCGACGTCGCGCTGGCGGCCGCCCGCGAGCTGGTGATGTTCCTGAAGCGGCCCGGCGGTCAGGCGCAGTTCAGCGCGCAGCTCTCGGTCCAGCTCGCCGAGCACGAGCCCCTGCGCGTGCTTCAGGCGCACATCCTGGAGCATCCGGAGGACGATCTCTCGATCGAGGTGCTCGCGCGCCGGGTGGCGATGAGCCCGCGGAACTTCGCGCGCGTGTTCACGCGCGAGGTCGGCACCACGCCCGCGCGCTTCGTCGCGTCGGCGCGCGTCGAGACCGCCCGGCGGCTGCTCGAAGAGACTTCGGAGCCGCTCGAGGTCATCTGCGCGAAGAGCGGGCTCGGCACCTTCGAGTCCATGCGCCGCGCCTTCCTGCGCACGGTCGGGGTGCCGCCCGGCCAGTACCGCGAGCGCTTCAACCGCCCGCAGACCCCTTCCCGGCCGTCGAATGGCGTTTCACCCCAACTCAGGAGGACGTCGTGAAGACGCTGTCCCATCTCGGCGCGCTGGTGCTGTTCGATCTGTTCGTGCTTGCCGGAGCCATGACGATCGCGAGCCCCATGGCCGCCGCGGGGACACGCTACGTCTGCCCACCCTGCGGCAGTCCGTGCGATACCACCACGTTCTTCGCGGCGGGTGTGTGCCCCACCTGCGGCATGAAGCTGGTCGAGGCGGGCTCGGCCGAGGTGACGCCGGATCCGAATCAGAAGAAGGTCGCGATCCTGGTGTTCAACAGCTGCGAGATCCTCGACTTCACCGGGCCCTACGAGATGTTCGGCGCCGCCGGCTGCGACGTGTACACGGTCGCCGCGAGCAAGGATCCGGTCACGACCGCGATGGGACTGACCGTCGTCCCCAGGTTTACGTTCGCCGACGCCCCGCAGCCCGACGTGCTCGTGATCCCGGGCGGGGGCGTGAAGGCCGCGGCTCAGGACGACGCCACGCTCGCCTACATCCGCAAGGCCACCGAGAACACGAAGCAGACCATGTCGGTGTGCAACGGCGCGTTCATCCTGGCGAACACCGGCCTGCTCGATGGGCTCACCGCGACGACCACGAACGGGAACATCCCGCGCATGGCCCAGAAGTACCCGAAGATCAAGGTGGTGCGCGACCAGCGCTACGTGGACAACGGCCATCTCGTCACGACCGCCGGGCTCTCGGCCGGCATGGACGGCGCGCTGCACGTCATCGCGAAGCTGTTCGGAACCGGCTACGCGCAGCAGGTCGCGCTCAGCGAGGAATACGATTGGCAGTCGACCAGCAAGTACGCGCGCGCCGCCCTGGCCGATCAGCAGATCCCCGAGCTGGGACTGGACTCGCTCGGCACCTGGGACGTCGAGCGCACCGAGGGCGACACGGGCCGCTGGGACGTGGTCGCGAACGGAAAGCTCAAGGTGTCCGCGGAAGAACTCGAGAGCCGGGTCGACCGGGCGCTCGTCGCCGGCAAGTGGGCGCGCGTGGGCGCGCCCGCCGCGAGCGGCGCGACGCGCACCTCGACGTGGCGCTTCACCGGCAACGACGGCAAGCCGTGGAAGGCGACCCTCCGATTCCAGGCCTCCGCGAGCGCGCCGCGCGACGTGAAGGCATCGCTGGCGGTCGCGCGGGCAGGGTAGGGGGGCGAGCCGCAGCACGCCCGGCGTCCCGCGTTCGCTACTGGCCCACGCCGATCTGTTTCATGTAGGTCTGGTTGTCCCAGAAGAGGTACTCCTCGTCCATGACGCCGTTCTTCCAATGGCCGACCGTGCACATGACCAGCTTGAACGACTTGCCGGTGGGCGGGATCTGCTTGCCGTCGGGAAGCGGCATGGGCTTCGTGAAGGTGCCTTCCATCTCGCCGATCACCGAGGTCCAGTCGCCGGCGCCGAACTTGACGGGGTGAACGAGGATGCGCGTGTCCGGGGCGTAGACGAACATCGCCTTCAAGTCGGCGATGTGCCTCTCGATCCCGTGGGTCACGTGCCCGTCGGGCCAGTGCACGGCAATGTCCTTCGAGTGGCTCTCGTGCAGCCGGTCCCACTTCTGATGGGTGAAGACGTCGAAGTCCAGCTCGTCGAAGGTCACGATGTGGGCCTTGACGGCTTTCTCCTGGGCTTCGACCATCATGAGCTTCGACTTGGCGTGGGCGCTGCCCGCGACGAGCAGCAGCGCGGCGATGAGCGCGACGGCGGTGGGGCGGAACATGTGCGGTCTCCTTCGTTCGGATGGGTGAACGGCCCAGCCGAGCCCACATCGGGGCCCGGCCGCGACTACGTTACGCCGCCTGGCTGGACGACTGCTCGGCGCGTTTGACGGCCTCGATCTCGATCCCGATCTCGACCTTCTCGCCGACCACGACGCCGCCGGCCTCGAGCGCCTGATTCCAGATCAGGCCGAAATCGCGCCGATCGATGGTCGTCCGGGCCGAAAAGCCGGCGCGCTCGCCGCCCCAGGGGTCCTTCGCCCGCCCGAGGGCTTCGACCTCGAGCCGCACCGGCCGGCTGACGCCGGCGATGGTCAGGTCGCCTGCGACCTGGTAGCGCTGCCCGCCGGCCTGCTCGATCCGCGAGCTGCGGAATTCGATCGCCGGATGCTTGTCGGTGTCGAAGAAATCGGACGAGCGCAGGTGGGCGTCGCGCTGCGGCTCGTGGGTGTCGATGCTCGCAGCCTCGATCCGCGCCTCGACCCGTGAATTCTCGGGCCGCGCGTCGTCGAGGACCAGGCTCCCGGACCAGCGGGCGAAGCGCCCGTGGACCTTCGAGATGACGAGGTGTCGGACGGTGAAGCCGACGCTCGAGTGGACGGTGTCGATGTCCCAGGCGCTCTGGGTGCGGGGCACGGCGGTGATCGTGCTCATGCTGATCCTCCTGGTTCGGGTGAAACGTGTGACAACACACATGTGGACATCAGAAAGGAAACTTCAGTCTTCCGCATAGAGCTTCTCGCACAGGCGTGACAGAGCGGCGACCTCGGGGCGCGTGAGCCGCCGCGAAACGACGCGGTGAAGCGCGGCGGCGGCAGGGGCCAGGCGCTCGACCATCTCGAGGCCGCGCCTGGTGATGCGCGTGATGGACTGGCGGCGGTCCCGGTCCGAGCGGGTGCGCTCGACCAGGCCGCGGCGCTCGAGCCGGTCGATCATCCGGGTGAGATCGGGCGCCCGGTCAATGAGGCGGCGGGCGATCTCGCAGCGCGCGTGGCCCTGGGGGTGAATCCCCTTGAGGATGCGCAGCACGTTGTACTGGGTGAGGGTGAGATCGTGCTCGGCCAGGAGCCGCGCGGCCTGATCGTGAAGGTGCCCGGCGGCCACGAGCAGATTGAGGGCCGCCTCGTGGGCCGGGCTCTCGAACCGATCCTGCAGCAGACGCTGGCGAAGTGCGGTGCCCATGACGCCTGTTAGGATGCGCCGGGGAGATATGTGTTGCAACACATTTCTGGCGCCCCGGCCGCCGGTGCCGCTAACCGGCGACCGCCACAGGGGATAGGTCCGGGCGCCGCGGGGCGGGAAGTTGACGTTGCGATGTCAAAGTTCTACCCCTTTCCGGGTACCAATCCCCCCGTGACGCCATGTTGCCACCGGCGCGCGAACGCGCGGTGGCTTGCCGCGCACTCTCGACCCAGGAGCCAACACGATGATGCCCGTCCGTCCGGTCCTTGCCTCGCTCATCGCCCTGTTCGTCGCGGGCGCCGCCGCCGCCAAGGAGGGTGGCAGCTTCGTGGTCTCGCTGGGCCGCGACACGACCAGCGTCGAGAGCTACGTGCGCACCGACGCGCGGCTCGACGTGGACCAGATCGGTCGGGCGCCGCGCGTGCTGCGCCGGCACTTCATCTACGATTTCGCGGGCGGCGCGATCACCCACCTGTCCATGGTCGTCGCGCCCCCGCTCTCGACCAAACCGACCCAGACCATCGATGCCACGTTCACCGCCGATTCGATGATCATGAAGACGCAGAGCGGCGACGCCCCGGTGCAGGAGAAGCACATGGCGATGCCGGCGGGCACGGTCGTGGTCGCGTCCTCGAGCCCCTGGGCGATGTACGAAGGGCAGACCATGAACCTCGTGCGCTCCAAGGCCGACAGCCTGCGCACGACCATGTACTTCCTGGGCGCGGGGAACACCGACTGGCTCAGCCTGCACAAGGCGGGACGCGACTCGGTCTACCTCATGAACGGGCACCTGGACCAGTACCACCTGCGAGTGGATCGTGACGGCCGCATCCTGGGCGTGCTGCCAGTCGCGGGCACGGCCAAGGTCAGCGTCCAGCGGGTCGAGAGCCTGGCGATGGACGACTTCGCCGCGTCGTTCGTGGCGCTCGAGCAGCAGGGGGCCGGTCTCGGCGTGCTGTCTCCCCGCGACACCGTGCGGGTGGAGAGCGCGGGCGGAGCCGAGCTGTGGTTCGACTACGGCCGGCCCGCCAAGCGCGGGCGGGCGGTGTTCGGCGGCATCGTGCCCTTCGGCGAGCTGTGGCGCACCGGCGCCAACGCGGCGACCCAGTTCAAGACCGACAGGGCGCTCGACTTCGGCGGCACCGTGGTGCCGGCGGGCTTCTACACCCTGTGGACCATCCCCTCGGCGAGCGGCTGGAAGCTCATCGTCAACGGCGAGACCGGGCAGTGGGGCACCGAGCACAAGGCCGTGAAGGACCTCTACACGATCAACATGGCGGTGAGCGCGCTCCCGCCCACGGTCGAGCGGTTCACGATCAGCGTCGAGCCCAACGCCCAGGGCGGGGTGCTCAATCTGGACTGGGATACGACGCGCGCCTCCGCGGCGTTCACGGTCCGGCAGTGACGGAGCGGCCGAGGACGGTGTAGGGGCCACTCTCCGCGAGCACATGGAAGTTGCGCCGCAGGTACTCGTCGAGCACATCCGAGCCCGGCTGGGCACTCCGGTTCGCTTCGGGCCGATACCCACCCTGCACCAGGACCGCGATGCGCGTTCGATGGCGGTCGAGGTCGCGCACCATCTGCTGCTGGACGTCGGTCCGGGTGACGATGCCGGGGTCGAACTGAAGATAGCGCGTGACCCCCGGACGGTTCGCGAGGTAGTAAAGGCTCACGTCGTTCCACGTCACCATTTGATGCTGGTCGTTGCCGACGAAAATGCCCTCGCCGGGCTGCGTGTTCCTCGCGATCAAGGCCAGGACCTGTTCGCGGCCCGCGAAATCCCCGGCGGACAGGCTGGCGAGGTGGTCGCTGAAGCCCGGGTAGGAAAGCCTGCGCAAGCTTTCCCATGAGGGCGCGAGGCTCCGCGTGGGGAACCACAGGGCGAGGGCCGCGGCGAGCAGAGGGCCCATCCGAAGCCAGGTCGGGCGGGGGCGCCCGGCGCGCGCCTCGATCAGGGCCGCGGCGATCGTGAGCGCCGGGGCCACGGCATAGACGCAGTGCTCCTGGTCGGACCGGCCGAGGAGCTGCGGCAGCACGGCGATCGCGAGCGCGCCGGTGAGGATCAAAGCCGCGGGGTCCCGTACGCCCCAGCTCGTCGCCCGCGCGAGCCCCCAGAGAGCCAAGGGCGCTCCGAGGAGCGCGAGCGCGGCGGCGCCCGGATACCAGTCGGTGAGCCCTCCCAGGAGCACAGGCAGCGGCAGGGCGCGCGCGGGCAAAACGTATCGCACCTGGTCGAAGTAGAGATCGCGCGCCACCGGTCCCCATCCCGCGTGGGCGATGGTCGGGCCCCAGACCAGCACTGCGGGGATCGCGAAGCCGGCGAGCGCCCAACCGGCGCGGGCCCCGAGCGCATCCAGCGGCGTCGGCCGCCTCGCGATCTTGAGGCCGATCGCGATGCCCGCCAGCACGAGACAGACATAGACGAACAGGTCCTGCCTCAGACCGCAGAGCGCGCCGAGGCTGAAGCCCCAGAGCACGATCACCCACGGGCCCGCCCGCTCGCGCGCGGCGAGCGCCAGCTCGATCCCCGCGCAGGCGACGGCGAGCGCCGCCATCCACGCGAAGGGGACGGCCTGCAGCGGCGAAATCCAGAGCAGGACCAGGCCGGCGGCAAGGAGCGAGAACCTGCATCCCGCGATGCGCCCCGCGATCCGGCCGGCGAGTGTTGCGAGCGCGAGGTGGATGGCGATCCCGAGGAGTCGCTCGAGGCCTATCGAAGCTCCCAGGAGCTTCCACATTCCCGCGACGAGCAGGAAGATCCCGGGGGCATAGTTGCTGTAGAAATCGCGCACCGGCGCCGCCCCGGCGAGGATGAGATTGGCGTTGGTCAGGATCAGGCCTTCGTCGTAGTCATTGAGCGGCGCACCAAAGCCGGCGACCGTCGCGTCGAGCCCCGCGAGGCACAGGAGTGCGCCGATCACCGGGAGAACGAAGCGCGCGGCCCCGGGCCCCGGTCGGGCCGGCGGACGCGCGGCGGGCCTGGCCTCCCGGTCCCTGACCATGCCGCTTAGGTTCGCACCGCGGAACTTGAATGTGCAGGGAAATCGGCGCCTCGCGGCCCGCGCGCGGGGCGGGTCGCCGTGCCACCCGTTCCCGGGTTATTGTCGCCGCTCGATCCGAACCGGCTCGCGGTCAAGCACATGGAGGTTGAACGCATGCCGAACCACAAGATCCAGCGCATCGCCCTCAGCACCGGCGGGGGCGATGCGCCGGGGCTCAACGCGGTCATCCGCGCGGTGGCGCTCTCGGCCGCCGAGCGCGGCTGGGAATGCATCGGCATCCGCGACGGCTTCAACGGTCTGCTCCTGCCCGAGCAATTCCCGCGCGGCGGCCTGATCCCGCTCACCCGCGAGGCGGTCTCGGGGATCACCCACCTGGGCGGGACCATCATCGGCACCACGAACCGCGGCAACCCGATGTGCTTCCCCGTGCCGCAGCCCGACGGGAGCTTCATCGAGGAGGATCGCCTCGACGAGCTGATCGCGAAGTTCAAGGCGGCCGGGTTCGACGCGCTCATCACCGTGGGCGGCGACGGCTCGCTTTCGATCGCCTACGAGCTGTCCCGCCGCGGGCTGCGCGTCGTGGGCGTGCCCAAGACGATCGACAACGACCTCGACAAGACGCTCCTGACGTTCGGTTTCGACACCGCGGTTTCGTTCGCGACCGAGTGCCTCGACCGGCTCCATACCACCGCAACCTCGCACCGGCGCGTCATGGTGGTCGAGGTCATGGGACGCTACGCCGGCTGGATCGCGCTTCACGCCGGCATCGCGGGCAACGCGGACATCATCCTGATCCCCGAGATTCCCTTCGACATCACGAAGGTCGCCGAGGCGGTGACCCAGCGCGAGCGGCGTGGCCGCAACTACACGATCGTGGTGGTGGCCGAGGGCGCGCGCGAGCGCGGGGGCGCGATCTCGGTGCTCGGCAAGGAGGTGGGGCAGGCCGAGAAGCTGGGCGGCATCGGGGAGAAGGTGGCCGCGGGCATTCACGGGCTGTGCGGGAAGGAGACGCGCACGGTCGTGCTGGGGCACCTGCTGCGCGGCGGCTCGCCTTCGAGCTTCGACCGGCTCATGGGGCTGCGCTTTGGCGCGGCCGCGGTGCGCGCGCTCGAGGAAGGGCACACCGGCGTCATGGTGGCGCTGGTCCCGCCCGCGATCCGCTACGAGTCGCTCAAGGAGGCGGTCAAGCGCGTGAAGACCGTGCCGCTGGACTCGGACACCATGGTCACCGCGCGCGATCTGGGGATCTGCTTCGGGGATTAGGGCGCCGCGTGCCGGCGGCATTCCCAACCAAGGCCTAGGGCGCCGCGCGGAGCGGCTTCCCGCTCCGATAGAGCTGGCGCTCCGCGGCATCGTGCGCCGCCTCCTCGGTCGCGTGGGCCGCATTCGCCAGGGCGAGCGCGCGCTCGATGGCCTCGAGGGCCTCCGGGAACCGTCCCGCCTCGGCGTACGCCGCCGCCGCGGTGCGCTCGATCACGGGCGAGGGATTCGGGCTCCGCGCGCGCGCCCGCTCGGCGAGCCGCAGCGCCGCGGCCCCGTCGCGCAGGCGCGGATCGGCGGCGGTGGCGCGGATCCAGGCGGCGCCCCGCAGCGCTTCGACATCGTCGGGGTTCGCCGCCAGGAGCGCATCGTACTCGACCAGCGCCTCCGCGGCCCGGCCCGCGAGCACGAGCGTCGAGGCGATGAAGCGCCGGACCGCGACCTCGCCGGGCTTGAGGGAACTCGCGCGCCGCAGGTGGACGATCGCCTCGTCGAGCCGGCCGGTGGCCGCGAGCGCGAGCCCGATCTGGGCGTGGGCCTGATAGTGGTCGGGGTCCAGCCTGAGCGCCGCCTCGCATTCGCGGATGGCATCGCTCATCCGCTCCTGCCGGGCGTAGACCAGCCCCAGGTCGTAGCGCAGGTCCGCGGTCTCGCCCAGCCGCAGCGCCGCCTGGAACTGCGCCACGGCTTCGTCGTAGCGCCCCACCATGCCGAACGCGCTGCCCAGGTCGACGCGCGCGTGGGGGAACTCGGGCTCGAGGCGCAGCGCCTCCTCGAAGTGCGGGATCGCGCCCCGCGGGTCGCCCGCGACCATGAGCGCGTTGCCGAGACTCTGGTGAGCCGCCGCGTTGTCGCGCGTGACGGCGAGCGTGTGGGTGAAGAGCGTGCGCGTGTCCTTCCACAGCGCGACCTGGCGCGCGGTCGCGACCCCGAGGCCCGCGAGCGCGACCAGGGCGGCGCCCAGCGCCGCGGTCCGGGCGGCCGGAGTTCTCGCCGCAAGCTCGCCGACGCCCCACACGACCGCGATCGCGAGGCCGATCGTGGGCAGATAGGTGTAGCGGTCGGCGTGGGACTGCATGCCCACCTGGATGAGCCCGATCACCGGCACCAGCATCCCCACGTACCACAGCCAGCCCACCGCGAGATAGGGCCGCCGCGTCTGGCGCACGGCGAAGGCGGTCACGGCCGCGAGCGCGGCCAGGGCGATGAGCGCTCCGGCCACGTCGGCCCGGTGGACCGGCGGGTAGAAGGGGGCGAGGCCCGCAGGCCAGAGGGTCATGGCGATGTAGCGCCAGTACGAGATGAGCGCGTTGCACACCCGCTCCCCGATGGGGGTGGCGAGGGTCGAAGCCACGGCCCCGGCCCGGTGCTGGACCACGAACGTGACGAGCGCCGAGGCGGCCGAGAGCGCGAACAGCGGCCACTTCTCGCCGATGAGCCCGGCGAGCGACCGGGCCGGGGCCGCCGGAGCCGGGCGCGCGGGGCCGCTGCCCGCCAGGCGCCGCAGCGGCCACACGTCGAGCAGGACCAGCACGCACGGCAGCGTCACCAGCATGGGCTTCGACATGAGCCCGGCCGCGAGCGCCGCGGCGACGAGCGCGTAGTGCGCCCGGCCCGCCCTCTCGGCCCAGCGCCGGTAGGCGGCGATGGCGAGCAGGAAGAAGAGGCCGCTGAGCACGTCCTTGCGCTCCGAGATCCAGGCCACCGACTCGACCCGCAGCGGATGGAGCGCGAAGAAGCCCGCGACCAGGGCACTGCGCCACCATGCGCCCGTGAGCCGGGCGAGCACGAGCAGCAGCAGGAGCGCGTTGATGACGTGGAGCGCCAGGCTCACGGCGTGAGGGCCGCCGGCGGCGAGCCCGAAGAGCTGGACGTCGAGCAGGTGGGACCAGCTCGTGAGCGGATGCCAGTTGCCGCTGTGGGGCTCGGTCAGAAACCAGCGCGCATTCGCGGCGGTGAAGCCGCCGACGACGTGCGGGTTCTCGAATACGTAGAGCGGATCGTCGAGGAGGATCGAGCCGTTCCCCGTCACCCCCGCGAATGCCGCCCAGGTCGCGGCCGCGAGGGCCGCGAGCGTGAGCGCGCGGACGATCGGAGAGGGGAGCGGGCCGGCGACGGGGACGGGCGGTCGCCGCGCCGGGGCGCGGGGCGTTCGAGCGCGCATGGCGCGCAGCGTACACGCCGGCGCGGGAGCGAGGAAAGCTCGCGCCCTTGGGACGCGCTCGTGGCCCGCCGGCTACGCCCGCATAATCCTTCCCGCGGTCGCGCCCGCAAGGTAGCTTCACGCGCGAGGGTGCGGCCCAGCTCGCGCCCAGCCTCGTCAACAGCCCGGAGGGAGGTCGAGACCGCCCTCAAGGCGGTACGGGCGATCGTCGCCACCTGATCGAAGGGTATTGGGCCAGCCTTGCGGCGGCCCTCGAGTGAGGAGGTCGCGTCATGGGTGGGTTGCTCTTCTTCGTCGTTCTGGTCGCGGTGGGCTACACGGTATGGCGCCTGGTCGCGCCTCGCGGGGCGCGCGTTCACGATGCCGAGGGGCGGAGGATCGGTCCGAGCGCCGCGGTCGAGCTGGGCGCCCTGCTTCCCATTCTCGGGGGCGTGATTCTTCTGTTCGTGCTGCTCGCTACCTCGGTCCGGGTCGTGCCGGTGGGCCACGGCCTCGTCGTCTTCAACACCATCACGAAGGGCTTCCGGCTTGCACGCCAGGGCGTGACGTTCGTCGCGCCGCTCATCAGCGCCACCCATGACTACGACCTGCGACGGCTCGAGTACACGATGTCGGGGGTGTCGGGCGAGGGACGCAAGGCCAACATCGACGACTCGCTGTGGTCGCCCACGCAGGAGGGGCTCCAGGTCGGCATCGACCTCACGGTGTGGCATCACCTCGACCCCGCCCGGCTGATCGACATCCACCAGCGGATCGGCCCGGACTACGAGGACAAGATCGTGCGCCCGGCGGTGCGCTCGGTCATCCGGCTCGTGATCTCGGAGTACGCGGTGATGGACGTGTACTCCTCCAAGCGCGCGCAGATCCAGGACGAGATCAACCTCAAGATCAAGGCGCTGGTCGAGAAGGACGGCTTCGTCATCGACGAGATCGTGCTGCGCGACGTGCGTTTCACGCCCGAATTCGCCAAGGCGATCGAGGCCAAGCAGATCGCCCAGCAGTCCGCCGAGCAGATGAAGTACACGCTCGAGAAGGAGCAGAAGGAGGCTGAGCGCAAGGTCATCGAGGCGCGCGGGCGCGCGAACGCGATCGAGGTCATCAATCGCGCGCTGGCCCAGAATCCCAACTACATCCGCTACCTGTACGTGGACAAGCTCTCGGACAAGATCCAGGTCATCGTCTCGGACCAGGGAACGATCATGGACCTGAAGGGGATCCTCGAGGGCCGGGCCAAGTAGGGCGCCCTCAGCCGCCGTACTTCTTCGCCCCGGCGGGTGCCTGTTCGCCGTGCTCTTTGCGCGGATAGGTCCGGTCGGGATCCAGCACCGCCGCGCCCGGGGCGCTCCAGGAGCGCGTGAAGATCTCCCGGGCCTGCGCGGCGAGTGCGCGGTTGCGCATCGTCACCGAGAGGTTGCGCGTACCGTGGAAGTAGCCAGGCTCCCAGTTGCTCGTGCCCACCCAGGTCCACAGCGTGTCCACGACCGCGTACTTGCAGTGCTCGACGCGCGCGAACGGGATGTATCCGCCGCTCCACTCGGGAACGGTCGAGAGCTTGACCTCGATGCCGGGTACGCGGGCGAGCGCCTGCAGCTCCTTGAGCGCCGGGGAGCCGGTTTCCCAGTCGGAGACCACGAGCTGGACCCGGACCCCGCGCGCCGCGGCGCGGCGAAGCGCGGCATCGATCGCATCGTCGCGTCCCTGCCGGTCGGAGGGCGAATAGGTGAGCACCTGCGCCACGATCTCGCTGCGCGCGCCATCGAGCGCGCGCACGATGAGATCGCGGTCCCAGAGCGTCGTGTCGGGAATGAAGCGCAGCGGGCTGTAGCCGGGCCACAGGAGCACCGTGTCGCCCGGGGCCTGGACGATGCGATAGGGAAGCGCGGCGGCGGCGTGCGGGACCTGCGCCGCCACGAACGCGCGCGTGGTGTCGGGGGCCTGGCCCACCGGGGTGGCGGCCTCCCAGTCCATCTCGAAGACGCGCGCGAAATCCGCGGCGACGCGCGGCTCGCGCACGCGCACGCCCAGCTCGTGGATGTGCTTGAGCGCCCGCCAGTCGAAGTTCTGGCTGCCCAGGAAGACCGTGGCTTGATCGGCGATGAAGAACTTGGAGTGCTGCACCCCGCCCGCGATCCGGCCGAAGTCTACGAGCCGCACCGCGAAGCCGGGCAGGCGCGCCAGCGAGTCGGCGGTGCGCGGGTAGGTGCGGTGCATGCGGGCATCGAGGATGAGGCGCACCTGGACGCCGCGCTTCGCGGCCTGCCCGAGTGCGGCGAGCACCTCCTCGGTGGGCTCGCCGGGCCAGGTCGAGAGATAGAACTCCTCGAAGTCGAGGCTCCGCTCGGCGCTCCCGATCATGTCGAGCCACACGCCGGTCGGCGCCGGCAGCGCCGGGTTGCCGAGCACGCTCTCGACCGGCCGCGTTTCGACGAGCTGGATCGGAGGGCCGGCGGGGGCCGCGCCGCGCGCGGCCGCGAGGCTCGCCCCCGGAACGAGGAGCGACAGCGACAGGACGGGAAGGATGCGACGGAACACGTTGCGGGGGAGGATCATGAGTTCAACCTCGGGGTGGGGGATCGCGTGGTCACCAGCGCATGACGATGGCGCCCCAGGCAAAGCCGCCGCCAAAGGCGGCGAGCACGACCAGGTCGCCGGGCTTGACGAGCCCCTGGTCGCGGGCCTCGGTGAGCGCGATCGGGATGCTGGCGGCGGTCGTGTTGCCGTAGCGCTGAATGTTCTGGAACAGCTTCGCGGGCGGCAGACCCAGCTTCTCGGCCACCGCGTCGCCGATGCGCTGATTGGCCTGGTGGGGCACCACCAGCGCGACCTCCTCGAGCGTGTGGCCGGCGCGGGCCAGCGCCTCCTGGATGACCTCGGGAAAGCGTGTGGTCGCGTGCTTGAACACCTGGCGGCCGTTCATCTGCGGAAACATGCGCCCTTCGGCCAGCATCGCGGGCGTGAGCCGCCCCATGACGAGCGAGGTCGGAGCCTCGGCCCACAGGTCGCGCGCGTGGGCGCCCTCGGCGTGGAGCGCCGAGGCCAGCACGCCGCGCGCGCCGTCGGCGGCGGGCTCGACCACCGCGGCCCCGGCGCCGTCGCCGAACAGCACCGCCATGTCGCGGCCCGCGGTCGAGAGATTGAGCCCGGTGCTCTGGACCTCGGCGCCCACGACCAGCACGCAGCGGTACTGGCCGGTGCGCACGAACGCGTCGGCGGTGGCGAGCGCGTAGATGAACCCGGAGCAGGCGTTGTGCACGTCGAGCGCGGCGATCGGGCCGATGCCGAGGCGCTCCTGGAGCAGCGGGCCGCAGCCGGGAAAGAAGTAGTCGCGCGAGACGCTCGCGAACACGATCAAGTCCACGTCGGCCGCCGCCCGCCCGGCGTCGGCAAGCGCCCGGCGTGCGGCCTCGAGGGCGAGGTCGGTGGCGCCGGTGCCGGGCTCGACCCAGTGGCGCTCGCGGATGCCGGTGCGCTCGACGATCCACGCATCGCTCGTGTCCATGAGCTTTTCGAGATCGGCGTTCGTCACGACACGCGGCGGCACGTGCATGCCGAGGCCGGTGATGCGCGAGCGGATGAAGGGCTCCCTTCGATCTAGGGCGCGAACTTCTGGATCTGGTCGTTGCTCGAGTCGACGACGTGGAGTTCGGTTCCGCCCACCACCCTACCGCAGCAGGACCACCCGCTGCACGGTTTGAAGGCTGCCCTGGCGGGCGACCACGAAGTAGAGCCCCGCGGACGAGCCCTGGGCCTCGAGGCGCGTCGTCGTGGTGAGCGAAACCGCCGCGCCCTGGAAGAGCACGCGCACCCGCCGGCCGGCGGCATCGTACAGGTCCACCCGGGCCGGCCCGGCCGCGGGCCAGGCGACCGTCAGGGTGGCGGAGCGCACGACCGGATTGCGCGCCAGGGTGATGAGCGGCCGCGCGGGCCGGCGCTCCTGATGTCGCGCGTCGAGAACGGGTGGAGTGGGCAGGCCGAGATCGAGCCGGCTGCCTGCGCGGTACACCTTCACGCCCGGCACCGTGAGCAGGCCGGTCGCGTCGGGCAGGATCGAGCCGCTCTGGATGATCGCGCCATCCCCGAGGCGCGTGACCTGCCAGGTGCAGGCCGAATCCGGGACGACGGCGAAGGCTTGCAGGCGTCGCGGCGTCACGTCCACGCTCGCGGAGTCGGGGGCGGGCGCCGGACCCCACAGGGTCGAGAGATCGCGCAGCCGAAGCGTCGTCTGCCAGTGCTGGGGCTCGTCCACGACCGCGGTGTCCCATTCCAGGTGGCCGTTGATGGTGCCGACGGTGTCGCCGCTCGCCGCCGTGCCGTCCCCCGGGTCGTTGTCGACGCTGGCATTCGAGAGCGCGGGAAAGCTCAGGTTGGTGCGGAAGCGATAGAGGATGCTGGGACTCACCATCGGCGCCCACGCGGCCAGGGCGCTGCCCGTATGGTCGCGCATGTCCCAGTAGAACGTTCCGCCCTGCCGCGCGTCGCGCATCGCGTGATAGAAGGGGATCTTCTCCGCCCACCCGAGCGCGAAATCGTTGCGTCCGGCGAAGGCGATCATGGGCGGCACCGCCCGGGCGCCCAGCTCGGCCACCCGGCGGGCGCCGTTGAGCTGCTCGTACACCGTGCCGCCCTCGCTGCTCGGCAGGTCGGCGCCGAGCACGCCCCACAGCCGGTCGGAGACGACGCGCAGGCCGCCGCCCGGGTTGAAGAGCGCTCGAGGGTCGGGATCGGTGTCGAACGAGAAGTCCACCTTGCCGACGACGTCGATGAACGCCGCGATCAGCTCGGGGTGGTGGAGCGCCAGGATGAACCCGCCGATCGCGCCCATCGAGAAGCCGTACTCGTACACGCGCGTGGTGTCGACACCGAAGTTCCGCCGCGCCCAGCGCAGCGTGTGGATCGTGCGGCGCAGCGTGTAGTCGCGCACCGTGCCGCTCGCCTGGACCGGATTCACCCACAGCGTGGGATCGTAGCTTTCGTGATAGCCGTACCAGAACGTGTCCGAGTCCTGGGTCGGCAGCGGATCGTCCGGGCCCAGCACCCACTCGCCCTGGGCGCCGGTCGAGTACACCGCCTGGAGGAAGTTGCCCTGGCGCCCGTGGAAGTTGACGTACAGCGCGTTGTTGGGCGCCGAGCCCCCGCGCACGACCGAGCAGTCGTAGGCGAGCCCGGGGCGGTTCGCCATGGCGGGAAACGCCGGCGTGTCACGGTCGCTGGTCCAAAGCGTGTAGATGTCGGGGGTGATGAAGGCGCCCACCGTGATGCGGCGCTGCCACACCGGGCGGGGCGTATCGAGCTGCTCTGCGACCGGACCCGCGAGCGAGTTGACGTCCGGGCTGACCGCGGGGTTGTCGGGATAGCCCCCGGGCTGGGCCGTCACGGCGTAGTATCTCGAGCCCGCCGCGGGCGGGGTGGCGACGAACAGGCCCTGGTCCGGAGCGAGCGGCGCCGCGGCGGAATCGGGGCGATAGGCGTAGGTCTGTCCGGTGAGGACCGAGAGACGGCGGTCGTACCAGGTCGAGTCGCCGGCGGTTCCGATCAGCGTGGCCGCCGCGAGCCCCGAGCCATCCGCGATCGGGTTGGCCGAGGCGTACACGCGGTAGGTCCATCCGGTCCCCGGCGGGCAGGTCCAGGTGAGAAACGTCTGGCCGTCCTGGTGGCGGGCGGCGAGGCCGGTCGGGCGCGTCGCGATGACGCCCGTGCTCACGATGCGCTGGGCGTAGAGATCGGGAGCGGTCTCGTTGGCGGTGCGCGAGTCCACCCATGCGACGATGGCACCCCCGGTGTCGTCGGCGATCATGCGCGGATTGATCTGGCTTCCCGCGGCGGTGCACACCGGCGTGCCGTCGGCGTTCCAACCCGCGGCGGGAATTCCGGCCGCGGTGACGTGCTGGGCATAGATGTGGCTGCTGCCCGAGCGCGGATCCTGCCACGTCAGGTAGGCGCCCCCCGCGGCGTCGGAGACGATCTGGACCCCGAGCTGATCGCCGGCCGCGGCGCACATCGCGGCGCCATTGGCGATCCAGCCGGGCGCGCTCGCGCCCGAGCCGTCGAGCCGCTGGGCATAGACGTCCCAGGAGCCGGCACGGTGGTCCTGCCAGGCCACGACCAGGCCGCCCGCGCCATCGGCGCACGTCACCGGCTTGCGCTGGTCGCCAGCCGCGGAGCAGACCGGGGTGCCGTCCACGGCCCAGCCCGGGGCGAGGGCCCCGGTGCCGCTCACGCGCGTCGCGTAGATGTCGTCGGTCGAGCCGCGATGGTCGAGCCAGGCGACGAGCACGCCGCCCGCGTCATCCGGGACCATCGAGGGCGAGCCCTGATTGCCGGCCGCTCCGCCCACGAGCAGTCCGTCCGCGGGCCATCCCTCGACCCGCACACCCGCCCCCGTCAAGCGCTCGAGGTAGATATCCCCGCTGCCGCTGCGCCGATCCTGCCAGGCGATGATGACGCCCTCGCCGCCGTCCCCGGCGATGGCCGGCAGCGACTGCGCATCCCCCGCGGCGCACACCGCGAGCCCGTCGGTGGGCCACCCGGGCGCGATGCCGCCCGAGCCCGTGACGTGCTGCGCGTAGATCATGCTCGATCCGCTCCGCCAGTCCTCCCAGGTGACGAAGGCCCCGCCCGCGCCGTCCGGGAGCATCACCGGCGAGTCCTGGTTTCCGCCCGCGAGGCAGACGGGCAGCCCGCCCGCCGGCCAGCCCGGCGCCAACGCGCCCGAGGCCGTGACGCGCTGCGCGTAGAGATCGTGCTGGGGCGCGCAGTGTTCGTCGGACCAGGCGATGAGCGCGCCACCCGTAC
This sequence comes from Candidatus Eiseniibacteriota bacterium, assembly GCA_041498315.1. Classification (GTDB taxonomy): domain Bacteria; phylum Eisenbacteria; class RBG-16-71-46; order RBG-16-71-46; family RBG-16-71-46; genus JBGQIE01. The sequence goes on from JBGQIE010000047.1 coordinate 17,169, forward strand.
CGTCGGGGACGACCGCGACCACGAACTTGAAGCAGGTCGAGAGCGTGAAGCCATTGCCGTCGGGGTCCCACCCGGCCGGCACCGTTCCGGATGCGCCGATGCGCTGGGCGAAGATGTTGGACTCGTACCCGAGGCGCGAATCCACCCAGGCCGTGATCGCGCCGCCCGCGCCATCGGACGCCAAGGTGGGCGAGATCTGGGGACCCCCGGCGAGCGTCAGGTGGTTCCCGTCCGGGGCCCACGCCGCGCGGCCGACGCCGACGAACCCCGCGATCCCAAGGCCGATGAGCGCGAGCGCCCAACGGGGATGGACGCGACGGAGGGAGGCTGGGGGGCAGGGAGGATGAATGCTCACGGGGTGCTTCTCCGCAGGCTGTAGGACCGGGCCTCTGACCACGAAAACCGCGGCAAGTCTAGCAGACCGAGCCGCGGCAGAGGGGGCGCCGGGGGCCGTGGTTCGCCGCGGCGGTGCGGAGCTCGATGGCCCCGTCGGGCTCAGCGCAACATGATCAGCTTCTTCGCGTCCTTGAAACCGCTTCGCGCGTACGTGAGCTGGGCGAAGTAGACCCCCCGTTCCATGCGTCCGCCGCGGTCGCTGCTCCCGTCCCAATACAGGTCGTACTCGCCCGCCGGGAAGTTCC
>JBGQIE010000048.1:0-17765 GCA_041498315.1 Candidatus Eiseniibacteriota bacterium
CTGGGCCGGCTCCTGGAGCTGCCGCGGGCCGCCCTTTACCTGGAGCGTCGCCACGCGCTGCCCGAGCCGGTCTGGGAGCGGCTCGAGAGCTGGCTCTCGCGCCGGGCGGCGGGCGAGCCGATCCAGTACATCACCGGGCGCGCGGCGTTTCGGAGCCTCGACCTGCGCGTCGGCCCGGGCGTGCTCATCCCGCGCCCCGAGACCGAGGGGCTGGTCGAGGCGGTGCTGGCGGTGCTGCGCGCCGAGCGCGCGCGCTGGCCTCGCCCGCGCGTGCTCGACCTCGGGACCGGCTCGGGCGCGGTGGCCCTGGCGCTTGCGTCCGAGTGGCCCGATGCGAGCGTGACCGCGACCGACGCGAGCGGGGCGGCGCTCGAAATGGCGCGGGCGAACGCCGCGGCGCTGGGGCTCGAGGGCCGGGTGCGGTTTCTCGCCGGCGACTGGTTCGAGGCGGTGGGCGGCGACGACCTGTTCGAGGCGGTGGTCTCGAACCCGCCCTATATCGCCACCGCCGAAATCGAGTCCCTGCCGCGCGACGTGCGCGCCTTCGAGCCGCCCGAGGCCCTGTTCTCGGGATCGAGCGGGCTCGAGGCGCTGCGCGAGATCGTGGATCAGGCCCCGCGCCACCTGGTGGGCGGCGGGCTGCTGGCACTCGAGCTGGCCGAAGCGCGCGCGACCGAGGTCGCGGGCTGGCTCGAGGGCGCGACCGACTGGGCGGGGGTCACCCTGCTCGACGACCTCGCCGGGCGCCCGCGCGTCCTGCTCGCGCGCCGCGAGCAGGGCCCGGCGATCGCGCCGCGCCAGTGGCCCGAGGAGCGCCAGCCGGCCTAGTGGTAGTGCGAGTCCTTCTCGCCCGCCCGGATCGACACCTTGAGCGTGTTGGCCCTGGTGGGGAGCGGGCAGTTGTAGTGATCCGAGAACGCGCACGCCGGGTTGTAGGCGGAGTTGAAATCGAGCAGGTAGCGCCCGTCGGACTCGAGCTTGGGGTCCACGTACCGGCCCACCTCGTAGCTCTCTTTGCCGGTCGTGGCGTCGCGGAAGAACACGCTCAGGTCGCTCTCGCCCACCCCGGGCTCGAGCAGCCGGGTGACCTCGAGCCGGCAGGGGGTCTTCGCCACCTTGAAGTCGAACCAGCCCACGCGCAGCGCGTGGCGCCGGTTGCCGCGGGTCGAGAGGATGACGACCGTGTCGGGGTGCGGCTTGCGCGTGAGCTTGACCAGGTAGCGGTAGGACAGGTCGGGCGGGAAATACTCGAGCCCCTTGTAGTTCGCAAAGCGCGGGCTCTGGGGGTCGAACACGATCAGCGCCGGGAAGCCCTGGTGGGAGAGCCGGATCAGGAAGCGGCCCACCCCGATGCTGCTCGGGCCCACCGTGGCTTCGCGCACCTCCTTGTCCCCGACCTTGAAGCGCGCCGGGGCGTCGAGGGCCTCGATGTCGAACTGGCGCTCGTCAACGCTCACCTGCAGGTGATGGTCGGCGATGCCCTCGGCGTTCAGGCGCACGTCGTTGTCGCTCGAGCGGCCGACCGTGAGCAGGGACTTGTGGCCGAAATCCACGCGCTGGACCGTGGCGAGGTACGAGGTCGCCCCCTCGCGCAGCCACTTCTCGGTGTCGGCCCGGTCCTTCTGGATGGCCTGAATCACCGAATCCGCCGCGGCAGGCGCGAGCTTGACCGGCGTGGCCGGGACGATGGGGTGGGCGGCGAGCAGGAGCAACGTGGCGACGACCATGGCGTGCTGATTCCCTCCCTGTGGACGGCGGATGGAGCCCCTCGTTCAGGTCATCCTAGAAGACCCGCGGCGGCGGCGCCACGGGCCCACGGCCGGGGCCCGCGAAAAGGGCGCCGCGCGGTTGATTCCGGCGTCCGACCTGCCGATAATGCCATCGATCGCGAGCCACTCCCTCACGACCCCCACACCTCGAACGCCCCGACCGCGGGTGTCGAGGGCAAGGATGCCCTCGCAATGGACTTCGCCAAGGAAACGAACCCGGAAGCGCTCGCCACCGATACCGATCCCGCCGCCGCGGCCGGAGCCAGGAAACCCATGGACGCTCTCGTCATCAAGGGAGGCCGCAAGCTCTCGGGCCGCGTCGAGATCAGCGGCGCCAAGAACGCGGCGCTGCCGCTCATGGCCGCCACGTTGCTCGCCCCGGGCGTCCACACGCTGCGCAACGTGCCGCTGCTCGCGGACACCCGCACCATGGCGAAGGTGCTCGAGATCCTGGGGGCACGCGTCGAGTTCCGCGGCCACGCCTGCAAGATCGACACCTCGAAGGTCACCTCGCTCGAGGCCCCCTACGACCTGGTGCGCACCATGCGCGCGAGCATCTACGTGCTCGGGCCGCTGCTCGCGCGCTTCGGCTCGGCGCGGGTGTCGCTGCCGGGCGGATGTGCCTGGGGACCGCGGCCCGTCAACCTGCATCTCGAGGGGCTCAACGCGATGAACGCCGGGCTCGAGATCGAGCACGGTTACATCGTCGGCAAGAACGTCAAGCTCAAGGGCACGACGTTCAAGTTCGAAGTGGTTTCGGTGGGCGCCACCGCCCAGCTCATGATGGCCGCCACGCTGGCCGAGGGCACGACCGTGCTCGAAAACGTGGCGATCGAGCCCGACATCACCGAGCTGGGGAGCGACCTGGTCCAGTGCGGGGCGCGGATCGAGGGCCTGGGCACCCGGCGGCTCGTCATCCACGGCGTGCGCGAGCTCAGGCCGCTCGACACCACGATCATCCCCGACCGCATCGAGGCCGCCACGTTCCTGGGCGCGGCCGCGATCACGGGCGGCAGCATCACGCTCGAGCGCTGCGACTCGGGCCACATCGCGGCGGTCATGCACAAGCTCGAGGCCTGCGGCTGCGACCTGCTACCCGGCAACCGCGAGGTGGCGATCACCGGCCCGAAGCGGCCGGGGGCGGTGGACGTGGTCACCGAGCCCTACCCGGGCTTCCCGACCGACATGCAGGCCCAGATGATGGCCCTGTGCTCGATCGCCGACGGCCGGAGCACGATCACCGACACCATCTACCAGGACCGCTTCACCCACGTGCCCGAGCTGGCGCGCCTGGGCTGCGACATCCGGCTCGAGGGCAACGTCGCGGTCGTGACCGGGGTCGAGCGGCTCGAGGGCGCCCCGGTCATGGCGACCGACATCCGGGCGAGTGCCGCCCTGGTGCTGGCGGGGCTGGCGGCCGAGGGCGAAACCAAGATCTCGCGCATCTACCACCTCGACCGCGGCTACGAGGCGCTCGATCAGAAGCTGACCAAGCTCGGCGCGGACGTGAAGCGCATCCAGGAATAGCGCCTCGCAATTCCCATCGCATTCTGCATCGGATTTCGGGCGCTCGGGCACCCCAGCCGGGCGCCCGATTCATATTTCCGGGCGCGGCGATCAATTCCCGCTCAAGCCCCGCGCGCCTCGCGCCGAAACTCGAATCAGTCGCACGAAACCCGTCACCTTCGACCCTCCGCATCCGGCCGGTCCTGAAATCGTGAGCCCCGCATCCAGCCCGGAAAGCAACGCGTGATCGAGAGCAACCTCCTCCGACGCGCCCTCGTGGGCCTGGCGGTCTTCGCCGGGATGGTGATCCTCGGCGTGGTCATCGCCGCCGGAGGTGACCAGGGCGCCCGCCGTGCGGCCCCCGGCCACCTGTCCGCGGTCAACACCATGAGCAGCGAGCGCACCCGCCGCCATGCCGCCGGCACCACCCACTCCCGGCCCAATCCACGCGCCCCCAAGCGCCGCCCCGCGGGCTCGCGCTCCAACCCGCTCTAGGCTCCGCCGGCGCTCACGGCCCGGCAAAGTGCCGGGCCAGGGTCATGAAGGCCGCGATCATGGCCGCCTCGAACTGGCTCACCCCGAACCGCTGGAGCGGCCGCTCCTCCCCGCGCGGCGTGATCCAGGCGGGATAGACGAGCAGCGGGAGGATGACCGCGATCAGCACCGGGTCGCGCGCGATCGCCGCCCAGAAGAGCGCGGCCTGAAGCGCGATCAGGCAGGCGACCATGAACTGCGGGCCGGACAGATGCCGGTCCGGGTCGTCGAATCGCAGGGCGCGGCGCAGGAACGCTCTCATCGCGGCCCCCCTACCACGTGGTCCACCAGCATCCGAGCGCGGTCGCGAACGAGCAGATGGCAAGGTAGAAGCCCAGCTCCTCGGCGGTGCCCAGGAGCAGGGGCTCGCCGCCCGGCAGGCGGAAGATGCTGATGAGCGGCCGGATGCAGGTCGTGAGCGAGTTGATCCCCCAGCAGCGAATGAACTTGTTGAACCTCGATTCCGGATTCGTGAACCAGTTCTGCGTGGTCGGCACGACGTTGTAGCGCCGCTGCTCCGGCCCGCCATCACCGCCCGCGATGGTCTCGACGTCGAAGCTCGGGTCGCTGGCCGCGAGGGCCGGTAGGGAGTCGGCGCTGAAGGCGGTTCCCTTGTCCGCGTCCACGACCAACAGCCCGCAGGTGACACGCGTCGCGGGCTCGCCTTCCTGATTGACCGTCGTGACCACCATGAGAAGCGGTTGGCCGTAGTGGTACTTCGGCAGAACGAGCCCGGGGCGGCTGTACGGGAACACCACGATGGTCGCGGGCGGATCGATCGAGACCAGCGCCGAATCGTGGGCGCTCAGCGCCACGTAGCCGCGCGCGGCACAGGTCTGCATCGCGGTCTGGACCGCAGGCATGGTGCGGGCCCACGCCACCGCCTCCTGCCAGCGCAGGTTGGGCCGCACCGGCAGGTGGTCCGCGCTGCCCCCGAAGGTGCGGGTGAGGGCGTCGTCGTCGTTGGTCGTGATGCGCTGGATGGCGGCGGGCGCGGGCTGCGCCAGGCCCGCCAGGGCGAGAAGAAGCGCGAGCGCGGCCCCGCGGGTGCTCGAGAAGCGATGCATGATGCACCTCGTACGCCGGGGAAGGCTTAAGCGCGGGAGCTACGTCCCGCGAGGCCATGCATCGGGCGTACCGGGGCGCACGCCCTGCCCCGGCGACAGTTCGCGGGCGGGCGAACGTGCCCGGGCTCCACACCTTGTCCACGTCGCGGGCAGCGCGGCGGGCGCGGCGCCGGCGGTTGCCCGCTCCCGGCGCTCAGGCTAGTCTGGGGCCTCGACCGCTCTGGCGGGTCGCGGCAGTGCGGACGCTTCGTCGAGGGATCCCGGATGCTTCAGCTCAAGAACTCGACCCCGTTCGCCTCCCAGATCGCGGTGCTGCCCGACCCGCGCGGGATCGATACGCTCTACGTGACGCTCAAGGCGGCCTTCGTGATGGGCCCGCGCCTGACCGTGGCCGAGCCGCAGCCGCCGGTCGTGCTCGCGGACGAGTATTGGGGCGAGCCCGGGCAGTCGAGCCTCAAGTACGCCTCGGACATCCACCTCACCAAGCCCACGACCGACGTGGTGCTGATCGGGCAGGCCCACGCGCCCGGGCGCAAGCCGGTCCCGCAGCTCGACGTGTCGCTGGCGGTGGGCAAGCGGCAGAAGGTGGTGCGCGTGTTCGGGGACCGCACCTGGCAGCCCGGGCTGTTGGCCCTGCCGGCCTCGATCAGCAAGCCGGAGCCGTTCAAGACCATGCCGCTGGTGTACGAGCGCGCCTTCGGCGGGTTCCACGAGACCGCGGGCAAGCAGCCGGAGGTGCTGTTCGAGGCCCGCAACCCGGTGGGCAGCGGCTTCGTGGGCAAGCGCAAAGGCGGGGAGCTCAAGGACCTGCCGCTCCCCAACCTCGAGGACCCCGCCGACCTGATCGGCGGCACCCGCGACACGCCGCCGCCCGCGGGCTTCGGCTTCATCGCCCCCTCGTGGCTGCCGCGACGATCGTTCGCGGGGACCTACGACGAAGCCTGGGCCAGGCAGCGGGCGCCCTTCCTGCCCAAAGATTTCAATCCCAAGTTCTTCAACGCGGCGCATCCCGATCTGGTGTGCGACCGCTATCTCACCGGCGGCGAGCGCATCCAGGCGGTGAACGTCACCCCCGAAGGCGTGCTCAACTTCCGGCTGCCGGTGTGCGAGCTGCGCCCGAGCGTGCGTGTGGCGGGGCGTGAGGAGACGCCGGCGCTCAACCTCGAGACCGTGCTGATCGAGCCCGACGAGCGCCGGCTTTCGCTGGTGTGGCGCGCTGCGGTGCCGTGCGACAAGCACCCGCTCAAGGTGGAGTCGATCGTGGTCGAGCTGGACCGGCTCGATCTCGACGGGAGCACCGGCTGATGGCGGGCGCCAACATTCTCGGGGTCGGCATGATGACCGCGGTCGGCGTCGGCGCCCCGCAGACCGCCACCTCGGTGCGCGCCGGGGTGGCGCGGCTGGCCGAGGGCCCGGTGCGGGACCGCTACCTCGATTTCATCATCATGGGGACCCTGGCCGACGACGCGCTCCCCGCGCTCGAGGGTTCGCTCGGATCGCACCCGGATCTGACGCCGCGCGAGGGTCGCATGCTGCGGCTCGCGGCGCCGGCGCTGGCCGAGGCGGTCGCGAAGTGGCCCGCGGCCCCGCGTTTGCCGTTGCTGCTCGCCGTGCCCGAGGATGTCGCCGGAAAGCCGGCGGTGGCGGGCGACAAGTTCCTGGCGCGGCTGGCGAAGCAGTCCGGCGTCGCCTTCGATGTCGCGGGCAGCATGCTGTTCCCGCACGGCCGCGCCGCGGGGTTCCATGCGCTGGCCGAAGGGCTGCGCCGGCTCGAATCCGACGAGGCCACGCAGGTGCTGGTGGGCGGCGTGGACAGTCACCTCGATCCCGAGGTGCTCGCGATGCTGGACCGCTCCCGGCGCCTGCTGACGAGCGGCGACGGCTTCGCCCCGGGCGAGGGCGCCGCCTTCCTGCTGCTCGGGCGCGGCCGTCACGCGCAGGCCGGCCAGCCGGTGCCGATCGCGCGGCTCAACGCGGTGGCGACCGGAACCGAGCCCGGCCACCGCGAGAGCTCGGAGCCCTACCTGGGCGAGGGGCTGGCCTCGACACTCCAGACGTTGTTCGCGGCACCCGGGGCGCCCTCGCGGCCCGTGAAGACTGTGTACGCCGGGCTCAACGGCGAGAGCTTCTGGGCCAAGGAGTGGGGCACGGCCCACGTGCGCAACCGCGACCGATTCGAGGATGACTTGCAGCTCATTCACCCGGTAGACTGTTTCGGTGATCCGGGTGCGGCGCTCGGTCCGCTCATGACCGGCCTGGCCGCGCTCGGAATTCAGCAGGGGCACGTCGGGGAGCCTTGCCTGGCGTGGTGTTCGTCCGACCGCGAGCATCGTGGCGCGGCCCTGCTGAGCGGCGCTTCGAACTGAGAGGACTCCGGCCATGCCCACCGTGTTCGCGAACGGCCGTGGCGTCGTTCACAAGAGCAGCGGCGGCATGAGCATGGTGTTCCCCGACGTGTGCAAGACCCCCACGCCCGCCGGCCCGGTTCCCATCCCCTACCCCAACATCGGCAAGGCCTCGGATACCTCGGGCGGGCCGACCTCGGTCACGTGCGACGGGCAGATGCCGATGGTCAAGGGCGCCAAGTACATGATGAGCGCGGGCGACGAGGCCGGCAGCGTGGGCGGGGTGATGAGCAGCGTGATCAAGGGCGAGTGCGAGTTCATGATGTACTCCTTCGACGTCAAGTTCGACGGCAAGAACGTGTGCCGGCTCGGCGATCCGCTGTTCCACAACAAGAAGAACATCCCCGGGTGATGCGGACGTGCAGGCCGGCGAACCCACAGCGCTCAAGACCAGTAGCTCCACCGACAAGATCTTCATCGCCAAAGTCGTCGAGGTGAAGTTCAAGAGCCCGATCAAGGTCGCCAACAACAACGCCACGGTGCAGCCGCCGCATTGGTCGCTGGACGAGAATGTGAAAGACGGCCCGTGCTCCAAGAAACCCGCCGCCTACCTCATCCGCGGCAAGGGCGGGTCGCAGGACGTCGAGGTCAAGGTCGAGGTCCTGGAGTCCAAGAACGTATCGGGCAACGGCCGGCTGTTCGGGCTCCTGGGTAGCCTCCTGATTCAGGGGGATTGCCCGCTCGCGGCGGGTTCGCACACGATTGCGGCCAGGATCGTCGAGCTGCCCGAGGCCATCGCCTGGGTCCGCGGCGACATGGTCTGGGGCGTCGAGGTGCCCGCACTCGGGACCTCGGTCGGGCTGGGCTCGAGCCGCATCGAGGTGTTCTTCATCCTGGGGACACCCATGCCCTACTACCAGAACGCCAAGGGCGTGTGGGCCGAGGTGCTCCGGTTCCTGTGCACGCGGGCCGGAGTGCCGGGCGTCAGCGACCCGGTCGACGCGGTGACACGTATTACGCGCTATTGCCACAGCGGCCACGGACTCCATTACGAAGCCATAGGCGGCCGGCCGAGCTACGGCGTCGGCCAGCGCGGCGGCACGTTTCAACTCGATCTCTACATGGCCTGCGCGTTCGGGGTCGCCAACTGCTACGATCAGGCGGGTGCCGTCCAGTCGCTCTCCGGCGCTCTCGGGGTCAAGGTGGACTGGATTTTCCTGAACCCCTTCGGATACATCAACATCACGAATCTGCTTGGCTGGGGCGCCTGCAACAGTCCCTTCTTCATGGATGACTCGAACGAGACTGGCGGAGTCGTCGAAATCGTCGTCAATCCTCAGATTGTTCCCCCCAACTATCCCTTGCGTACGGCATTCGGCAATCACGCGTTCTGTGCCTTCGCCGCCAAGGTCTATGATGCCTGCGCCGGACCTCACGTTGGCACCGAGAGCTACGACGAGTATTGCCATGCGAGCATCGACTATACGACGAGGCTCTACCACGCCCGCTTCCAGCCCGGGACCGCACTGGACATGCAATGGTGTGCCGGCGTGACCGCGGTCGTGTAGGCATGTGGCGTCTGGCCATCGTTCTGTACCTGCTGGGCGGCTGTGCGCCGCCCGCGAGAGGACCCGCGATGACAACCAATACCCGGGTGGACGAGTTCAAGAGCAGGGTCGGATTCGGCGGCATCCCCGCGGCGCCCGACGCCGACCGCGCGGTCCGTCTCGCCTGGCCCAACCCGGCTGAGATCGCTCCGCTCGCCGGGGGCGGGTGGACCACCCGGGCGGACATCACGGCGCCCGCGGGCCCCGGGGAGGTCATGCGCAAATGGGTGCTGCAGAAGGGTGATTCCACGATCTCGATCGAGGTATTCGTTTCGAGCGCCGGCACGGCCCGCGCGCGAGAGCGCCTGGTCGAGCTGGCCTCGGCCACCATGACGGTGGAGATTCCGTACGTGCGCGCCGCGCAGCCGATGGGCGATCTCGCGGTCATGATCCGGAATCAGCGCGTTCAAGACCTGATCTGGGTCTATCGCAACGTGTGCGGCCACGTTCGGATCGACGGCACCGCCCCAGACGGGGTCGCGATCCAACGTGCCTTGCAGGCCCAGATGGAAGGCCATCTGGTGGACCGCGTCGCGGACCAGGTGCCGCGTCTCGAGCGCGCGGCGCTCTCCAAGTCCAGCCTGAAGGTGGGCGAGACGGTGCGCGTCGAGCTCGCGCTCGGCAAGGGGCAGGATCCGGGCGCGCTGCTGATCGAGATCACGGAAGTCGACGCCGCGGGCAAGCTGAGCCTCAAGAGCGACGACGGCACCTCTGCAGAATTCGAGGCGCTCGAAGCCGGCCGGACGGTCATCCGGGTCGCCATCGTCGATCGGGCGACGCTGCTCTCGACCTGGAAGGATTTCGCGGTCGAAATCGCTCCGTCCGGATCCTAGTTGATGGCGACCGACCCGCCCTTGATGCGGTGGGTCCCGCGCGCCCGGCTGAGCACGTGCTCGCCGCGGATCACGATCTTCCCGTCCCCCGTGATCCGGATCTCCGCCGGACCGCACTCGAGGACCAGCTCCTCTGAAGCGCTGTCGTGGTTCTTCCTTCCCTCGATCCGCTCGACCGAACCCTCGCCAGGCCCCGTCGGTCCCGCCGGTCCCGCCGCCTGATCGGCCGGCCGCGCCTCGCCGCGTTCGGGCGCGGGCGTCAAGCGCTCGGCGATCGGACCGAGCAGGATCGGTCGAAGCGGGGAGCCGTTCGCCCAGGCGACGAGCACGGCCTGGCCGACCGCGATCGCGCGATCGCGCCCGGCTGAGACCTCCAGCACGTCGCAGGCGATCTCCGCCCCGTCGTCATCGGACGCCGCCAGGAACACCCGGCCCGCGCTGTCGATCCTCGAAACCGCGGCCCGCGTGAGCGTCATGGTGCCCGCCCGGGCCTGCTCCAGCACGCGTGAAGCACCCATCTCAGTCTCTCCTTTCATCGGGCGCATCGTTGCACCGCCGCGGGCGCGTCGAGCTCGATGGCCGGCGCCATCCCGGGGCGCGTCGCCCAGAGACGCATCAGCTCCTCGCGCCGCGTGAGCAGATCGCCGCGATGAGGGTCCTCGATCCAGTCGTCGGCACGGAGGCTCCGGCCGTCGCGCCACCGCAGCCCGGCGTCGAACGCATCGGCACGCTGCCGCCACGCCAGGCGCGCCGCCGCGGCATCCGGAAACGGACGCAGCTCCTCGAAGTGCGCGTCCTCGTCGTCTGGCGTCGCGGCGGCGAGCTCCGGCAACTCGATCCCGGTGAGGCGGACGAACGCCTGGCCCGCGGCACGCGCGAGAAACGACACCTCCATCGCCTCGAGCATCATGGGCACCGCGCCGGGATAGCCCAGCGTGGCGAGGCCACCGAGCGCCGCCTCACCGAACGCCGGGGACTTGAGGCGCGGGCGGAGCACGGCCACATCCTGGGCATCCCCCACGCACGCCAGCAGGCCCAGCACCGCGCGGGTCGCGGCCCCCGAGGCCGCGATCTCCCTCAGCCGGGCCCGCGCGGACGGGAGCCCGCGCTGGATGGCCGCCTGAATCGCCGCGTCGCGCACCCGCACGTCGCGATCGCGGGCGAGCTCATCGATCACCTCGGGCGCCACCGGGACGCGCCCCGCCGCCTGCGCGACTGCGAGCCGCACCTCGGGTGCGCCCGCGCCGGCCAGCCGCGGCAGCAGGCTCGCGTCGAGCACGCGGTGGAAGCCGAGCACCTCGAGCGCCGCCGCCGTGCCCGGGTCGTCCGCCCCGCGCACCAGCCCCTCCAACGTCCAGCGCGTCGATTCCGCGAGCGGCAGGTGGCACAGCGCCTCGAGGATGCCGCGCCGGCTCGCGGGCGCCCGGCGGGACAAGCCCTCGAGCGCCCGAGGTGCGTGGCTCGGGGCTCCCGATCGCAGCAGCAGCGCGGCGGCCACGAACGCACGATCCTCATCCCCGGCGTCGAGCGCATCCTCGCAGGCCGTGAGCCGCGCATCGAGACCCGGCGCGATCCCGTCGAGGTGCGCCTCGAGGCGCGCTTCCAGCGCCCCGAGCTGCGACAGGCTCAGGCTGGACGAGTACTGCGCCCCGCGGCGGCGCGACCACAGGATCTCGGCCTCTTCCAGGTGCTCATCCAGGATGTCGATGATCATGGGGGCTCAGTTCTGGGTCACCTTCGAGCCCTTGATCACAACGTCGGCCGAGCCCTTGATCGTGAGGTTCTTGCCCTCGATCTCGATATCGCCGCTTTTGTGGAGCACGATCTTCGCCGAGCCGGACTGGAGCGTGATCTCGTCGCCGGCGTCGATCACCAGCTTCTTGCCCACGCTGAGATCATCGTTCTTCCGGACCGTATGGCTGCGACTCTCTCCGATCGTGAGGGTCTCATCCTTGTTGACGCTCTCGGTGCGCTTCCCGGTGACGCTCACGGTCTCGTCGTCCCCGACCGTGAGCGAGCGCTTCTTGCCGATCGAGACCGATTCGTCCTTGGTCACGCTCTCGGTTCGGCCGCCGGTGATCGAGATGGTCTCGTCCTTGCCCACGCTCTCGGTCCGGGCGCCGGTGATCGAAATGGTCTCGTTCTTGGTCACGGTCTCGGTTCGATTTCCGCTGATCGTGATGGTCTCTTCCTTGTCCACCGTCTCGGTGCGGTCGCCCTTGACGTGCGTGGTCTCGTTGCGGTCGATGGTCTTGCTGCGGTCCTGCCCGACCCAATGCGTTTCGTCCTTTTCGACCTCGATGTCCTGGTTGCGCTCGGCGTGGATGAGCACCTGCTCCTCGCCCTTCTTGTCTTCGAAGCGGATCTCGTTGAAGTTGTCCGCCGAGCCTTCCTTGGTGCTGCGGCTCTTGATGCCGCTCTGGGTCTGATTGTCGGGAAGCAGGTAGGGCGGCTTGTTCACGCCGTTGTAGACGCTGCCGGTGATGATGGGCCGATCCGGGTTGCCCTCGAGGAACTCGACGATCACCTCGTGGCCCATGCGCGGAATGTGCACCGCGCCCCAATTCGCGCCCGCCCACGGGCTCGACACCCGCACCCAGCACGAGCTGCTCTCGTCGTGCCCGCCCTTGCGGTCCCAGTGGAACTGGACCTTGACCCGCCCGTGCACGTCGGTCCAGATCTCCTCGCCCGACTTGCCGACCACGGTCGCGGTCTGCGGACCCGAGATGTTGGGGCGCGGCGTGAGCCGCCGGGGCCGGAACGGCACCTTGGCCGGGATGGCGCTGAACTGGCAGTGGAAGAGAGTCTGGTTCGAGGCCGCCTCGATCCCCTCGTACCCGCCGACCTGGACCTGGAGCACGGTCGAGACCACCAGGTGCTCGCGGTTCTGGTCGTCGCGGTGGAACTCGGCGAGCTTGAAGGTGCCGCCGACCGCGAGCCCGCGAACGTTGCCCCCACCGATGACCTGCTCGTGGTCGGTCTGCTGTTCCTCGATCCGGGTGCGCGCGAAGGCCTGCCCGCGGTCCATGGCGTCGCCGTCACCGTTCGTCCCGCTGCCGCGCGCGCTGTAGGCGCCGACGTAGAAGCCCGGGTAGTCGTACAACTCGTACTTCGAGTAGGCGTGGCTTCGCGAGACCGACGACTTGACGGTCAGATCCGCGCGCGGGATCTCGAAGTCATGGTCATTGAGCACCGCCATGCCGCTGTGCAGCTCCTGCGCGATCTGCCAGTCCGAGATGTGATCGGCCGCCGCAGCGCTCGAGGTGGACGCGGCCATGTAGGGCACCTTCTCGCAGCCCGGAATCGGATCGTGCGACGTGCTCGAGTCGCCGATCACGACGTGGTGCTTGCCGTCCTCGTGGAGCAGGTAGTAGTAGATCCCCTCCTCCTCCATGAGCCGGCTCACGAAATTGAAGTCGGTCTCGCGGTACTGGACGCAATACTCGCGCGGCTTATAGGTGCCGTTGAGCCGCATCTTGAAGTCCGAGAAGCCGTTCTTGCGGAACACGTCCTGGATCATGTCCGGGACGGTCTTGGACTCCGCCTCCTTGGGATCCGGGAAGATCCGGCAATCGGCCGTGCGTGTGAGGAGCCACAGCCAGGGCCGGAGCGTGGCCTGGTACTGGGTCCAGCGTCCCACGCGGCCTGATTGCGAGAAGCGCGTGCACAGGCCGTTCAAATAGCGCGGCTTGTCGCCCGGCACCTCGAGGGCGATCGTGAACGGCTTGCCGAGGACGTCCTCGAGCTTGATCTTGGCGTCGGTGCTCAGGAGTTCGAGCTCGAACTCCGCGAGCCGCCCCAGCTCCTCGCGCGCGGTCATGCGGAAGAGCATCAGGACGTCCTTGCCCAGCGGGCTGGTCACCGTGGCCGGCCTGGGACTCATGGGTCTCCTCCCCTTGCGCTTGGACCCTGCGGGGGTTCACGATGTCTCGTGCGAGCGGGGAGATTACACCAACGGAGGCCGCCGGTGACAGGACCCATGCGATTCGAGTTCCGCTTCGCCCGGGAGGCCCCGGACGCCCGGCTCGCGCGGCGCGAAGCGGCGCCGCTGCGCCTGCTGGTCATGGCCGATCTCGCCGGCCGGGGCGCGCGCGGTGAGGCCGTGGCCGCCGGGGGGCTCTCGACCCGGCCGCTCCTCAGGGTGGACCACGATACGCTCGGGGCGGCGTTCGAGCGCTGCGCTCCGCGGCTCCGGTTCCGGCCGGTGGAAGGCACGGGGCCCGAGCTCGGGATCGAGTTCGGGAGCCTCGCGGACTTCCATCCCGACACGCTGTTCCATCGCCTGGGACTTTTCGCGGCGCTGCGTGACACGCGCGAGCGGCTCGGGAATCCCGCGACCTTCGCGGCCGCGGCGGCGGAGCTGGGCGGGAGCGGCGCCCCGGCGGAGCCCGGAACGGCCACCCCGGCGACCGGTGCCGCCGGAAACGGCCACGCCGAATCCGAAGCCGACGCCGAGACCATCGGCCGGCTGCTCGGCAGCGTGCCGGGCGACATCGACCGGGTGCGGGTCGAGGGACGGCTGCGCGAGGACGTGCGGCGCATGGTGCGCGAGATCGTCGCCCCTTACGTGGTCGCCCAGGCCGATCCGCGCCAGGACCAACTCATCGCCTCGCTCGACCAGGCGATCGGCGGGCAGATGCGCGCCGTGCTCCACCACCCGGCCTTCCAGGCGCTCGAGGCGGCCTGGCGATCGGTCGAGCGGCTCGTGAGCGCGGTCGAGGTCGGCAAGGAGGTCCAGCTCTTCCTGCTCGACGCCTCGCGCGCCGAGATCGAGGCCGACCTTGCTACCGCCGGCGCGGATCTCGAGCAGAGCCGGCTTCACCGCCTGCTCGTGGAGGGCGGCTCGGGCCCCTGGTCGCTCATCGTGGCCGACTTCGCATTCGGCCCCTCGAGCACCGATGTGGCGCTGCTCGCGGCCCTCGGCGCGGTCGCCTCGCGCGCGGGCGGTCCGGTCCTCGCCGCCGCGAGCCCCGAGGCGCTCGGGTGTCGCGCGCTCGCCCTGACGCCCGATGCGGGCGAATGGGAAGCCCCCGAAGCGCAGGCGAGCGAGCGCTGGGCGGCGCTCCGGGCGAGCCCCTGGGCGCGCTGGATCGGGCTCGCGCTGCCGCGCGTGCTGCTGCGCCTGCCCTACGGGGCGCGCACGGAGGCCACGGAACGCTTCGCCTTCGAGGAGCTGGAGCCCGGGCGCGACCATGATTCCTATCTGTGGGGCAATCCGGCGTTCACCTGCGCCGAGCTGCTCGCGGAGGCGTTCCTGACCTCCGGCTGGGCGATGGAGCCGAACGATCATCGCGTGCGCGCCGATCTGCCGGCCCACACCTGGCGCGAAGGCGGCGAGGCGAAGCTCGAGCCGTGCGCGGAGGTCGTGCTGAACGCGCGGTCGGCGGGGGCCATCCTGCGTCTCGGGCTGATGCCGCTCGTGTCCTTCGCGGACCGCAACGCGGTCGAGCTGGCGCGCTTCCAATCGCTCGCACACCCGCCGGCACCACTCGCCGGCCCGTGGAGCTGAGCGCATGACCCGGGGTGGCGGCCGATGACACCACCCGAGGAAGCCCCGCCGCCCGAAGACCGCGAGGAGCCCGACCGGCCCGAGGAGCGCCCGCCCGGAGCGCCCATGCCGCCCGGGCCGGTGCTCGACTTCTACCTGTTCGAGAAGGCCAAGGCCTTCCAGCAGGGCGGCAACTTCCAGCGCGCGGAGGAATGCTACCGGCAGCTCCTCGAGCGCGATCCCAAGTCGGTCAAGGCGCTCAACAACCTCGGCATCCTGCTCGAGGCTCAGAAGCGCACCGTCGAGGCGGAGTCGGTTTACCGCCGCGCGCTCGAGATCGATCCGCACTCGGCCGACGTGCACTACAACCTGGCCCACGCGCTCCACCTCGATGGGCGGCTGCACGACGCCGAGCAGCTCTATCGGCGAGCGATCGCGATCGAGCCCATGTCGTTCGCGGCCTACTTCAACCTCGGGCAGCTGCTCCAGCACCAGCAGCGGCTCGAGGAAGCCGAAGCCTGCTACGGCAAGGCGGCCGAGATCGTCCCCGAGTCCACGGCGGCCCTGAGCTGCCTGGGCGAGACGCTCTACCAGCGCGGCCGCTTCGAGGAGGCGCTCGCGGTCTTCGAGCGCAGCGTGGCGAGCGACCCGGAGGCCGGCTCCGAGCAATTCCGGCTCGGCAAGACGCTCCACGCGCTCGGCCGGCTCGAGGCGGCGGTGGGGAGCTTCCGCCGCGCCGTGGAGCTCGACCCGGCCTCCGCGGTCGCGCGCGAGAACCTGGTGAGCGCGCTCGAAGGCCTGGGGCGGCGCGACGAAGCCATCCAGGTGCTGGCGGCGTGGCGGTTCCGCGACCCCGGGCACCCGGTCGCCGTCCATCTGCTCGCGGCGGTCTCGGGGCTCGAGGTCCCGGCGCGCGCGAGCGACGCCTACGTGCGCGAGACCTTCGACCGCTTCGCCCCCGGCTACGACGCGGCCCTCGAGCGCCTGAGCTATCGCGGGCCGATCCTCATCGGCATGGCGCTCGCCCAGGGCAGTGGGAAGGCCGAGGGCACCCTCGACGTGCTCGACGCGGGCTGCGGCACCGGACTATGCGGGCCGATGCTGCGCCCCTACGCGCGCCGGCTCACGGGCGTGGATCTCTCCCCCGGCATGCTGGCCCGGGCGGCGCGGCTCGGGGTCTACGACGAGCTGGTCGAGACCGAGCTGGTCGGATGGCTCACCGAGCGGTGGAGCGCCTTCGACCTCATCGCCTCCGCCGACACGCTGAGCTACTTCGGCCCGCTCGAGCGGGCGCTCGCGGCCCTGGCGCGCTCACTCAAGCCCGGCGGCCGCCTCATCTTCACGGTCGAGCACCTCACGAGCGGCGAGGACGCGGAGCACCGGCTCGAGCCGACGGGGCGCTACAGCCACGCCGAGCCCTACGTGCGGCGGGTGCTCGAGGCGTCGGGGCTTTCGCCGCGTGTGGTGCTGCGGGGCGTCCTGCGCCACGAGGGCGGGCAGCCGGTGGCGGGGCTGGTCGTGCTGGCCGACCGGCCGGCCTGATCGCGCCGGCGCGGCCGGACGCGGGATCTCAGCCCAGCGGATCGCGGTTCCGGTCGCCCCGGGCTTCGATCACCTCGATGACCCCGGCGATCCCGTGGCCGCGAAAGGCCCCGGTCCTCCCGCCCGTCAACTCGACCCGTCTGCCGATGTGCGCGCCGAAGTTGCCCACCAGGTCCCAGGAGCGCCGGTAGTTCACACCCGCGTCCTCGTTGGCACCCCCCAGCAGTCGCACCAGGCGCCCCATGCCATAAGGAATGATCCCGCTCGACTGCTCGAGCATGCCGGGCGCGTTGAAAGTCACGAACTTGAACCCGGTCCGCACCCCCACCACCTGGGCGATCGCGCCGCCGAGCGAATGGCCGACCAGGAACTTCCGGGCCCTCGGAAAGTGGGCGGACCACAGGGCGGTCAGCCGCAGAGCCTCGTACGCCTGGGTCGGGATGTTGTTGAGCGCGAGCGAGAGATCGGCCGTCAGGTCGCTGGCCATGCTGGGCACCGTGCCCTTGAAGGCGACGATGATCTCGGTGCCGCCCGACTTCTCGAACACCCGCGCCTGGAGACCGCTCGACAGCGCGCTGCCGCCGCTGAACACCGATGAATCGTCGACCGCCCGGGTGGTGGAGCACCGCCAGCCGTCGATGGACCCCGGCGATGGGTCGTACACCTTCTCCGCGATCTTCGCGTACTCCATCAGGGTTGCCATGACGCGTTCCTCACTCGTACGAGTACTCGAAATCGTCGTTCTTGACGCTCACGTTGACGCGCGACATCGGCTTGCCTTCCATCATGCGCTTGAGGAACTCCTCGCTGATGGCGGGCAGCACGGTGTTCGTGAGGATGGCATCGATCATGCGGCCGCCGCTCTCGAGCTCGGTGCAACGGCTGGTGATGAGCTTGATCACCGTGTCGTCGTAGCTGAACGGCACCTTGTGATTCTGGACGATGCGCTTCTCGATGCGCTTGAGCTGGAGCCGCGCGATCGCGCCGATCATCGCGTCGCTCAGCGGGTAGTACGGGATCGTGACCAGGCGGCCGAGGAGCGCGGCCGGGAACACCTTGAGGAGCGGCTCGCGC
>JBGQIE010000049.1:0-17718 GCA_041498315.1 Candidatus Eiseniibacteriota bacterium
GGTCCGCGATCGCGCGGGTGATGGCCTGGCGGATCCACCAGGTCGCGTAGGTCGAGAACTTGTAGCCCTTCGTGTAGTCGAACTTGTCCACCGCGCGCATCAGTCCCGAGTTGCCCTCCTGGATCAGGTCCAGGAACTCGAGCCCGCGGTTGGTGTAGCGCTTGGCGATCGAGATCACGAGCCGCACGTTGGCCTCGATCATCTCCTTCTTGGCCTGGCCGGTCGAGCGCTCGCCGTCGCGGATCTGGCGGTAGAGCTCGAGCAGGTGATCGCGCGACATCTCGGCTTCGTCTTCGAGCTGCTTGATCTCCTTCTTGATCTGCTTGAGCTCGTTCTGGAATTCCTGGATCTGCGCGGGTTCGAGCCCCGAGTCGCGCTTGACCGCCCGGATCTCGCGCGAGCCCTTCTTGAGCCGGCGCGTATAGGTGTTCATGTCCTCGAGCCCGTGCCCGTGCTTGCGCTCCAGCTCCATGATGCGCTCGTCCAGCTCGAGCGCCCGCACCGCGGTCTCCTTGACCGGCGCGGCGAGCTTCTCGACCGTGCGCGGGTTGATCGAAAGCTTGTGGAGCTCCTGGGTGAGCTCGGCCTCGACCTTCGCGAAGTTGGCCTGGTAGCTCGAGCGCGCCTTGTCGGCCATGCGGACGTTCTGCTTCGCGAGCCAGTCGTTGAAGCGCTTCTGGAGCGCGAACACCCGGTCGAGGATGTGCACCGCGCGCTGGCGCTCCTTCTTGAGTGCCTGCTCGGTCGCGGCTTCGACGTCCACCTTGATGAAATCCTCGATGCGCAGCAGCCCCTCGCGCAGCTTCTTGTGGAGCACCCGGATCTCGCGGCGCGCCGGCTCGGCGCGGAACAGCGCCGCGACGACCTGGCGCTCGCCCGCTTCGATGCGGCGCGCGATCTCGACCTCGCCCTCGCGGGTGAGCAGCGGCACGCGGCCCATCTCGCGCAGGTACATGCGCACCGGATCGTCGTAGCGCACCGGCTGCTGGGGCACCGGCTTGGCCGAGACCGAGGGCTTCTTGTCCTCGATCTTGCGCAGCTTCTTGATGCGCTCCTGCGCGTCCTCCTCGCTCGCGAACACCTCGATGTGCATCTGGCCCAGCATCGAGTGGATCTCCTCCATCTGCTCGACCTGGACCTCGGGATCGTTGTCGTCGTCGAGGAGCCACACGACCTGGTCCTCGGTCACGTAGCCCTGCCGCAACGCGAGCGATTTGATCTCGTCGAGACGCTTGCGTTGTTCGGTCTTGGCCTTGAGCTTCACCGGCTTGGTCTTGGGACTGGCTGCCGCCATGAATGAGGTTCTCCTCGTCAGTTCGGTTGGCCGGTGGCGCGCGCAGCGATTTCGCGCAGCTCCGACATGACCTGCTCGGGGTCGGATTCCTGGTGATCTTCGGGATTCTGCTGTTTGAGATGCTTCCAAAGCTCCTCGCGCACCAGCCGTTTCGAGTGCAGCGCTTCGAGCTGGCGGGCGATGGCGTCCGATTCGGACGGGGTGGCGGCGCGCTTCTGATTCTCCTCGAGCCGCCGGGATTCGCGCAGCAGCCGGCGGATCGCGAGCCGCAGCACCCCCACCTTCGCGGTCGTCGGCCAGCCCACGAGCTCCGCCGCCCCCGCGAGCAGCTCGCGCGCGAGCGCGGCCACCGGCTCGGGCTCGGGGGCCGCCTCCCCGCCCTGCCACAGGTGGGCGGCCAGGGAGGCGCAGGCCGGGTCCTCGAAGTCCGCGGGGGTGATCTCGCCCCGCGCGAACTCGATCTCGCCGGGGGCCATGAGCAGGGCCTGGAGCGCCTGGCGCTCGAGCGACTCGAGCGCGCCGCGCTGGGCGCGCACCACCGCCTGGACCGGCTGGTCGCTGTGCTGGCCGCGGCGCTTCAAGTCCACCGCCCGCCCGAGGACGGGCTCGGGAATGCCGAACACCCGGCTCGCGCGCTCGAGCAGCAGCCGGCGGCGGATCTCGTCGCCCACCTGGACCGCGAGCCCGACGACGGCCTGGAGCGCGCGCTCGCGCGGGTCGTGGACTTGAAGCCCCGGGGCAGCACCCGCCGCCCCCGCGCGCAGGACGTGGCGCTGAACGAACCCGACCGCGTCGGTCGCCCGGGCGCGGGCCTCCTTCCAGCCCTCGAGCCCGTGCGCCTTGATGAGCGAGTCCGGATCGGTGCCCTCGGGAAGCTCGACCACCGCGACCTCCAGCCCTTCGGCGAGCAGCACGCCGAGCGAGCGCATCATGGCGTCCTGCCCGGCCGCATCGCCGTCGTACGTGAGCGCCACGGCCGGGACGGCGCGGCGGATGAGCCGGGCCTGGTCCACGGTGAGCGCGGTCCCCGAGGTCGCCACGGCGTGAGGAAGTCCCGCCTGGTGGAGCGCGATCGCGTCGAAATACCCCTCGACGACGATCACCTCGCCCGCGGCCGCCGCCGGCTTGCGCGCGGCATCGAGCCCGAACAGGAACGAGCCCTTGTGATAGAGCGGCGTCTCGGGCGAGTTGAGGTATTTGGGCGGATCGTCCTCGGCCAGCGCGCGCGCTCCGAAACCCACCACCTGGCCGCCGACGGTGAGCGGCACCATGAGCCGGTTGCGGAAGCGGTCGTAGATGCCGCCCAGGGAGGCACCGCCGGCGCCCTCGCTGCTGCGCGGCACCGCGAGACCCGCCTCGATCAACACGTCGGGGCCGACCTTCCCGCCCAGCCGCTGCGACAGGTTCTCCCAGCCTTCGGGCGCCAGGCCGAGCCGGAAGGCGCGGAGGGTCTCCGGCGAAACTCCGCGGCGCTCGAGGTAGGCGCGCGCCTCGGCGCCCCGCTGCGGATCGGCGAGCCACTGTTCGTAGGAGCGCGCGGCGAGGTCGAGCGCCTCGAACAGCCGGGCGCGGCGGCCAGGCTCGCCCGCGGCCACACCGTGGCGCTCCGGCACCGCCAGCCCCGCGCGCCGGCTCAGCAGCTCGACCGCCTCGAGGAATCCCACCTTCTCCGTTTCCTGCACGAACTTGAAGACGTCTCCCCCCGCCTTGCAGCTGAAGCAATGGTAGAACTGCCGCTCGGGATGGACCGAGAACGACGGCGTCTTCTCCTGGTGGAACGGGCACAGCCCGACCATGTTCCGTCCCGCCTTGCGCAAGTGCACCGTCTGGCCGATCAGCTCCACGATGTCGGTGGCCGAGCGCACGCGCTCGACCCAATCCTCGCGCGACATCGCGCTACTCCCGCCCCGCCCCGGCCGCGCGCTCATCGCAGCCTCGCCACGGTGACGCCCCGGCCGCCCTCGCCCGCCTCGCCCAGGCGCTGCGAGGAGACCTGCGGGTGTCCGCGCAGATGGCGCTCGACCACCGAGCGCAGGATGCCGCGCCCGATCCCGTGCACGATGCGCAGCTCCGAGAACGAGCCCAGCACGGCGCGATCGAGCGCCTGGTCGAGCGTGCCCAGGGCCTCGTCCACTTCCATGCCGCGCAGGTCCACCTCGAGCCCCGGGGGCAGCTCGGGCGCCTCCCAGGTCGCGGCCGGGCCGCGCGCGCGGCTCCCGCCGGCCTCGATCGCGCTCGGCGGCGCGGCCTCGATCCGGCTCACGTGGCTGTGGATGTTCCAGCTCCCGCGCCGCAGGGTCACCCGGCCCTCGACGTCGGGGCCGCTCACGATCTCGCCTTCGACCCCGAGCTCGCGATCGCGCACCCGCGTTCCGATCTCGAGCCGCACCGGCGGGCCCGCGGCCGGCACGGTGGGCCCGCCAAAACGCTGGAGCGGCTCCTCGGTCGCGCGCCGCAGCGCCTCGGTTTCGCCCGCGACCGATTCGATGCGGCCGCGCAGCTCGTCGGCCGCGACCCGCGACTTCTCGGCGCGACGCGATTCACGCTGCACGGTCTGCCACAGCTCGCGCGCGCGCCCCAGCACCTGCTCGCTCTCGCGCGTGAGCCGGCGCCGCAGGTCCTCGACCGCGCGCCGCGCCTCCTCGATCGCCGTGCGATGCTCGGCCCCGGCGGCCTCCGCCTCGGCGCGCGCGCGCCGCAGGTCGGCCGCTTCCGCGTCGGCGCGCCGCAGCGCCCCCTGCAGCTCTTCGAGCAGCCGCTCGAGCGCCAGGGTCTCGCGCGGCGTGAGGTCGCGCGCCCGCGCCACGATCGCCGCCGGCAGCCCGAGCTGCTCGGCCACCGAGAGCGCGTGGCTCGCCCCGGGGACGCCGGGCAGGAAGCGGTAGAGCGGCAGCATGCGCTCGCGATCGAAGTCGAGCGAGCCGTTGACGATCCCCCCGACCTCGCCCGCCACGCGCTTCAAGGTGCCGAGGTGGGTCGTCACGATCCCCCAGGTGCCGCGCCCGGCGAAGTGCTCGAGCAGCGCCCGGCCCAGCGAGCCGCCCTCCTCGGGATCGGTGCCCGCGCCCAGCTCGTCGCACAGGATGAGCGTGTCGCTCGCCGCCCCCTCGGCCATGAGCTTGAGCCGCTCGAGGTGCGCGGCGAAGGTCGAGAGGCCCTCGTCGACCGACTGCTCGTCTCCCAGGTCGGCGATGACCCGCGCGCACGCCGGCACCGCGCTGCCTTCGGCCGCCGGCACCGGCAGGCCTGAGTGCGCGAGCGCCACCGCGAGCCCCACGGTCTTGAGGAGCACCGTCTTGCCGCCCATGTTGGGGCCGCTCACGAGCAGCAGCGTCCCGGGCGGCTCGAGCTCGAGGTCGAGCGGCACCAGGCGCGCGCGCCGGGGCCCGAGCGCGAGCAGCGGATGGCGCGCCGCGCGCAGCCGCAGGCGCTGGACGGCGCGCTCTGATGCTGCGGCCTCGGGTGGCCCGGGCTCGAGCGCGATCGCGCCCACCTCGGCCGCCCAGCGCGCGCGCGCCCGCAGCGTGTCGAGGTGGACCAGCCCCTCTTCGAGCGCCAGGAACTCCGCGCGCGAGTCGATCACCCGGCCCGCCAGCTCGGTCAGGATCCGCGTCTCCTCGGCCGTCACGCCGGAGCGCAGCTCGAGCAGGTGATTGTTGGCCTCGCACGCTTCGAGCGGCTCGACGAACAGCGACTGCCCGCTGCCCGACACGTCGTGCACGATCGCGCGCCGGCGCGAGAAGCCCGCCGCGGGAACCAGCGCCACGAAACGGTCGGCGTGGCGCGTGACGTAGCTCTCGGGGCCGAAGGGCCGCGCCCAGCGCGTGAGGCGCTCCTCGAGGTCGCGCTCGCCCTGTTCGAGCCCGCGCCGCAGCCGGCCAAGCGCGGGCGAGGCGGCATCGGCGAGGCGTCCGTCGGGCTCGAGGGAGCGCGCGAGCGTGGCACGCAGCGGCTCGAGCGCCGGAATCCCCAGCACCCGTGCCCCCAGCGCCGGAAATCGCCCGCGCACGGCCTCACCCTCCCAGGCGGCCCGGGTCGTGCGGGCGGCTTCGAGCCAGCCCAGCACCTCCACGAGCCCCAGCCCGTCGAGCGGCTCGGTCGCCTCCTCCCCGATGCGCGCGCCGGGCTCGCCGGGTGCGGCGTGGCACCACTCGCCGGGTTCGGCCTGGCGGCGGATCGCCTCGCGCAGCAGACCGGTCTCGGCGAGCAGCGCGGCGCGATCGGCCATCGGCCGCCAGGCCGTCAGCCGGGCAACGCCGCGCGCCGTCACCGCGCGCGCCGCCATGGTCGCGGTCACGCGATCGAACTCGAGGAGTCGAAGGGAATGGTCGTCCACGCCGCTCTCGTCAGGCCGCCGGGCCTGCCACGGAGAAAACTGCTCTAGATGACCGAGTGCCTCTTGAGGCGCTTCTCGGCGGCCCCGATCCGCTGTTCCAGCCAGTCGATGCCCGGAAAGAACCCGCGCGCGAGCGCGCACGCCTGGGCCGCGCGCCCCAGCGTAGGGGCCGCGAGCCGGCCGCTCGCAGCCTTCTCGACCGGAGCCGGCGCCCACGACGAAAGCACCACCACCACCGTGACCATCGCGGCCACGAACCCGCCCGTCACCGCGCCCACCAGCATGCCGCCCAGACGATCCAGCCATTTCGCCGGGGTGGCATCCACCGCCTCGCGCACGTGATGGCTCAGCCACTCGAACACCGAGGCCACCGCCAGACCCGCCAGAATGGCGACCAGCCATCGGAGCGCCCAAAACACCACAGTGGGCCGGGCACTTTCCCAGTGCGAACCGACCCACTGTGCGACCCAGCTTGCCGTCCACAACCCCGCCACCAAGCCCGCGAGCCCGAGGACCTGACCCAGCGTGCCTCGCACGAGTCCTCGAACCGCAAAGGACAGCACGAGGACCAGGATGACCCAGTCCAACCAGGTGAAACCGCGCGTCATGTCCAGATGCGCTAGATCTCCTGTGCGCGGCGGGCGATGTTTTTCCGCTTGGCGGCGTTCATCTTGCGCTTGCGCCGCTCACTAGGCTTCTCGAAGTGTTGGTGTCTACGCAGGTCCGCCAGGATGCCGGCTTTCTCACACTTCTTCTTGAAACGACGCAGGGCGCTCTCGAAGGACTCTCCGTCCTTCACCCTGATTCCGGGCAATAAATCCCCCCCTCTCTGCCCTTGATTATTGATGCGTAAGAAGTTCCATCTCGTCACTGGACCGCGCCACAGGGGACTCATGAAGGCGCAATATAGGCATCGTGAGTCTATGGCCGGCTCCAAGATCCGTCAAGGCGCGACGGATCATTATGGCCTCCGGCACGATCTTGGGATGCGCGACCGGAGCGGAGGATCGCTCAGGCCCGGCCCGACGCCCACCACGCTCCCCAGGCGAGCGCCGCGGTCTCGGCTCTCAACCTCCCATCCGACAAGCACATAGGCTCGAATCCATGCCCGCCGAGCGCCGCCTTCTCGTCCGGTGTGAACCCGCCGGCGGGGCCGACGGCACCCACGACCCATCCCGGCCCGACAGGCGGTTCTACCCCACGCCGACCAAGGGGGTCCGCGACCCACCGGGACGATCCGGCGGGAAGGATCCCGGCCAGGCCCCCAAGACCGATCGGCTCGCGCACCTCCATGAGATGGCGACGCCGGGACTGCCGCAGGGCCGCGACCGCGAGCCGCCGCCAGCGCGCCAGCGTCCCCTCGGAGGCCTGCCAACGGTCGCGGGCGCAGTCTATCGGCTGCCAGGCCTCGACTCCCAGCTCGGCCAGCTTCTCGACCAGCCAGTCGGCCCGGCGCCCCTCGGGCGCCCCGCACAGGACGAGCGCGCGCCGTCGCTCCGCGCCGGGCCCGCCGAGCTCGAGGGACTCCACCTCGGCGCGCACGCGCTCGCCCACCGCGGCCACGCGCAGCCGCGCGAGCGCGCCCCGCCCATCGGTGGCGGACGCAACGTCCCCCACGCGCGCCCGGCACACCCGCTTCAGGTAGTGGGATTCCTCGCGCGAAAGCTCGACGACGTCCCCGGGGGCGCCCAGCTCCGGCACCCACAGGTGGGACGGGGCGGCTTCAGCCGGCGAACGCATCCTTCATCCGCTCGAACAGCCCCTTGCCGGGCCGCGGCGGCTTGAGGTTCTCCGAGGCTCCAAGCTCCTCGAGCACCTTGCGCTCGTGCGCACTCAGCCGCGAAGGCACCCAGACGATCAGGCGCGCGACCAGGTCGCCATGGCCGCCGCGCAGGCTCGCGAGGCCGCGGCCGCGGATCTTCACCACGTGGCCGGTCGCGGTCCCGGCCGGCACCTGGACCGACGCCGGGGCGCCCGCGAGCGTGGGCACCTCGATCCGGCCGCCCAGGGAGGCGGTCACGAAGCTGATCGGCACGTCGATGCGCAGGTCGCTGCCGTCGCGATCGAACAGCGGGTGCTCCCGCTCCTCGATGATCACGATCAGGTCGCCCGGCGTACCGCCGCGCGGACCCGCGTCGCCCAGGCCGCGCATCGGGATGAAGTTGCCGTCCGCCACCCCGGCCGGCACGCGCACCGTGATGGTCTCGCTGTCCGGAACGCGCCCCTCGCCCCCGCACACCTTGCAGCGCTCGCGCACCGTGCGGCCCTCGCCCCGGCACTGCGGACAGGTCGCGACGTTGACGAACTGGCCGAAGATGGACTGCTGCACCCGGCGCACCTGGCCGCGCCCGCGGCACTGCGAGCACACCTCCTCGCCCTTGCCCCCGCGCCCCTCGCAGGTCGCGCAGGTCTTGAGGTGCTTGACCTTGATCTTCTTCTCGACCCCGGTCGCGATCTCCTCGAGCGTGAGCTTGAGCCGGAGCTGGAGGTCGTCCCCGCGGCTGGCGCGTCCCGCCGCCCCTTCGCCGCCGCCGAACAGGTCCTCGAAGCCGCCGAAGTCGCGCATGAAGGCGCGCAAGGCGTCCGCGAGATCGAACCCGCTGGTGTCGAATCCCGCCGGGCCGCCCGCGCCCACGCCGGCGTGGCCGAACTGGTCGTAGCGCCGCCGCTTCTCCCCGTCGCGCAGCACCTCGTAGGCCTCGGTGGCCTCCTTGAAGCGCTGCTCGGCGGACTTGTCGCCGGGGTTGCGGTCGGGATGGTGCTCGAAGGCGATTTTCCGATAGGCCTTGCGGATGTGGTCCTCGCTGGCGGCCCGCTCGACCCCCAGCACCTCGTAGTAGTCGCGTGGCGCCATCTAGGCTTCCCGGCCCGCCGGGGCGCGCGCGACCACCACGCGCGCGGGCCGCAGCGGGCGGTCGCCGCGCGCGTAGCCCTTGAGCACGACCTGGACCACGTCGCCCGCCGCACGGCCCGCGGGGGCGTCGATCTCGAGCATCGCCTCGTGGAAGGCGGGATCGAACTTCTCCCCCAGCGGCTCGAGCGTCGTCACGCCCTGGCGCGCGAGGTACTCGCGCAGCCGCTGGGCGGTGAGGCGCACGCCTTCGACCCAGGGATCCGCGGCGCGGGCGGCGCTCGCCGTCTCGAGCGCGCGGTCCAGATCGTCGATGGCGCCGATGATCTCGAGCATGACCCGCTCCTCGGCGTTGCGGCGCGCCTCGTCCCACTCGCGCATCGAGCGCCGGCGGAAGTTCTGAAGCTCGGCCTCGGCGCGCAGCCAGCGATCCTTGTAGCGCTCGATCGTCTCCCCCTCGGGAGGAGCCACACCGGCCGGCCCCTCGGGAGCCGACGGCGCGGCCCCGGGCTCCGGAACGGGAAGGTCCGCCGTGGGCTCGGCGGCCGGCTCCCCGGCGCCGGTCCGGGCGCGGGGCGTTGCTTCGTGGCGGTCGCGCCGGGTCATGCCAGCCGTTCCGCGAGGCGCGCGCCCACCGCGTCCACCACCGAGAGCACGCGCGCGTAGTCCATGCGCAGCGGCCCCAGCACCCCCACGGCGCCCGACACGGCGCCCGGCAGGGCGTAGCTCACCAGGCTGCATGCCGAGAGCGCGTGATCCTCGTCCACGCCCACCCGCACCATGGCCTGGCCCTCGAGGCAGGCGACCATGAGCCGGTCGAGCGGCGAGCCCGACTCCACGACCTGAAGCAGCGAGCCCAGGCGATCGGCATCCGCGAACTCGGGATGGCGGGCGATGTGCATGACCCCCGCGCGGTAGAGCGGCGTCGAGACCGGCTCGGCCCAGCTCGCGCGCGCCGAGCGCGCCACGACGCGCACCGCGCTGCCGCGCGCCAGCTCCCAGTCACCCGCCAGGCGCTCGCGCACCACCGCGAGCGGGAGCCCGATGAGGCGCTCGCGCAGCACCGCCGCGACCTCCTCGAGCTCGGGTGCCTCGAGCGGGCTTTCGAGCTCGAGCACCAGCGTGCGCACGGTGCGCGCACCCAGGTGGAGCACGAGCAGCGCGCGCCGCCGGTCCAGGGCGGCCAGCTCGAGCACGGCGAGCGGCTCCTCGTCGAGCGAGGCCGCGAGCGCCAGGCCGAGCTGGCGGGTGAAGAGCGAGAGCAGCCGCGAGGCGTCGTTGAGGAGGTGCTCGATGTCGCGGGTCGAATGGAGCAGGACGCGGTCCATCTCCTCGACCCAGGCCGCCGGCAGGTGCGCGGGCGTGAGCATGACGCGCACGTGGTGCTCCCAGCCGCGGGCGGTCGGCACGCGACCCGCCGAGGGGTGGGGCCGCTCGAGCAGCCCCATGGATTCGAGTTCGGCGAGCGCCCCGCGAATGCTCGCCGGGGAGAGCGGAATGCCGGCCTCGTGCGCCAGGGCCTCGGAGCTCACCGGCCGCGCGGTGCGCCCGTGGAGCTCGATCAGCGCGTTGAAAACGCCGCGCTGGCGCTCGGTCAGATCGGGATCTTCCCGGCTCAGGCGGCCGGGAAGGGAGGGTTCGGACATGCTCGCAAATTTAGGGAGGGGCGTGGGGTGCTGTCAACCGTGCGACGTCCGGCACGGGCTTCGATCCACGCGATGACGTCATCGGCGACGAAGCGGTGGGCGGGGTGAATCGCGAGCGCGCCGCGCCGCGCCGTGAGCCGTCCGGTCGCGACCGCGTGATCGAACGCCTCGGAATAGCGCCGCGCGATCGCGCGCGCGAGCGGCCGGGGATAGTCGGCGAACCGGAGCCCGGTCGAAAGGCGCAGCGCGAGCATCACGCACTCCGACGCCGCGGAATCCGTGCTCTCGGGCTCGGTCTCGCTCTCGGGCGGATGCCCGCGCTCGAGATCGGCGGCCCAGCGCTCGAGCGCGTAGTGGTTGCCGTAGCGCACGCCGTTCTGAAGCCCGTGGGCCGAGGGCCCGATCCCCACATAGGGACGCCGCAGCCAGTAGACCAGGTTGTGCCGTGCCTCGGCGCCGGGGCGGCAGAAGTTCGAGGTCTCGTAGCATCCGAGCCCCGCCTCCGCGAGCCGGTCCGTGAGGAGGGCGTAGAGGTCGGCCTGCGCCTCGGGTGCGGGAAGCTCCGCCGTGCCCGCGAGCGCCGCGTTGCCGAGCGGCGTGCCGGCCTCCGGGATGAAGCAGTAGGCCGACAGGTGCTCGGTCCCGATCTCGAGCGCGCGCTCGAGCGTGTGGCGCCACGCCGGCTCGGTGTGGTCCGGGAATCCGAACATGAGGTCGAGTGAGAGGCGGCTGAATCCATGCGCGCGAGCGGCCTCGACCGCCGCGGCCGGCCGCGCGGTGTCGTGGATGCGGCCCAGGCGCTCGAGCTCCGCGGGCACGAAGCTCTGCGCCCCCATCGAGAGGCGGTTGACCCCGGCCTCGGCCCAGGCCGAAAGCAGGGCGGGCCGCACCGACTCGGGGTTCGCCTCGAGCGTGATCTCGGCCCCGGGGGCGATCGTGAAGCTCGCGCTCAGCGCCCGCCACAGCCGGCCGAAATGCCGCGGCGAGAGCGCCGAGGGCGTGCCGCCGCCGAAGAACACCGAGCTGAACGCGAGCGCCGCGGCCGCGGGGGCGCGCAGCGTCACTTCGCGCTCCACGCCCGCGAGGTAGCGCTCGACCGCCGCGGCCGACAGGCGCCCGCTCGAGAAGTCGCAATAGGAGCAGCGCGTCGCGCAGAAGGGCACGTGGACGTAGAGCCCCGCGCGCGCCTCGCCGCGCGCCGCCCGCGACGGCCCGGGACGAGCGCTCAATGGATGACCCGGAACAGCCGGCTCCAGCGGGGCCAGTGCCGCTCGTTGTCCCAGGACCAGTAGATGAACATCGCGTGGCCCTTGACGTAGTCCATCTTGACGGTGCCCCAGAAGCGGCTGTCGTTCGAGTTGTCGCGGTTGTCGCCCATCATGAACAGCTCGCCGTGCGGGACCGTGAACGGCCCGAAGTTGTCGCGATAGTCGAAGCCCGCCGGGCGGATCGCCGGATCGATGTGGATGGCGTAGGGCTCGGAGAGCGTGTCGCCGTCCACGATGACGTGCTTCTCGCGCACCTCGACGGTCTGGCCGCCGGTCGCGATGCAGCGCTTGATGTAGTCCTGGCTCGGGTTGTTCGGATACTGGAACACGATGATGTCGCCGCGCCTGGGCGCGCGGGTCAGGCCGGGCAGACCGAAGCGGATGTGCGTGAACGGAATCTTGGGCCCGAACTCGAACTTGTTGACGAACAGGAAGTCGCCCACGAGCAGCGTGTCGAGCATGGACTCCGACGGGATGCGGAACGCCTGGATGACGAACGCCCGGAGGAACAGCGTGAGCACCAGCGCCCACAGAATGGCCTCGACGTATTCACGCGTGCGATTCAACGTTTTCCCGGTCATGGATCTCCTCGGGCTGAAGCGGACTCAGCGCTCCACCTTGAGCACCGCCAGGAACGCCTCCTGGGGCACCTCGACGGTTCCGATCTGCTTCATGCGCCGCTTGCCCTCTTTCTGCTTCTCGAGCAGCTTGCGCTTGCGGGTGATGTCGCCTCCGTAGCATTTCGCGATGACGTTCTTGCGGATCGCGCCCTGGGTCTCGCGCGCGATGATCTTGCTGCCGATCGCCGCCTGGATGTTGACCTGGAACATCTGCTTGGGGATCAGCTCCTTGAGCTTGAGGCACAGATCGCTGCCCCAGGCGTACGCCTTGTCGCGGTGAACGATCGCCGAGAGCGCGTCAACCGGCTCGTCGTTGAGCAGGATGTCGAGCTTGACGACGTCGCCCGGGCGGTAGCCGTCGAACTCGTAATCGAGCGAGGCGTAGCCGCGTGACACCGATTTCAGCCGGTCGTAGAAGTCGAGCACGATCTCCGCGAGCGGCAGCCGGTAGGCCACGCGGGCGCGCTTCTCCTCCAGGTAGTCGAGGCTCACGTAGATGCCGCGCCGCTCCTGGCACAGCTTCATGATGTTGCCCAGGTAGTCCGCGGGCGTGAGGACATGGGCGAGCACGTAGGGCTCGTCGATCGACTCGAGGGTCTGGGCCGGCGGCATCTGGCTGGGATTGTCCACGGTCAGGACGTCGCCGTTCGTGAGCAGGACGTGGTACTCGACGCTCGGGGTGGTCGCGATGAGCTCGATCTGGTACTCGCGCCGCAGGCGCTCCTGGACGATCTCGAGGTGGAGCAGCCCGAGAAACCCGCAGCGGAAGCCGAACCCGAGCGCCACCGAGGTCTCGGGCTCGTAGATGAGGGCCGCATCGTTGAGCGTGAGCTTGGCGAGCGCGTCCTTGAGCTCCGCGTACTGCTCGGATTCGATCGGGTAGAGCCCCGAGAACACCATCGACTGGACGTCGCGAAAGCCGGGCAGCGCCACCACCCCTTCCACCCCCGCGGGCGCGATGGTGTCGCCGACCCGGGCATCGGCCACGGTCTTGACCCCGGCGACGATGTAGCCCACCTGGCCCGCGTGGAGCTCGTCGGTGGCCTCGAGCTTGAGGCGCAGGTGGCCGACCTCGGTGACCTCGTGCCGCTTGCCGGTCGAGAGGAAGCTGATCGTGTCCCCCATCTTCACGCGGCCGTCCACGACCCGCACCAGGGCCACGACCCCGCGGTACTGGTCGAACTTCGAGTCGAACACCAGCGCCCGGAGCGAGGCGTCGGGCGCCCCGCTGGGCGGCGGAATCTCGGCGATCGCCTGCTCGAGCAGCTCGGGGACCCCGAGACCGGTCTTGGCGCTGATGCGCAGCACGTGCTCGGCCGGGATGCCGGTGACGTGCTCGATCTCGAGCGCGACGTCGTCGGGGCGCGCGGCCGGCAGGTCGACCTTGTTGATCGCGCCGACGATCGTGAGCCCCTGCTGGCGCGCGAGCATGTAGTTCGAGAGCGTCTGGGCCTCGATGCCCTGCGAGGCGTCCACGACCAGGATCGCGCCCTCGCAGGCCGCGAGGCTCCTCGAGACTTCATAGGTGAAGTCGACGTGCCCCGGGGTGTCGATGAGGTTGAGCTCGTAGACGTTGCCGTCCTTCGCCGGGTACTCCATCGCGATCGCGTGGGACTTGATCGTGATCCCCTTCTCGCGCTCGAGATCCATGTCGTCGAGCACCTGGGCCTTCATCTGCTGGGGCGAGAGCGTATGGGTGAGCTCGAGCAGCCGGTCGGCGAGCGTGCTCTTGCCGTGGTCGATGTGGGCGATGATGCAGAAGTTGCGGATGTGACTCAGGCGAGGATCGCTCAAAAGCTCCACCGGAACGAGAGCCGCGCCTGGGGCCGGACCGGCACCCCTTCGGGCAGCGCGGGATCGTGCTTGAACTCGAAATCGAAATGTCGGAAATGCGCGTCCACGTACGCGTCCACCATGGCGTACACGAGCACGCCGCCCAACAGCCACTGGCGCCCCACCAGCGCCGACTGCCGGTCGTTGTACGCGGTCACCGCCACGAGCTCGGCCTCGGCGTCGTTGGCGACGCGCGCCGCGTGGACCTGGGCGTTGAGCCGGTCGAGCTCGTTCACGTCCTTCAGCATGTTGTAGCCCAGCGCCCCTTCGCCGCCCGCGACCGCGAGCGCTTTGAGCCAGGAGCCGTTGTGGAGCTGGCCCCAGCCGGGCACGAGGACCGACCGGATCATGACCCAGCGCGGCGCCTCGAAGCGTCCGGCAGGCTTGAAGCCAAAGGCACGCGCGACGAGCCGCACGCTGTCGGGCGCCACTGGGCCCGTCAGTACGTCGGCCCGGACCCCCCCGGCAGCGGCGAGGGCCAGAGCCAGCACCAGGCCCAGGCCCCCCACGATTGGCGGGAACGCGTGGGAATCGAACCCACCTCGGACGCTCTTAACGCCCGACCGCGGGATTTGAAGTCCCCGGGGACCACCAGATCCCAGTCGTTCCCCTATCTTCACATCCTTAGAGATAGCACATTCTTACGGCCGACCGCTACCGGAGGCCAGTTCATCCGATTGCCTCGAGCGTGCGGAAAAGTGCGCGAGCGCGGGAGAGGTGGTCGCAGCTGACGGAAGGTCACTCCAACTCACCGATAGAGCATCTTGACCCTGCCCCAGGTAGGGCGCTGCGCGGGCGTCGCCTGCGGGGTGCACAACCAGCTGAAGAGCTGTGACCAATACAGATTCGAACCGGGATCCGCGGCGCCAAGACTTGCGTTGCCGGTTTCGAAGGCCACCCGGCCGTTCAGGGTCGTGCCGGCCGCCAGCGAGGGAGTGCCACAGCTGGCGTTGACGGCGAGCACGGTGTAGCCCGGTCCGATCGGGCCGGCCTCGTCGAAATCCCCCGACAGGTCGGCGTCCGTGAGGCCGGTCGTGATGGGGTGCGCGCCGTTGACGATGATTGCCCCGAACGGTCCGGTCCCGCCCGACACTCCACACCACCACAAGCTCAGGATATTGACCCCGAATGCGGCCGGGGCGTAATCAATCGATCCCTCGACGCTCGGCTGGTGAATCAGCAGCCCATGACCCGAGGCGACGTAGGCCTGAATCACGGGCTGCGCCGCTCCGATGACCCCGGCCCCGGTGTAGGCGATCGCGAGCACATCGTAGTTGGCGAGATTCACCGCGTTGAGGTCGGCAGGATTCGTCGTGACGGTGATGAAGAGGCCCAGGCCGGAGAGCCGTGCGGCATCGTTCGAGCCGAAGGGGTTGGTGAACCAGAGCACGGAGCATGGGGCGGCGCTCGGTCCCTTCGGAGGAGCGAGGTCAGCCCGCCGTGTATCCGTTCCGTCCGAGAGGATGTCCGCCGCTGCGGACCCGACGCCCAGGACCAGGCAGATCGCGGCGACCAGGATGGAATGCTTGCGGCCCATGGGACCCTCCCGTGCGTGAAACGCGCGATGGTGATGGTCGTCCTGCGGGTTCATCCATCCCGCCCGGAGCAGCCGCCTCCCATCGAAGATCGGTGGACGGCTTGCCTGACTGAGGACCAATCGTAGCCCCGCGCGGGGACCCCTTGAAGTGGAAACCGTGATGTTCGGTGGGGACAAACATCGCTGGCGAGCCGTCGGCCGAATCCCGCCAACACCGGCACGGCCGCGCTACCGTGGCGCCGCGTCTATCCCGCGATCAGCTCGACCGAGGCGCTGCCGCGCCCCACCACCTCGCCCACCTCGGCGACCCACACGCGCCGGCGCGCGAGCCCTTTCGCAAGTGCCGCGGCGCGCCGCGCCGGGATGGCGATCAGGAGCCCGCCCGAGGTCTGCGGGTCGTAGAGCGCGTTCACCATCGGCTCGGGCAGGCCGCCCTCGACCACGCGCGCGCCGTAGAAGGCGCGATTGCGCCCGAGCCCGCCGGGCGCGACGCCCGCGGCGGCGAGCTCGAGCACCCGCGGCAGGAACCAACGCTTCTCCGGGCGCAGGCGCAGCGTCACGCCGCTCGCGTCGGCGAGCTGCGATCCGTGGCCGAGCAGGCCGAACCCGGTGACGTCGGTCGCGGCGCGCGCGCCGAACTCGACCGCGGCCTCGGAGGCGCGCCGGTTGAGCGTGGCCATGTGACGCGTGAGCTTGCGGATCTGGGCGGGCTCGAGCCGCCCCTGCTTGATCGCGGTCGAGAGGATGCCGGTCCCGAGCGGCTTCGTGAGCAGCAACTTGTCGCCGCGCCGGGCGCCGCTGTTGAGGAGCAGGCGCTTGCGCGGCGCCACGCCGGTCACGCTGTACCCGAACTTGAGCTCCGGGTCGGTCACCGAGTGACCGCCCAGGATGCTCACCCCCGCCTCGCGCATCTTGTCCTGCCCGCCGCGCAGGATCTCGCGCAGCACCTCGGGGCCGATGGTCTCCTGCGGCACGCACAGCACCGCCAGGGCCGTGAGCGGGGTGCCCCCCATGGCGTAGACGTCCGAGAGCGAGTTCGCGGCGGCGATCTGGCCGAAGTCGTACGGGTCGTCCACGACCGGGGTGAAGAAGTCCACGGTCTGCACCAGGGCTTCCCCGCGTCCGAGGGCGAACACACCCGCGTCGTCG
Organism: Candidatus Eiseniibacteriota bacterium; assembly: GCA_041498315.1. Taxonomy (GTDB): domain Bacteria; phylum Eisenbacteria; class RBG-16-71-46; order RBG-16-71-46; family RBG-16-71-46; genus JBGQIE01. The sequence continues at coordinate 16,535 of JBGQIE010000049.1, forward strand.
AGCGTGGAGTGGTCCACCAACACACGCCGGTCGCGCCGCGTCACGGGCAGTCCCTTGAGCGCCTCGAGCAGGTCCGCCGGACCCAGTTTGGAGGCTCAACCCGCACAGGCCACGTGGGCGGTGAGCCGGATCTCGATGCGACGCCGCTCGCTCACGCCGGTCGCCCGCGGAGTGTGTCCCGCGCCGGCGCGGATCAGAGGTCGCGCCCCACCGCGATCGCGTCGATCTCGACGCGCGCGCCGAGTGGCAGGCCGGCCGCGGCGATCGTGGTGCGGGCCGGAGGCGAGCTCAGGAAGTGCTTCTCGTAGACCTGGTTCATGGCCTTGAAGTCCTCCATGTCGGCCAGGTAGACCGTGGTCTTGACGATGTCGGCGAGCGCGAGCCCGGCGCCCGCCAGCACGGCGCCGAGGTTTTTGAGCACCTGGGCAGTCTGATCCGCGACCCCCTCGCCCGCGAGCTTCCCGGTCTTGGGATCGATGGCGATCTGCCCGGCCGTGAACACCAGCTTGTTGCCGCCGTGGAGCCGCACCGCCTGGGCCTGCACGTAGGGGCCGACCGGTGTGGGCGCGTCGGGCACGTGAACCGGGGTCTTCACCTTTCAGTTCCTCCGCGTCATTCGACGGTCACGCTCTTGGCGAGGTTGCGGGGCTGGTCGACGTCGCACTCGCGCAGCACCGCGATGTGGTAGGCCAGCAGCTGGAGCGGCACGACCGAGAGCATGGGCTGGAGCATGGGCAGCGTGCGCGGCACGTAGAGCACGTGATCGGCGCGCGACTTCACCTCGGTGTCGCCCTCGGTCGCGATCGCGATGATGTGGCCCTTGCGGGCGCGCACTTCCATCATGTTGTTCATGACCTTCTCGTAGGCGGCATCGCGCGTGCACACGAACACCACCGGCATGTTGTCGTCGATGAGCGCGATCGGACCGTGCTTCATCTCGGCGGCCGGGTAGCCCTCGGCGTGGATGTACGAGATTTCCTTGAGCTTGAGCGCGCCCTCGAGCGCGACCGGGAAGTTGTACCCGCGCCCCAGGTAGATGAAGTTGTTGTGGCGCACGTGCTGCTCGGCGATGCGCCGCACCTTGTCGCTGGTCTCCAGGATCGCCTCGATCTTGGCGGGGATGGCGTCGAGCTCGCGGGCGATCTCGCTCCCCTCCTCGAGCGACATCTCGCGCTGGCGTCCGA
>JBGQIE010000050.1:0-16932 GCA_041498315.1 Candidatus Eiseniibacteriota bacterium
CACCTGCCCGGTCGACGTGCCGACATAAATGCCGGCATCTTCGAGGGTGTCGGTTGCCATCCCCTCGCGCAATGCAACCAGGTGAGCTTGTTGTGGTAATCCGTCGCTTAGGCGCTGCCAGGAACCGCCGCCATCCCGGCTGCGCAAGACGGCGAAGTGTCCCTCCACGCTGACGCGGAACTCATCGCTCTCCTCCAACGCGACGTAGATCGTCTCGGGCTCATGCGGATGGACGGCAATCGGGAAACCGAATCGACTCGGAAGTTTGCCTTCGCCGATGTCTATCCAATCTTCGGCAGCGTTGTCGCTGCGGTAGACCCCGCAGTGGTTTTGCTGGAAGAGCACCTGCGGACGGCTGGGGTGCATTGCCATCTTGTGCACGCACTGGCCGAACTCGGGGAATTTGTCAGGCATGAAGTCGGCGCGCACGTTCTTGTTCAACGGTCGCCAGGTCGCGCCGCCGTCATCGGTGCGATAGACCCCGGCGGCCGAGATGGCGACGAACAGGCGCTCGCGCCGCGCCGCGTCGGGAACGATGGTGTGGAGGGCCAACCCGCCGCCGCCGGGCATCCAGCGCGGCCGGTGCGGATGGTCGTAGAGCCCGCGCACCAGGCTCCACGTCACCCCGCCGTCGCGCGACTCGAACAGCGCGGCGGGCTCGACCCCGCAGTAGATGGTCCCCGGCTCGTCGGCCCGGCCGGGGCGGATCTGCCAGATGCGCCGCAGGGCCGCGCCGGTGTCCTCGGGAAAACGGACCGGAGCGTGCTCGGGCGTGGCCCAGGCGCGGCCGAAATCGTCGCTCGAGGACAGCGTCGGGCCCCAATGCTCGCTCGTGTTGCCGGCCCACAGCCGCCGCCGCCCGTCGCGCCCGTCGTAGGCCAGCGCGTACACCGCCTGGCCGGGGAAGTAGGGCCCGCCCACCTCCCAGCGCGTCCGCGCCGCGCCAGAGCGAAACAGGAAGGCGCCCTTCATCGTGCCGACGAGGAGCAGGACGTCGCCGTCCTTGACCGCGAGCTGCCGGACCGCAACCATTGGGTTTCCCGGGGGTTGAGCGTCGAGGATGGGCGCGCGAGTGAGCGGGCGAGGCTAGCATGACGGCGGGGTGGACAAAATGGGGGGTTTCCGGCTGCGTCCCGGGGCCGCCCGGCGCGGGATTCCGGGCCCCGGGCGCGGCGGTGGCCCGGGCCTGCCACACAAATCCACATAATCTTGAGACTTCCGTCACCGGGGCTGGTTATGCTCCCTCCATGACCCGCCCCCGTCCCCAGCCGCTTCTCCGCCGGTTCCGATCCCCGCTGATCGCCGTTCTGGTCCTGCTGCCCGTCCTGGGCTGCGGGGCCGGGGCGCGCAAGCCGGCGCAGCGTTTCCCCGTCACCGTCGCCCGGGCCGAAGAGCGCGCGGTGCCCTACGAGATCCTCACGACCGGCACCATCGAGCCGCGCCAGACCGTGTCCGTGGGCTCCCAGGTCGGGGGCCTCGTGATCCGGCTGGGCTTCCAGGAAGGCGACGAGGTGAAGGCCGGCCAGCTTCTGTTCCAGATTGATGCCCAGCCGTTTCGGGCGGCCTACGAGCAGGCGCGCGCCGTTCTCATGAAGGACCAGGCGCAGGCCGTGAGCGCCGTGGCCGACGCCGAGCGGGCGCGAGCCCTGATCCCGCAGGGTCTCATCTCGCCCCAGGAGGCCGAGGGCAAGCAGGCCCAGGCGGCCGCGCTGACCGCGCAGGTCCGCGCCGACTCCGCATCGCTGCTGAACGCCCGGCTCAACCTCGAATACGCCTCGATCCGCGCCCCGGTCGATGGCCGCACCGGCGCCCTCCTGGTTCACCGCGGCGACTACGTCAAGCCGAGCACCGCCGAGCCGCTCGTGACGATCAACACGATTCACCCCATCCTGGCGCGCTTCACCATCCCCGAGCGGGACATGCCCGCGGTGCTGCGCCGGCGCGACGACGGGCTCGTCACCCGGGTGAGCCCCGCGGACCGCGACTCGAACTGGGCCACCGGCAAGCTGGTGTTCGTGGACAACGCCGTGGACCGCGCGACCGGCACGCTGCTCCTCAAGGCGGAGTTTCCCAACCGCGACGGCGCACTGTGGCCGGGAGAGTTCGTGAACGTCCGGCTCGTGCTCGGCGTCGAGGCGCGCGCCTGCGTGGTCCCCGCCCAGGCCGTGACGAACGGACAGGCCGGCGCGATCGTGTACGTGCTCAATGCCGACTCGACGGTGACGCCGCATCCGGTCGTGGTGGCGCGCACGCTCGAGGACGTCTCCGTGATCTCGAGCGGGGTCAACCCCGGCGACATCGTGATCACGGACGGCCAGATGCGGCTGGCCCCGGGCGCGCGCGTCGTCGTGCGCCAGCCGGCGGGCGGACCCGGCGCCGGGACTGGGGCGGCGGTCGCGGGCGCTCCCGGGGCGGCCGGTGCCGCGGGGGCGGGCCGGCGATGAACCTGTCGGGCATCTTCATCCGGCGGCCGGTCATGACGACCCTCGTCATGAGCGCCATCCTGCTGTTCGGGATCGTCGGCTACACGCTGCTGCCGGTCAGCGACCTGCCGAACGTGGACTACCCGGTCATCTCGGTGAACGCGAGCCTCTCGGGCGCGAGCCCCGAGACCATGGCCTCCGCGGTCGCCACGCCGCTCGAGAAGCAGTTCTCGACCATCGCCGGCCTCGACGCGATGACCTCGAGCTGCAGCCAGGGGCGGGCCTCGATCAGCCTGCAGTTCGCGCTCGATCGCAACATCGACGCCGCGGCGCAGGACGTGCAGTCCGCGATCGCCCAGACCCTGCGCCAGCTCCCCTCGGGAATCGTTCCGCCCTCGTACCAGAAGGCGAACCCCGCGGACTCGCCCATCCTGTTCCTCGCCCTCACGTCGGCCGTGCTCTCGCTCTCCGATCTCGACGAGTACGCCGAGGCCTTTCTGGCCCAGCGCATCTCGATGGTCAAGGGCGTGGCGCAGGTCCAGGTCTTCGGCTCCCAGAAATACGCGGTGCGCATCCAGCTCGACCCGCGGGCGCTGTCCTCGCGCCAGATCGGGATTGACGAGGTGGCGAACGCGATCGACGACGGCAACGTCAACCTGCCGACCGGCATCCTGTGGGGGAAGAACGTGGCGGCGACGCTGCGCGCGAACGGCCAGCTTCGCAACGCCGCCGAGTTCGGCGGGCTGGTCGTGAGCTACCGCAACGGCGCGCCGGTCAAGCTGGGCGAGGTCGCCCAGGTGCTCGACGACGTGCAGGACAACAAGGTCGCGAGCTGGTTCGACGGCCAGCGGGCGATCGTGCTCGCGGTTCAGCGCCAGCCCGGCACCAACACCGTGGCGGTCGCCGACGCGGTCCAGGGGCTGCTCAAGCAGCTCCAGGCGCAGCTGCCGGCCTCGGTCCAGGTGCGCACGCTCTACGACCGCTCGTACTCGATCCGCCGCTCGGTCACGGACGTCAAGTTCACCCTGCTCCTCACCCTGTTCCTGGTCGTGCTCGTCATCTTCCTGTTCCTGCGCCACGTGTCGGCGACCCTGATCCCGAGCCTCGCCCTGCCGTTCTCGCTCGTGGGCACCTTCGCGGTCATGCAGCGCCTGGGCTACAGCATCGACAATCTGTCCCTCATGGCGCTCACGCTCTCGGTCGGCTTCGTCGTGGACGACGCCATCGTCATGCTCGAGAACATCGTCCGCCACCAGGAGCTGGGCAAGCCGCCGCTTGAGGCCGCGCTCGACGGCTCGCGCGAGGTGGGCTTCACCATCCTCTCGATGACCCTCTCGCTCACCGCGGTGTTCATCCCGGTGCTGCTCATGGGCGGGCTCCTGGGCCGGCTGTTCCACGAGTTCGCGGTCACGATCAGCGCGGCGATTTTGGTATCGGGCGTGGTCTCGCTCACCCTCACGCCCATGCTGTGCAGCCGCTTCCTCCAGCCCCAGCAAGGCAAGAAGCGCAGCCGCTTCGATCTCGCGGCGGAAGGCGTCTTCAACCGGGTCAAGGACTTCTACGAGCGCACCCTGCTCGTGGTCATGGACCATCGCCAGGCGGCGATGCTGGTCTCGGCCGCGATCCTCGTGGCGACCTTGGGGATCTTCGCGATCGCGCCCAAGGGCTTTCTGCCCAGCGAAGACAACGAGCAGCTCCGCGGCACCACCGAGACCGCCGAGGGCACCTCGTTCGAGTCCATGGCGCAGCATCAACGCCAGATCGCGGCGATCGTCCAGCAGGACCCGAACGTCCTCGACTTCATGTCGTCGGTGGGGGCGGGGGGCCCGAGCGCGACCGCCAACCAGGGGCGCCTGTTCATCCACCTCAAGCCGCGTTCGCAGCGGCGGCTGAGCGCCGACGAGGTCGCCCGCGAGCTCACGCCCAAGCTCGCGACCGTGCCCGGCGTGCGGGTGTTCCTCTCGAATCCACCCTCGATCAGCGTCGGGGCGCGGAACTCGAAGAGCCTCTACCAGTTCACGCTCCAGAGCACCGACATCGAAGCGCTCTACGCCGGCGCCACGCAGCTCGAGGCCAAGATGCGCGGGCTCTCCCAGCTCCAGGACGTCACCAGCGACCTCCAGATCCGGAACCCGCAGGTCAATGTCGCGATCGATCGCGACCGCGCCTCGGCGCTCGGGGTCTCGGCGCAGCAGATCGAGCAGGCGCTCTACGACGCCTACGGATCGCGCCAGGTCTCGACCATTTACACTCCCAGCAACCAGTACTGGGTGCTCATGGAGCTGCTGCCCCAGTACCAGCGCGACCCCGGCGCGCTCAGCCAGCTCTACGTGCGCTCCCAGGGCGGCACGCTCGTTCCGCTCTCGGCGGTCGCCACCTTCACGGCGGGCCTGGGGCCCCTCACCGTGAACCACGCCGGCCAGATCCCGGCGGTCACGATCTCGTTCAACCTGCGCCCCGGCGTGTCGCTGGGTGAGGGGGTCGACGCCGTGAATCGCGTCGCGCGCAACGCGCTGCCCTCGACGATCACGACCAACTTCGCGGGCACGGCCCAGGTCTTCCAATCGAGCCAGCAGGGGCTGCTCGCGCTGCTCGTGCTCGCCGTGCTCGTCATCTATCTCGTGCTCGGAGTGCTCTACGAGAGCTTCATCCATCCGCTCACGATCCTCTCCGGCCTGCCGTTCGCCGGCTTCGGAGCACTGCTCTCGCTTTTCATCTTCCGCACCGAAATCAACATCTACGCGTTCGTCGGCATCATCATGCTGGTCGGACTGGTCAAGAAGAACGCGATCATGATGATCGACTTCGCGCTCGAGGCCGAGCGCCGCGAGGGCAAGTCGCCGCACGACGCGATCCTCGAGGCGTGTCTCATCCGCTTCCGGCCCATCATGATGACGACCATGGCGGCCCTCATGGGCACGCTCCCGATCGCGCTCGGGGTGGGGGCGGGATCCGAATCGCGCCGCCCGCTCGGCATCGCGGTCGTGGGCGGCCTGGCGTTCTCCCAGATCATCACCCTCTACATCACGCCCGTCATCTACACCTATCTCGACGCGCTCCAGAAGCGGCTCCACCCGCGCGGGGCGCGCCTCAAGCACATGCTCGAGACCCCGGCGCCCGAGAGCGAGCCCGAACGCCCGATGCCCGGGCTCCAGCCGCTGCCCTCGGGGGGATTCAAGATTACGGATTGACCGGCCTGCGGGGCGGGCGCAGAATTCCAGTCACCCTCCGGCGACGCGTTGGAGGAACCTCATGCCCCGCAGCGTCCGCGTTCGTTGGTGTCTTGCCCTGATGGGGTCGGCCTGGATCGGCCTCGCGCCCGCGGCGGAGTCTGCCCGCGCGGCGCCCGCCGGGCGCGATGGGGCCTGGGTCGAGCTGGCCCCGCCCGCGCGGACCGGGCAGCTGGCCGTCTTCGACCCGCTGCGCCGCCGCATGGTCGCGATCGGCGGCCATCCCGATGATCCGCGCCGCGGCGTGTGGGTGCTCGAACTCGCCGGTGCGCCCGGCTGGGTTCACTTCCCCGCCGGCGGGGTGCCGCCGCCGCCCCTCCACGATGCCGCCGGGACCTACGACTCCGCCCGCGATCGGGTGCTGGTGTGGGACTCGAACGACGCCTCGGGCCACCGCGGCGTGTACGCGCTCGCGCTCGCCACCATGACGTGGAGCGAGCTCGCGGTCTCGGGCCCGGCGCCGCCGCGGCGGGCCGGCGAGAGCCTGATCTACGATCCGGTGCGCGATCGGCTGGTGCTGTTCGGGGGCGCTGCCGGCGACGTGAGCTTTCAGGACGCCTGGGCCCTCACGCTTGGCGGCACGCCGGCCTGGGCGCCGCTCGCCGCCACCGGCGGTCCGCCCGATCCCCGCTCCGCTCACGTCGCGATCTACGATCCGGTGCGCGACCGCATGATCGTCTTCGGCGGGTACGCCGAGCTGGGCGGCAGCAATCTGTTCTACTCGCTGTCCGACGCCTGGGAACTGTCGCTGGTCGGAGATCCCGCCTGGAGCGCCCTCGAGCCGATCGGCCAGACCCCGCTCGCCACCGCCCAGGCGGCCGCCGTCTACGACCCGGTGCGCGGTCGCATGGTCGTGTTCGGCGGCCAGTCGTGGAACGGCGTGAGCGGCGGGATCACGCGCACCCTTTCGGCGCTCTCGCTGGCCGCGACCCCGGCCTGGCAATTGCTCGCGGCGAGCGCGCCGCCCGGGCAACCGCCGCTCACCGCCGGGAACTCGGTCATCTACGATCCGACCGAGGACCGGATGCTCTCCTTCGGCGGAATCGACGCCGCGGACCCCGGCGCGGGCCCGGTCACGGACGTCTGGGCGCTCGCCTTGAGCCCCACTCCGGCCTGGTCACGGCTCGTTCCCACCCGTGAGGTTCCCCCCGGGCGGGTGGACCGTTCGGTCGTGCTCGATCCCGCGCGCCTGCGACTGGTGCTGTTCGGGGGCGGCGAGCCCGGGGCCGGTTACTGCTGCGACGCGGTGGCGATCCCGATCTGGACCCGCTCGCTCCCCGCCGACCAGTGGCAGACGCTCGATGCCGGTCTCACCGATCCGGCGCGACGCTACGACCACACCGCGATCAACGACCCGGTGCGCGACCGCATGATCCTCTATGGCGGGGCGGGCGGCCCGCCCGATCCGCACGGCGAGGTGCGGGTCCTGAGCTTCGCGCACCCCGTGGGCTGGCTCACCTTCGTGCCGGGCGGCCCGCAGCCGCCCGGTCGCGAAGGTCACTCCGCGATCTACGATCCGGTGCGCGATCGCATGATCGTCTTCGGCGGCCTGAGCCCGGGCTCGCCCGTCGCGCTCGACGACCTCTGGGCGCTGAACCCGGCCGATCTTCGGTGGGTGCAGCTCCTGCCCGCGGGCCCGCCGCCCAGCGCGCGCCACGGCCACCTCGCGATCTACGATCCGACTGGAGACCGCATGATCGTGTTTGGCGGGGCGGCCGTGGGGGCGCCGGACAGCCTGAATGCCTGGGCGCTCGACCTCGGAGCGCGACCGGCCTGGACGCCGCTTCCGGCGGTGCCGACCTCCGCGCGCACCCTGCGCCGGGCGCTCGGGATCTACGATCCGTACCGTCGGCGGCTGGTGGTGATCGCGGGGCTCTCCGATCAGGCGTCCGGGAACGAGATCTGGGCGCTCAACCTCGCGGATGATCCCGCCTGGACGCGGCTCGACATCTCCGGCGTCGAGCCCGAGGGAATCGCGGATGCCACCGCCGCGTACGATCCACTGAACGACCGGGTGATCGTGCCCGACGGCCATTCGAGCCAGCTCTACGCGCTCCAGTTCCCGCCCGGCGGTCCCACCCCGACGCTGGTCTCGCTGGTGAGCGCCGAGGCCGGCCCCGATCGCGCGCGCCTGGTTTGGCAGGCCGCCGCGGGCGCCACCGCGACGGTCTACCGCCGCACCGCGGAGACCGCGTGGCAGCAGGCGGGGCGTGTGAGTGCCGATGCCCTCGGGCGCGTGGCGTTCGAGGAGGCCGGCCTGACGGCCGGCATGCGTTACGGCTACCGCCTGGCGCTCGATGGGGCGGGGGCGGGGAGCGCGATGGGGGAGACGTGGATCGATATCCCGGCCGCGCCGGTCTTGGGCCTGCGCGGCGCGGTGCCGAATCCCTCGCTTCACGGGCTCAGGATCGAGTTCTCGCTCCCGAGCGGCGGTCCGGCGCGGCTCGAGGTGCTGGACATCGCGGGGCGACAGGTCGCCGCGCGCGAGGTTGGGCTCCTTGGCCCCGGTGCGCACGCCATCAGCCTGGACGAGTCCGCGGGGCTGCGCCCCGGGCTCTACCTGCTGCGGCTCACCCAGGCCGGCCGCTCGCTCACCGCGCGAGCGCTCGTCATTCCCTAGCCGGCCGCGCCGGCCTGCTCCTTCCATCGTGCTTCGTTCACGCCGAACACGAGGAGCCACAGGATCTGCGGTGCCGCCCCGAGGAGGCCGAGGGCTGCAACGTAGGTGAACAGACGGGGTCCGAGCGTCGGTGACAGGAAGGTCAGCAGACCCAAGCCCGCAAGCACCGACAGCACCCCCAGAATCCTAGGCAGGAAGGTGGACCTGATAATGAGGTAGCCCTTGAGGAGTGCGTAGAACCCGAAAAATGCGAGGGCAATCCCGGCGCCATGGTCATTCACCTTGAGAAAGAGGAGCGCCAGCGCCTGCAACTGTTCCAGGCTGAATGCATTCAGGTAGTGCGCGCCTCCCAGGATGAACAGGGGGGCGATGTAGAAGAGGCGGCCAACGGTCTTGATGACGCAACCTGAGAGGCCCAAGTACGCGGCAATCAACGAGACGCTTCTGCCCGCCGGCTTGAGCAGCTCATAGAAGAGAGCTGTCATGGCGATCTGGCACGCCATCTCGAAGAGATAGACGGCGAAGCCGAGCTGAAAAAAGCTCTTGTGCGCCAGGATGTTGGCAGCTGTAGCCGCGGCGTCGCCCTCTACGACAAGCCTGCCGCTGACGAACATCTGGGCGAATGTCCCCGTCAGTAGGGTGAGGAGAGAAAGCGCACCGGCGGCCCTGGCCTTGAAACGAGGCGACGCTTCAGCGATCCGTTCCATCCATAGCCTCCAGGTGGCGAGCCGAGGCCCTCGCGGCTCTGCGCTTCTCGAATAGTCCCGGCTAGTTCCAGGCCATCGCGGCGATGGTCACGGTCGAGCCGTCCGGCTCGTCCGATTGCTCGTAGCGCAGCAGGCGCCCGTCCTTGACGCCCGCGCAGCGCAGCATCGCGTACACGGAGGCGAAGCCGCAGATGCGGGTGGCGTCCTGGTGCGCCGCGATCGCCGCGAACCACGCGTCGGCGTCGCCCGCGCGCGCCGCGGCGATGGCTTCGTGATCGCTCCGCCCGATCTCCTCGCGCATGTGCTCGTCGATGGCCGGGTCGCCGAAGCGTGGGCCGACGTGCGAGAAGTCCACCCCGGCCAGATGCACGGTTGTCCCGCCCAGGGCGGCCTCGGTCTCGCGCACCGCGTTGATGAGCGCCTCGAACGTGGGCTCCTCGCGCGGCGTGCGCCCGGCGTCGAGCAGCGCGTGGAAGCCGCCGCACAGGATCGGGACCATGGTGATCGGGCGATTCCCGAATCGGTGTTTGAGATAGAGCGCCTGGAACTCGATCGAGTGCTCGTCGCGATGGGCAAGCTCGCCGTGCCAGGCGGCTTCGCCAAGGCGCGCTGCGAGCGCGTCCACGAAGGCCGTGTCGCAGGCCACCTGGCCGAGCGGGGTCTCGAAATGCTTGCGGGTGAGCGCGTAGAGATCGTCCATGAGCGAATGCCCGGTGCCGTACACGATCACGCGCAGGGGCTGCCGGGGCTCGGGGCCCAGTTCGAGGAAGGCGCGCGCGATCGCCGGCCCGGCGCGGCGCGGATCGAGGTGCGGTGCGAGCAGTGCCCGCGGCCGGGCATCCGCCGCCGCCGCCGGCTCGCCCGCCTGGTCGCGCGCGGTCGCGGCGGCCTCGAAATGGGCGCGCAGGAAGCCCGCCAGCTCGGTGGGATCCGCCGGGTAGCTGCGCGTCTCGCATACGGCGGGGCGGATCTCGAGCTGGTGCCAGGCCTCGCGCAGCTCGCGGTAGGCGGCCTCGAAGCGCGGCGAGTCGAGCATGAGCATGCGATCGAGCTCGGCGACGAAATCGCGCACGATATTCATCATGCGCAGGTCCTTGCTCTCGCGCATGAGGACCGTCGCGATGTCGCCGATCGAGACGCTGCCGTCGAGGAGCTGGATCAGCGCGAGGGCCTCGAGGCTGAGCACCGGCTGCCCCGGAATGACGCCGAGCGGGTCGGTCACGACCAGCAGCTCGCGCTCGCCGTCGTTGACCGGCATGAGGATGAGGGGTCTGAGCCGTGGGTATTCGGGCAGCTCGTCGGCCGCGGCCTCCACGGGTCGCGCCACACCGGGCGGCAGGACGATGCGCGGAGCGCCGTCATCGCCCGAGCGCTCGCTATCGGCTCCGGACACGATGATGCGGCTCGGGCGCGGGTCCACCGCGGAGTGGTCGGGCGTATCGGATGGGCTCACGAGACTCTCCCACGCTGCGCGGCGACGGAAGCGGACGACGGAAGCCACGAAGTCTAGCCGCGGCGGCCGAAGGGCTCAAGCCGGGCGCGGGTATGCGGCGCGGGCCAGGGGCGCGCCACCCGAAAAACGCGTGCACGCACGGCGGAAGTCGGTCAAGATGCGCACCGTCATGATGACTGCCGCACCCGACACGATCCACGAGTTCGGCTTTGGACCGGAGGGACCCGGCCCCCGATGAATCCCGCCCTCGGACGCACGCCCGCCAGCCCGATCGAAGTGCGACTCCCGGGCGGCCTCAAGCTTCCCGGCCGGGTGTGGCCGTGCGAATCCCCGCGCGCGCTGATCGCCATCGCGCACGGGCTGGGCGAGCACGCCGGCCGCTACGCGGCGCTCGCCTCCGATCTGGTCCAGCGCGGATACACCTGCGCGGCGCTCGATCTGCCAGGCCACGGCGAGGCGCCTGGTGCGCGCGGGGATGTGCCCTCGTGGACGGTGCTGCGCGAGCAGGTGGTTCCGGCCACGCTCACCGTCGCCCACAGCCTGCCGGGCCAGCCCGAGTCCCTCGCCGCGGTGCTCCTCGGCCACAGCATGGGCGGGGTGCTGGCGCTCGACTACGCGCTCGCGCATCCACAGCGCCTGGTCGCGGTCGTCGCCTCGGCGCCCGCGCTGCGCACCACGATGCCGCCGTGGTGGAAGCTCACGCTCGCGAACGTCGCGCGTATCACCGCGCCGGCGGCCGGATTTCCCAACGGGCTCGACGAGAGCGGCATCTCGCGCGACCCCGAGGTGCTGCGCCTGCGCGATCAGGACCCGCTGGTCCACGACCGCATCACGCCGCGGCTCTACTTCGATTTCAACGAGGCGCGCCAGCGCGTGCTGCGCGGCGCGCGCCGGCTCCAGGTGCCGGCGCTCGTGCTCCAGGGGAGCGCCGACCGGGTGGTCGATCCCCAGGGCGCGGCGGAGTTCGTGGCCGCCGCCCCCGCCGGGCTCGCACGCCTGATCAGCTTCCCCGACGCCTACCACGAGGTGTTCAACGACCTCGGACGCGCCGAGGCGGTGCGCGAGCTGGTGGGCTGGCTGGACGGCGTGTTGAAGCGCTAGCCAGGGGCCATCCGAAATTCGTACGGAGGTTCGTCCCGCCCCGTGGCCCGGCTTTCGCGAGGCGATCGCTCTCCACTCTTCCAGATCTTGCGTTCCTCTGACAGTGGATGACCAATATTCACGGGCGGCCGACGCCCGAGAAGTGAAGACTGGCGGCATCCGCGGATTGCCCGAGTATTGAATGGCAGCCGACCAACGAACGGATCAGCGATGCAACCCCGAGCCCGGCGTCTCGCCCTAGCGTTTTCGCTCGTCACCGCCGCTGCGGGGGCCATGGGGTCCTCGACGCCCGGGAACGCGCCGAACAGGCCTGGTCTTCCACCCACGCCGTACGAAGTCAACAACCACGGTCGCGTGCTGCACTACCGGATTCCGGCGACCTCGCTCGGCGAGACCGGTCACAGCGTACGCGTGTTCGTGCCGCCCGGATATTCGGAGCTCGCGAACCAGTCCAGGCGCTATCCCGTCGTCTACCTCCTCCACGGCTGGCCGGGCGGTGACGGCAACTGGGCGGGGCACGGGCACCTGGTCCAGACGCTGGATTCCCTGTTCGCCACCGGGCGCGTCCCGGAGGCGATTGCGGTGATGCCGAGTGGCGCGGGCGCCGGGTTCTTCGGACGTTCGTTCTATCTCAACTCGTACGACGGCACCTCGCGCATGGAGGACTTCCTCGCCAAGGATCTCGTCCACTGGGTGGACGCCTCGTTCCGGACCCGGGCCGATCCAGCACACCGGGCGGTGATCGGACTTTCGGAGGGTGCGAGCGGAGCGCTCAACGTGGCCTTCCAGCATCCGGAGGTCTTCGGTGCCTGCGCGGGGCACAGCGGCGAGTACGTGCTCCGAAGCGACATCGGAATCTCGAAGGTCCTGGGCCCGGAACCCGGAGCAACACGCTTGCTCGCCGACAACAGCCCGGCCTTGTATGCACCCCGCATCGCCGAGCAGCTCAAGCATCAGACGATCTACTTCGACATCGGGCTCAAGGACGGGAGCCTGAAGGACAACCGCGCGTTCGATCGCCTACTCGACACGCTTGGCGTACCGCACACCTATCATGAAGCTGCGGGTCGCCACGGTTGGCGTTTCTGGCGCGCGCAGGTGCACGAATCACTGGTCACCTGCCTGGCCGGAATGCGTTGACCTCGAGTTTTCTGCAAGGGTAATCGGCCGACGGCCGGGTGGGCGGGCTGGGCGGGGTGTTGGAGCGATAGCCCGGGGCCGAACCAGAGGCTGGCTGCTGTCACGATAGCCGTGCCCATGACAGGAGCGCCGGGCGTCGCGGGCGCCGGCAGCCTCCACGGCTCCACAGCTCCTACAACCCACGGCGATCCAGCAGGTTCCGGAGCGCGTTCTGGCCCCGCACCGTGGCCCGGCCCTTGCGTGGCGACCGCTCTCCCCTTGGGACCGCAGAACTCTTACGGGAGTGCGAAGGGTTGCTGCGGCCCCTCGTGAGGAGAGGAGGAGCCATGCCATCGATCAAACAGGCCGCCGCGGAGTTCCTGGCCAAGAAGCGGATCGCCGTGACCGGCGTCTCGCGCACGCCCCAGACCCACGCGGGGAACGCCGTCTACCAGCGGCTGAAGGAGCGCGGCTACCAGGTCTTCGCCGTCAATCCCAACGCGGACAAGGTCGAGGGCGATGCGTGCTATCACGATCTGAAATCGATTCCGGGCGGGGTCGATGCCGTCGTCATCGGAACCGGGCCCGATGCTTCCGAGCGCACCATGCGCGAATGCGCCGAGCTCGGGATCAAGCACGTGTGGATGCACCGCGCCTTCGGCACCGGCAGCGTCTCGGACGCGGCCACCGCCTACGGCAGGCAGCACGGCATCAGCGTCATCGCCGGCGGCTGTCCGCTGATGTTCGACCCCACGGCCGACGGGGCGCACAAGGTGATGCGCATGCTGTTCACGATGACCGGCAAGGTTCCGACCAGCGTGTGAGGGGTGCGGAACGTGTCCCGCGACGCCGATCCTACGGATTGAACCAGTAGCTCACCTTGACCAGGAAGATGTCATCCGGCCGGGCGCGGAAGAGCGCCGCGCGGTCGCGCGCCAGGTCGAAATCGCCAACACTGGCGACGTCCTCGCGCTGCTGCTGCCAGGCGACGTAGAGGGTCGAGCCGGGCCGCCACTCCCAGCGCAGCACCGAGCTCCCGCGCAGCGAGCGCAGGTTGAAGTCGCGGTTCGGCACCGGGCTCGTGTAGCTCGTGAAGTCGTAGGTGCGCCTCGCGACGAGCTGCTCGGGAGCGCCGTAGTCGGCGCTCGAGAGCAGGGGCTGGACGTAGGTCTCGAGCGAGAGGCGCGGCGTGAACGTGACGTTGAGCCGCGTCTCGAGCCCCACCGAGGTCTGAGCGAGCGGCGCGAAGACGTAGTCCTGACCGTAGGTCGCGGTGTTCGCGGCGTCGGGCACGGTCGTGACGTACTGCGCCACCAGGCGGGTGCGGCCGACGTTCGGGGTCAGGGTGAGGTTCCAGCGCGGCGAGGTCTTGATGCCAAGGGGTAGGCTGACGTTCCAGTCCCAGCTTCCCGACGCGTAGCGATCGCCGCTCAGCGTGAGCCCGGTCGTGACCATGCCGCGCGCATCCGAGGCGAAGGTCGCGAATCCCGACCACCACGCCGGGCGGATCGCGATCGGCCCGCCGTGGGTCAGCCGGTCGTCGAGCGCCTCGAAGTAGCGGGTCACCTGGCCCGTGAGCGACCAGTACGAGAGCCCCGTGCCGGTCGCATTGAGCGTCGTAAAGGTGAGGATCGGCTCCCAGGCGAAGTTGCGCTCGAGGCGCCCGGTCCCGGTGGCGCTCCAGCTCCGCCAGAACCCTCCGGGCCGGTTCTCGAGGTAGGTGAGGTCGGTCTGGAAATCGCGCCGGTCGGTGCGGTAGGAGAATCCCAGGTCGTTGACCTCGTACTTGGGGCTGGTGAGCGCCCCGCCCACGCGTCCCCGCCAGTGCTTGCCGGACTGCTTCCGCACCTGCAGGTTCACCGAGTAGCCGTCGAGCGCCGTGGCGGTCGGGTCGACCTCGAGATGGGTGGCGTCGGGGCGCTGGAAGTAGTGATTCGAGCGCCGCTGGGTGGCGGTGATGGCGCTGGTCGAGCCCTGGACGCGACTCAGCTCGCCGTCCCCGTACGCCGCCCAGGTGCGATGGCTCCACTCGTGGCGGAAGTCCACGCCCCCCGCGAAGGCGGTGGAGTGCAGGGCGTTTCGCAGCTCCGGCGTTGCCAGGGCGCGATTCACGGCGGTGAGGATGCCGCCGAGGATCGACTGACCACCGCGCCACTCGCGGCGCGCGCGGCCCGCGAAGTAGTTCGAGAGCGGCTCCACGGCGAAGCGGCCGTCGGAGATGGTCGCGGTGCGGAAGCGCGCCTCCTCCTTCGACGTCACCGCCTCGAGCGCCCCCACCGACCAGCCGCCCGCCTTCCCCGACAGCTTGCCGGCGCCGAGGATCGTCGTGACGTCGGGCACGTCGCTCGCCGGCGACGGCGGCTCCAGCGTGGGCGTGCGCCCGATCCGCCGGCTGTAGAAGACCTGCCCGCCGCTCGTGCCGTCGGCGCCGAAGTCGAAGATCTCGTTCCCCTCGATGAAGAAGGGGCGCTTCTCGGCGAAGAACGTCTCGTAGACGCCCAGGTTGACGACCGCGGGATCCACCTCGACCTGGCCGAAGTCGGGGTTGATCGCCGCATTCAGCGTGAGGTTCGAGGTCACGCCGTAGAGCAGGTCCACGCCCGCCGCGGCCCGGTTGTCGGGATCGGAGCGGAAGGGATTGGCTCCCGGGTCCACGAACGACGACTTCGCCAGGGTGTAGGGCAGGATCTCGAGCCGACGCCCGGGCTGGACGCCCTCGATACCGGTGAGGTGGCCGTAGAGCGGGACGCCGCCGCGCTCGGACTTGGGAATGAAGGTGGAGAGCACGTCCTCGTGCGTGCGGCCGATGACGCGCTCGAACTGGAGGCCCCAGGTCTGCTGCGCGCCGCGCGGGAACCGGAGCTGGCCGAAGGGAATGCGCAGCTCCGCGGTCCAACCTTCCGAGTCCACGCTGGTCGCCACGTCCCACACCGGATCCCAGGTGTTGTCGTCCGCGTCAATGGTGCGGATCTCGTCGCGCCGCACGCCCGCCGGATTGACTTCGAAGCCGAACGCGGTGCGGTGATCGTGATAGCTGTCCACCAGAACCTTGAACCAGTCAGAGTCGCCCGGATCCATGTCGCGCCGCCCGAGCCGCGCCCGCGGCCGCGCCGTGTCCTGCATGCGCGCGCCCACGTAGAGGTAGTCGTCGTCGTAGAGCATGCGGACCTCGGTGCGCATCGTGGCGGGCTGTCCCTCGGCAGGCTCGATCTGCGTGAAGGCACCGGTCGGGGTCGCGCGCGCCCAATCCGGCTCGTCGAGATGACCATCCATGCGCACCGCACCCTGCGCCCGGGTGGCGTGGGAGACGGGCAGGGGCCGCCCGGCATCGGCGGAGCCGCCCGACTGAGCGAGCAGGGGGGCCGGCAACAGCAGCGCGGACGCGGCGGCAAGGGCGGCGAGTCGCATCGCGGCCAGCATGCCGGTTCGAGCGCCCCGGTCGCACGGGGACCTGCCAAGCGCGGCAATTCGAACCACAAGTGGGTGCCGCTTGCGACCTGTGCCGGCCGGGTGGGGCGGGCGAGCACGGCCGAGTCGCGCAAGGCGTGTTATCGTGGCCACATGTCGGCGAGCATTCGGTCGGCCATCCTTCGGGCCGGGGGCGCACTGCTGGTGGCACTCGGAGCGCTCCATCTCGCGGTCACGCCCGACATCGCTCGACTGATCAAGAACAGCACCTCGGCGAAGGCCGCGGCGTGGCTCATGCCGCCCATGCTCCTCAATCACGTCGTCCTGGGCATTCTCCTGTTCCCGCTCGGTGGATTGACCTTCTATGCGGCGCCCCACGCGGCCCGCGGAGAGCGCTGGGCACTCGCCGTGTGTCGAGCCACCGCCACGGCCATTGCGGCGCTCCCGGTGGCGTTGTTCGTTATCATGGGAACGCACTATTTCGGGGCCCCGCCTTTCGTGCTGGCGACCGCGATCCTATCGGGTGCGTGCCTCGCGCTGCTCGCCGCGGCATTCTGGCCCTCGGCAAAACCATCCGCCTGACGAGACCTCGGCGCGCACGGGTTCAGCGCCGCATCCCAACCCCTGGAGGCACCGTGGCACTTCCCCAACCGCTCGTCATCCGCATTCCTGCCCGCGCCCGGTCGCCCGAGGTCGGGTCGTTCTTCGCCCAGCTCGATGACCTGAGTCGGCGCATGTTCGAGAACCTCGCCGACGCCAAGCCGGCGGAGTTGGCGTGGCAGCCGCGCCGCGGGATGAACACCATCGGCATGCTGCTTGCCCACTGCGCGATCACCGAGGCGTACTGGCTTCAGCTCGCGACCGGGGTGAG
>JBGQIE010000051.1:0-16657 GCA_041498315.1 Candidatus Eiseniibacteriota bacterium
CGCCTCTTCTGTGACCTGCTGCGCGCGGCGCGCGTTCGCCCCCGGCAGGTGCGGGTCGTCGGCTGCGGCGAGGGCGTCGAGGTGGACCACCACGCGCGCGCCCTCGAGGTGCCGGTCGTGGGGCTTGACCTGGCGGTCGATCCGCGCTGGAAGCGCCCGGGGGTTCACCTCGTGCGCGCCGATGCGCGCGCGCTTCCCTTCCGGGACCAGGCGTTCGAGGCGCTCTACTGCTACCACGTGCTCGAGCACGTGCCGGGCCCGGAGGCCGCGGTCGCCGAGGCGCGGCGCATCCTCGCCCCCGGTGGCTTCGCGTTCTTCGGCACCCCCAACCGCTCGCGGCTGGTGGGCTACGCGGGCGGGCGCGCGACCGCCTGGGAGAAGCTGCGCTGGAACGCGGCCGACTACTGGCAGCGGCTCACCGGGCGCTGGTCGAACGAGCGCGGCGCGCACGCCGGCTTCAGCGAGCCCGAGCTGGCCCGCCTGCTCGCCCAAAGCTTCGCTCACGTCGAGAGCGTGAGCCTGCCCTACTACCTGCGCAAATATCCCGGGCTCGGGCGCCTGTGGCGGACGTCGTTCCGGCTCGGCCTGTTACGCTTCCTCGCCCCCTCGGTGTATTTTCGGGCCATCGATGGTCCCCCGCAGGGCGGGACCGGGACTTCATGGGAGAGATGATGCCACGCAAGCTGCGGGTGTTGGTCGCGAAGCCGGGACTCGACGGTCACGATCGCGGCGCCAAGGTGGTCGCCGCCGCGCTGCGCGATGCCGGCATGGAGGTCATCTACACCGGGCTCCACCAGACGCCGGCGCAGATCGTCGAGGCCGCGGTCCAGGAGGACGTCGACGTCGTGGCGCTCTCGATCCTCTCGGGCGCGCACATGACGCTGTTTCCCGAAGTGCTCGAGCTCATGGTCCAGCGCGGCATCGGCGACCGGCTGCTGACCGGCGGCGGCATCGTGCCGCCCGACGACATGGAGGCGCTGGCGAAGCTCGGGGTGGGCCGGCTGTTCGGCCCCGGCGCCTCGACCCGCGACATCGCCCAGTACATTCGCGACTGGTTCCTCGAGACCCATGGCGAGGAGGCCTTCGCGCCCCCGGCCGCCGCCCCCGCGGGCGCCTGGCCGGCCGAAGGACCGGCGGCCCGCAAGCCCGCGGCGCCGCGCCGCGCCTCGGCGCCACGCGCGGGCACCAAGCGCGCCACCGCTACCGCCACACGCTTGCGCCCGCGCGCCGCACGACCCAAGCGCAAGCCGGCCCGCGCCCGGAAGGGGCGTTAGGCCTCTTCCGCCTTCCCTCCATGCCGGCGCTCGTCCCCGCGCCCGCGCCCGAGATCGCACGGGGCGAGGGCCTGCCCTATCTGGTCGAGGAGTGGTACCTGGGCCCGCGCACGCGCCGCTACATGATGACGCGGCGCTTCCACGAGGTGCTGGCGCGCGCGGACCTGAAGCCCGGCCAGCGCGTGCTCGACCTGGGTTGCGGCTGGGCCTACGGCACGCTGTGGGCGCGGGAGCAGGGCTGCGAGGTCGCCGGCATCGACCTGGGCCAGGACCAGCTCGCCTGGGCGCGCGCGCACCTGGATCCGGGGCGGCACCTCGGGCTCGCGCGGGCCGACGCGGCGGCGCTGCCGTTTCGGGACGGCGCCTTCGATCGCGCGTTCTCGGTCGAGATGATGGAGCACGTCTTCCGTCCCGACCGCTCGCGCGTGCTGGCCGAGATCGCGCGCGTCTTGAAGCCCGGCGGCAGGCTCGCGCTTTCGACCCCCAATCCGGCCTCGCCGAACGAGGCCCTCAAGCGCCTCGCCGTGCGCTGGCCGGCGCTGCGGCGCCGGCTGCCCTCGGCGTGCTTTCCCGAGGCGGCCGACGATCTCGCAGCGTACCATCCCTATCGGTACCATCATCCGCTCACGCGCCGCGAGCTGATCACCGGGCTCGAGGGCGCGGGCTTCCGCGTCCTGGGGCTCAGGAGCTTCCTGTGGGTCCCGAAGACCTTGCCCGAATCGCTGCTCGCCGCGGCACGGGTGCTCGAGCGCGGCGCCGAGGCCGTGCCGATCCTCGACCGCCTCGGGGCCACGACGCTGGTGTGGGCGAGCCGCGGCTGAAGGCCAGGAGAACTCGCGCATGACCCGGGCGCAACGCAAGCTGGTGGCCCTCAACGGCAGCCCGGTGCGCGGGAGCAGCGTGGACCTGCTGCTGCGCGCGATCTGCGAGGGAGCCACCGAGGCCGGGGGTACCACGCACCACTTCTACTGCAACGAGCTGACCGTCAAACCCTGCCAGGCGTGCGGCCCCGAGCCCACGGACGGGCTGTGCGTGTTCCACGACGACATGGACCGCGTGTACGAATCCCTCGAGGCCGCCCACGCGGTCGCGATCGGCAGCCCGATCTACTTCGACACCGTGAGCGCCCAGCTCAAGCTGGTCATGGACCGCTGCAACTGCGTTACCCCGCTGGTGCGCCTGCCCGGGGGCGGTTGGGACTTCAGGCCGCGCTGGGCGCGCACCCGGCGCGGAGTGTTCGTGACCGCCTGCAGCGACCGGCACCCCTACGATCTGGCCGAGCGCAGCGTGCGCGGCTTCATGAAGTGGATCGGCACGAAATGGGAGGAAACGGTGGTCTACGCGCACGCGGACAATGAGCCCGGCAGCGTCGCCGGGCGGCCCGAGCTGCTCGCGCGCGCGCGCGCGCTGGGCCGGCGCCTGATCGAGAGCGCCCCCGTTTCGC
This sequence comes from Candidatus Eiseniibacteriota bacterium, assembly GCA_041498315.1. Taxonomy (GTDB): domain Bacteria; phylum Eisenbacteria; class RBG-16-71-46; order RBG-16-71-46; family RBG-16-71-46; genus JBGQIE01. The sequence continues at coordinate 2,719 of JBGQIE010000051.1, forward strand.
CGCCTCACGCCGGGTAGGGTAGATTCATTCCATGGAATCCCTGCTCCGCGAGGAACACCACCAGGTGCGCGAGACCGCGCGCAAGTTCGCCGACGAGGTCGTCGCGCCGCGGGCCCGCGACCTCGACGAGCGCGAGGAGTTCCCGACCGACACCGTGAAGCAGATGGGCGAGCTCGGCTTCATGGGCTTGCCCTATCCCGAGCAATACGGCGGCGCCGGCCTCGACACGCTGGCCTACGCCATCGCGGTCGAGGAGATCGCGCGCGCCTGCGGCTCGACGGCGATCACGCTCGCGGCCCACGTGTCGCTGGGCTGCGGCCCGGTGGCGCAGAACGGGACCGAGGAGCAGAAGCGCAAGTTCCTCACCCCGATGGCCAAGGGCGAGGCGATCGGCGCCTTCGGGCTCACCGAGCCCAACGCCGGCTCGGATTCGGCCGGCACCCAGACGCGCGCCGAGAAGGTCCAGGGCGGCTGGCGGGTCAACGGCTCGAAGATCTACATCACCAACGGCAGCGTGGCGAAGTACGTCACCTTCACCGCCCGCACCGAGCCCGGCACGGGCACCAAGGGGATCTCCGCCTTCATCCTCGACACCGCCACCCCCGGCTTCAAGGTGGGCAAGCGCGAGAAGAAGATGGGCCTGCGCGGCTCCGACACCGTCGCGATGTCTTTCGAGGACTGCCTGGTGCCGGAAGACAACATGATCGGCGACCCGACCACGGGCTTCAAGACCTTCATGCGCACGCTCACCGGTGGCCGCATCTCGATCGGCGCGCTCGCGCTCGGGCTGGCCCAGGGCGCCTACGAGCACAGCCTCAAGTACGCCAAGCAGCGCCAGCAGTTCGGCCAGCCGATCGCGAGCTTCCAGGCGATCCAGTTCATGCTCGCCGACATGGCGATGCGCATCGAGGCCTCGCGGCTGCTGGTCTATCGCGCTGCGATCCTCAAGGACGCGGGTCGCGAGCACGTCAAGGAGGCGGCGATGGCCAAGCTGTTCGCCAGCGAGGCCGGGAACTGGGTGACCGACAAGGCGATCCAGATCCACGGCGGGATCGGCTACTGCCGCGACATCCCGGTCGAGCGCATGCACCGCGACGTCAAGCTGATGGAGATCGGCGAGGGCACGAGCGAGATCCAGCGCCTCGTGATCGCGCGCGAGATCCTGCGCGGGGTCTAGTCCCATGGCCCCCGACGCGCCCGCATCGCGCTGGGCCTCGGCGACCTCGACCCTGCCCGACACCCACCTCGCGGTGGGCGAGGTGGTCGAGCGCCTCGCCCGCGAGCTGGGCCCCGCTCCGGTGGACCTGGTGCTCGCCTTCTTCACCGCCGCCCACGTGCGCGGGGCCGAGCGCGCGGCCGGGATGCTGCGCGAGCGCCTGAAGCCCGCCTGCCTGCTGGGCGCCAGCGGCCACGGCGTGGTCTCGACCGAGCACGAGGTCGAGGGGGCGCCCGCGTTCACGGCGCTCGCCGGGCGGCTCCCGGGGGTCCAGCTTTCGCCCTTCGTGCTGGTCGCCGAGAGCTGGGCGGAGGCAGCGAACGACCCGGCCGAGTTCGCGCGCCTCGCCCCGGGGGTCGCGGGGGCCGAGCTCGTGCTGCTGTTCGGCGACCCCTTCAGCCTCGATGTCGAGCGCGTGCTCGCCGGCTTCAACCGTCACGCGCCCGGGCTGCGCGTGGTCGGCGGCATGGCGAGCGCCGGGCCGCGCGCCGGGGCGAACCACCTGTTCCTCAACGACTGGGGGTCGAGCGAGGGCGGGGTGGCGGTGGCGCTTGGGGGTGCCCTGCGCGTGGACGTGATCGTGTCGCAGGGCTGCCGCCCGGTCGGGCCGCCGCTCGAGGTTACGCGCGCCCAGGGCAACCTCGTCATCGAGCTCGACGGGCAGCCGGCGCTCGAGCGCGCCGAGCAGGTGCTGCAGGAGATCCCCGACGAGGAGCGCGAGCGGCTCCAGCACGGCCTCTACATCGGACGGCCGGTCAAGCCCGGCGCCTCGGGCCCCGGGGACTACCTGATCCGGAACCTGCTGGGCGCCGACCGCGAGAACGGCGTCATCGCGGTCGGGGACCTGGTGGGCGAGCGCGAGCGCGTGCGCCTCCACGTGCGCGACGCCGCGACCGCGCGCGCCGACCTCGAGATGCTGCTGTCGCCGCAGGCGTTCGATTCGCGCGCCGAGGCCGCCCTCCTGTTCGCCTGCAACAGCCGCGGGCGGGGGCTTTACGGCAAGCCCGACGGCGACATCGGGATCCTTCAGGATGCCCTGGGCGGCGCGGTGCCCGCGGCCGGCATGTTCTGCGCCGGCGAGGTCGGCCCGGTGGGCGGCCGCAACTTCCTCCACGGGCACACCGCGAGCATCGCGCTCCTGCGCTCGGGGCCAGCCGCGCCGCGGGCCTGAACGCGCGGCTCACCACGGTGACCAAGCTCGAGTACGTCCGGACCCAGACCACGCACCTGCTCGATCGGGTGCTCAAGGTGTTCGACAAGGCGTTTCTGCTCATCCCGCCCGAGCGGCTCGACTTCAGGCCCACCCCGGTGAGCATGAGCGCGCGCGAGCTGGGCGGCCACGTCTACCAGGCGATTTACGTCCTCACCCGCGCCGCGGCGACCGGCGAGTGCCGGCGCGCCGACCTCGAGGATCTGCCGCTCGACCTGAAGAAGATCGAGCGCGCGGAGGACCTGGTCGCCTACGGCCGGCAGGTCAAGGAGTACGTCCGCGGCGCGCTCGCGAACCTGACCGAGGCCGATCTCGCGCGCTTGACGCGCAACGAGCTGGGTCCCTCGGCGCCCGGCTTCGTCTCGATGTCGATGGCCTACGAGGAGGCGCTCCACCACCGCGGCCAGCTCATGCTCTACCTGCGCATGATGGGCATCGAGCCGCTGCGGCCCTACGACTACCGGTGAGGCGCGGTGGCCCCATAGGAGGCGCGCCCTTGACTGTCGTTCCCTTTTCGCGTACGTATGTACGCATGAAGCGTACGCGGCAGGGGGTCGACGCCCTATTTCCGCAGATTCGAAAGCGAATCCTCGCGGCCCTGCTCATGCAGCCCGACCGCACGTGGTTTGCGAGCGACCTCGCCCGCCATCTCCGAGTGCCCAAGACCAGCCTCCAGCGCGAGCTTGCAAATCTCCACTCGGCCGGGATCATTCAGAGGCGGGTGGAAGGGAGGCATGTCTACTACAAGGCTGAGACACAGAATCCTCTATTCCCGGAGCTCCAAGGCCTCATGGCGAAGACAGCGGGCCTTGTTGACGTCGTCCGACAGTCCCTTCGGCCGCTCGGGAAGCGGATAGACTTCGCGTTCATCTACGGGTCTGTGGCCCGTGCCGAGGAGGGCCCAACGAGCGACGTGGACCTCGTTGTCGTTGGGAACGTCGGACTCTCAGACCTTGCGCTCCTGCTTCGGAAGGCGGCCAGGACGCTCTCGCGCGAGGTGAACCCTAGCGTGTACACGCGGGATGAGTTCAAGCGGAGGGCGTCAGGGGAGAGTTTCGTTTCAGCGCTTCTAGACAGGGAAAGACTCTTTGTTGTAGGAACGGAAAATGACCTGGAAGAAGCTCTTGGACGCACAACTGGTCGCGCGCGAGCCGGCCCGCGGAGAGGAGCTCGCCAAGCTTCGAGCGGTGGCGGAGCGAAACCTCGCTGATGCGAGTATTGAAACACTCTCAACGGATGGCAAGTTCGGTCACGCGTACGAGGCAGCTCGGGCGATTGCCACGATCGTGGTCCGCGCGTCCGGGTACCGAGTGAAGGCGGCGCGAGGGGCTCACTACAAAACTTTCGTGGCACTCGAAGCAGCGGACCCGAGGCGCTTCGCTCGGCACGCGGCGTACTTCAATGCCTGCCGCGAGAAGCGGAACGACTTGAGCTACGAGCTGGCCGGCGTCGTGACGGGCTCCGAAGCGGAGGAACTGCTGCGCGAGGTGCCGGCTTTTCAGGCGCTCGTTGACGCACGGCTGAGAGGGCGGCACCCGGAACAGACGTGACGCCGACCCCCGCACGGGGGTCAGGGGACGTGGCTTGGGCTCCCTTGTTGCCGCGCGCCCGCCCGCCGGATGCCGGGGTTTGCGCTTTCGTGTAATATCCCCGCGCTCAAGGGGCACCCGGCTTCAGAGGATAACTATCGAAAGAGCACTCCCATGACGGCCTATCCTGACGTCTTCATCGTCGGCGCCGCTCGGACGCCGATCGGGAAGTTTCTCGGCGCGCTCTCCGGGTTCAAGGCTTCGGACCTGGGCGCCTTCGCGATCAAGGAAGCCATGCGCCGCGCCGGTGTCACCGGCAGCGAGGTGGACGAGGTCCTGATGGGCCACGTCGTCCAGGGCGGGCAGGGCCAGGCCCCCGCGCGCCAGGCCCAGATCAAGGCGGGCATCGACCCGGCGGTCGGCGCCGTGACCATCAACAAGGTGTGCGGCTCGGGGCTCAAGGCGGTCATGCTCGGCGCCCAGGCGATCAAGGCGGGTGATGCCGACTGCATCGTCGCCGGGGGGCAGGAGAGCATGAGCACCGCCCCGCACTATCTGTTCACCGGCCGCACCGGCCAGAAGCTCGGCGACACGACGCTGCGCGACGGCGTGGTCATGGACGGCCTGTGGTGCTCGTTCAACGACTGCCACATGATCGAGCTGGCCCAGTACACCGCCGAGAAGGCCAAGCTCACGCGCGAGCAGCTCGACCGCTTCTCGGCCGAGAGCCAGCAGAAGGCGGCAGCGGCGATCGCGGCGTGCCGGTTCGGCCAGGAAATCGTCCCGGTCTCGATCCCGCAGCGCACCCGGGGGGTACCCGGCGAGCCGATCGTCGTAAGCAAGGACGAGTCGGTGCGCGCCGACACCACCGCCGAAGCGCTCGCGAAGCTGCCCGCGGTGACGCGCCAGAAGGACGGCATGATCACGGCCGGCAACGCGCCGGGCTTGAACGACGCGGGTGCCGCGCTGGTGCTCATGAGCGAGGCGCGCATGAAGCAGAAGGGTGTGAAGCCGCTCGCGCGCGTGGTCGCCTACGCGACCGGCGGCGGGCCGCCCAAGGAGCTGTTCTTCGCGCCCATCGACGCGGTGCAGAAGCTCATGAAGAAGATGGGGGTCTCGATCGGCCACTTCGACCTGATCGAGGCCAACGAGGCGTTCGCGGCCCAGGCGCTCGCCGACGGCAACGCGCTGGGCTGGGACTGGGCGCGCGTCAACGTCAACGGCGGCGCGGTGGCGCTCGGGCACCCGATCGGCGCCTCGGGCGCGCGCGTGCTGGTCACGCTGCTCCACGCGCTCGAGCAGCAGAACAAGCAGACCGGGCTTGCGACCCTGTGCCTGGGCGGCGGCAACGCGGTCGCCCTGGCGGTGGAGCGGGTGTCATGAGCGCCGTCTCCGAAGCGGTCAAGGCGGGCCCGTCCGCGGGTGTGAAGACCATCGCCGTCGTGGGCGGCGGCATCATGGGCAACGGCATCGCCCAGACGTTCGCGACCGGCGGCTTCGACGTGCACCTGATCGAGGCGCGGCAGGAGTTCCTCGACCGCGCCCTCAACACGGTGGGCAAGAACCTGGAGCGGGTCGCGAAGAAGCTGGCCTGGGCGCCCGGCCAGTCGGGCGAGATCCTCAAGCGCATCCGCGGCGGCGTGAGCCTCGAGGCGGCGCGCGACGCCGATCTCGTGGTCGAGGCGGTGACCGAGGACCTCGCGGTCAAGCGCCAGATCTTCGAGCAGCTCGACGCGCTGGTGCCCGCGAAGACCGTGCTGGCGTCCAACACCTCGAGCATCTCGATCACCGAGCTGGCCGCGATGACCCAGCGCGCCGACCGGGTCATCGGGATGCACTTCATGAACCCGGTGCCGGTCATGAGCCTGGTCGAGATCATCCGCGGGCTGGCGACCAGCGAGGCGACCTACGCGCTCACCGAGGACCTCGCGAAGCGCCTGGGCAAGACACCGGTCGCGGTCAACGACTACCCCGGGTTCGTCTCGAACCGCATCCTGATGCCGATGATCAACGAGGCGGTGTTCTGCCTGATGGAGGGCGTGGCGAGCCGCGAGGCGATCGACACCGTCATGAAGCTGGGCATGAACCACCCGATGGGGCCGCTGGCGCTCGCCGACCTGATCGGGCTCGACACCTGCCTGAGCATCATGAAGGTGCTCCACGAGGGGCTCGGCGATCCCAAGTACCGGCCCTGCCCGCTGCTGCGCAAGATGGTGCGGGCGGGCTACCTGGGCCGCAAGTGCGGCCGGGGGTTCTACGAGTACCCGGCGGCCTGACCCCCTGACCTCCGGACCCCCCAACCCCGGGCCCCGCACGTGAACCCTGAAGCCCTGGCGCTCTCCGCCGGCCCCGCGTTCGACCTGAGCGAGGACCAGCTCGCGGTGCGCGAGATGGTGCGCGATTTCGCCGAGAGCGAGATCCGCCCGATCGCCGCGGCCATCGACGAGTCCCACGAGTTCCCGGCCGCGACCACGCGGAAGATGGCGGAACTCGGCCTGCTCGGCATGTTCGTGCCTGAGGCCTACGGCGGCTCGGGCATGGACTACGTCTCGTACGTCATCGCGATCGAGGAGCTGTCGCGCGTGTGCGCGAGCCACGGGGTCATCGCCTCGGTCAACAACTCGCTGGTGTGCTATCCGATCATGACGTACGGCTCCGAAGCCCAGAAGCAGAAGTACCTGGTGCCGCTGGCGAAGGGCGAGCTGCTGGGGGCCTACTGCCTCACCGAGCCCAACGCGGGCAGCAACGCGGCCAACCAGCAGACCACGGCGCTGGCCGACGGCGATCACTTCGTGCTCAACGGCACCAAGGTGTTCATCACCACCGCGGGTCCCGCGAACGTCCTGATCGTGTACACCGCGACCGACCGCTCGCTCGGCCCCAAGGGCATCTCCGCCTTCATCGTGGACGCCGACACGCCGGGGGTGAAGAAGGGCAAGAAGGAGCGGAAGCTCGGCATCCACGCCTCGGACACGCGCGAGATCGCCTTCGAGAACGCGCGTGTGCCGCGCGCCAACCTGCTCGGCGAGCTCCACAAGGGCTACGGGGTGGCGCTCGCGACCCTGGGCGGGGGACGGATCGGCATCGCGGCGCAGGCGCTCGGGATCGCGCAGGCCTGCCTCGAGGCGTCGGTCAAGTACGCCGGCGAGCGCGTCCAGTTCGACCGCATCATCGGCGAGTTCGACGCCATCCGCGCGATGCTCGCGGATTCGGCGATCGAGGTCGCGACCGCGCGGCTCCTGGTCTACCAGGCCGCGTGGCTGCGCGACCGGGGCCGGGCGCACACCAAGGAGGCCTCGCTCGCCAAGTGGCACGCCTCGGAGGCGGCGTCGCGCTGCGCCAACTGGGCGGTTCAGGTCCACGGCGGCTACGGCTACCTGAGCGAGTTCCACGTCGAGCGCTACCTGCGCGACGCCAAGATCTGCGAAATCTACGAAGGCACCACCGAGGTCCAGAAGATGGTGGTCGCGGCCCAGATCCTCAAAGAGCAAGCCCTAGGGGGAGAGAACCGATGAGCCGTCCCGTACGACCCGTCGCACTCGTCATCCTGACCGCCTGCATGGCCTATCCGGGGGTGACCCTGCTGTGGCAGGGGCTCTATCCTTTCGTGGCCGGCGACTACTTCAACCTGGTGGGCCAGACCGGGGCCTGGATGATGCTGGCGACCAAGCTCCACATCCCGCCCATCGTCGTGCTGGGGCTCAAGTCGCTGCTGGGCCTGTTCTGGGTCCTGGGTGTGCTGGGGCTGTGGGCCGGCGACGGGCGCGCCTATCCGCTGGCGCTGCTTGCCGCGGTCGGCACCCTGCTCTACCCGGGCGGGGGCATGGTCATGGCGGCGCTGGCGCTGGTGTGCCTGATCTTCTTCCGCGAGAAGCCCGAGGAAGTTCCCGCCTGAGGGCCCGATGCAGCTCGACCTGAGCGAGGAACAAGCCCAAATCCGCGCCGCGGTGCGCGAGCTGTGCGCGCGCGAGTTCGCCCCCGAGGTCGGGCGCTGGGACCTCGAGGCGATCGTGCCGCGCTCGGCGGTCGCCCGGCTGGGGTCGCAGGGGTTCCTGGGGATGGCGATCCCCGAGGAGTGGGGCGGGGTGGGCTACGACACCCGCACCATCGCCGTGGTGCTCGAGGAGATCGCGCGTGTCTCGGCCGCGCTCGCGATCATGATCGCGGTCCACAACTCGGTCGGGGCGCTGCCGGTGTTCCGCTTCGGCACCGACGAGCAGCGCCACCGCTTCCTGCCGCGGCTGGTCTCCAAGGAGCTGGGTGCGTTCTCGCTCTCGGAGCCCGGCGCCGGATCGGACGCGGCTGCGATCCGCAGCACGGCGGTCCGCGACGGAGGCCACTACGTGCTCAACGGCACCAAGAACTGGGTCACGAACGGCGAGCAGGCCGGGGTCTACCTGATCTTCGCGCGCACCTCGAAGGAGGGGGGCGCGCGGGGCTTGAGCGCGTTCATCGTCGAGCGCGACACCCCGGGCCTGGTCATCGGCAGGGCCGAGGACAAGATGGGCCTGCGCGGCTCGGACACCGTGGCGCTCGCGCTCGAGGACCTGCGCGTGCCGGCGGACCAGCGGCTGGGCGAGGAGGGCGAGGGCTTCCGGATCGCGATGAGCATGCTCGACTCCGGGCGCATCGGCGTGGCCGCGCAGGCGCTGGGGGTGGCGCGCGCCGCGTTCGAGGACAGCGCCCGCTACGCGCAGACGCGCCAGGCGTTCGGCCAGCCGCTGAGCCGCATCCAGGCGATCCAGTTCAAGCTCGCCGAGATGGAGCGCCGCCTCCAGTGCACGCGGCTGCTGCTCCAGCGCGCGGCCTGGCTCAAGGACATCGGCCAGCCCTATTCGCGCGAGGCCTCCATGGCCAAGCTGTATGCGAGCGAGGCCGCGACCTGGATCACCCACCAGGCGATCCAGGTTTACGGCGGCTACGGCTACGTCAAGGAGTACGCGGTCGAGCGCTACTACCGCGACGCGCGCGTCATGGAGATCTACGAGGGCACCTCGGAGATCCAGCGGCTGGTCATCGCGCGCTCCCTGCTCAAGGACGGAGCGAAGGTGTGACGCGGCGCTTCTCGAATCCGGCCGCCATCGTGCTGTCCTTCTTCTCGAAGGACCTCTACCGTGACGTCGCCCGCAACTGGCTGGGCGCCGGCATCGTGTACCTGCTGCTCGTGAGCTTCCTCAGCGCCCTGCCCCCGCTGATCGCGATGCAGGCCGAGCTCGCGCGCTTCGCCCGCGAGCAGGCGGGCCCGATCCTGGAGCAGATCCCGCCGGTGCTGGTCCACAACGGCCGGGTCTCCTCCGCGGTCGCCATGCCCTACGTCATCCGGGGCCAGAACGGCCGCGCGATCGCCATCCTCGACACCACCGGGCAGGTGACGTCGCTCGACAGCACCGAGGCCCGGATGCTGGTGACCGGGAACCGGCTCACGTATCGCAAGAGCGCGGCCGAGACGCGCGTGATCGAGCTCCAGCGCGTCACCCACTTCGAGCTCAACCGGGAGAAGGCGGCGCGCTGGCTCAAGCTCATCGTGGCCTGGCTCACGCCCGCGCTGAGCCCGTTCGTGTTCGTGGGGCTGGTCGTGTTCCGGCTGTGCCAGATCCTGCTGTTCGCCGGCCTCGGTATGCTCCTCACCGGGCCGCTGCGCGCGCGCCTCGGCTTCGCCGCGCTCATGCGGCTCGCCACCGTCGCCTTTACGCCCACCTTCGCGCTCGGCACGCTGCGTGGCGCCGTCAAGCTGCACGTGCCGTCGTGGTGGCTCCTCAGCCTGGTCATCGCCCTGGTCTACCTGGTGTTCGCGATTCAGGCGAACCGCGAGCCCGCTCCGGCATCTCAAGAGACGCCGCTCCATCCGGCCTGAGGATGGGGCCGGTTTCGGCCGATTCTGCTAGTATTACCGGCCGTCCAAACCCCCTCGAGATATCAGCCCATAGGAGTCCCCCGATGTCGAAAGTCGCCGTCCTGCGCACCTCGCCCGCCACCGTCGTCGAGGACTACGGCCGCCTCATGGACCTCGCGGGCTACCGCGCGGCCCTGCCGTTCAGCGCCCAGACCTGCCTGCGCATCAACATCTCGTGGCACGTGTACATGCCGGCCTGCTCGACCACGCCCTGGCAGATGCACGGCGTGATCGAGAAGATGAAGAGCGACGGCTACAACGTGTCGCGCGACCTGATCGCCGCCCAGAACGACACCGTGGTCGTGAGCTGCCGCGAGGGCACGGTTCGCAACCACCTCCAGCCGGTGCTGGACCGCTACCAGGTGCCGATCCAGTACCTCAGCGAGCCGCCGACCGAGTGGGTGCGCTACGAGCCCAAGGGCAAGATGCTGGTGCTCGACCGCGTGTTCGACAAGCAGGGCATCCAGATCCCGAAGATGCTGATCGGGAAGAACGTCATCCACATGCCCACGGTCAAGACCCACATCTTCACCGGCACGACCGGCTCGATGAAGAACGCCTTCGGCGGGCTGCTCAACCTCAACCGCCACTGGACCCACTCCGTGATCCACGAGACGCTCGTGGACCTGCTGCGGATCCAGAAGGAGATCCACCCGGGCGTGTTCGCGGTCATGGACGGGACCATCGTGGGCGACGGCCCGGGCCCGCGCTGCATGCGTCCCCACATCAAGAACTTCATCCTGGCCTCGGACGACTGCGTGGCGATCGACGCGATCGCGGCGAAGATGATGGGCTTCGACCCGATGGTGGACCTCAAGTTCATCCGGCTCGCGCACGAGCACGGGCTGGGCGTTGGCAATCCCTCCGAGATCGAAATCGTCGGCGACGACATCCGCGACGTGAACTTCGGCTTCCGGGGCAGCCTCAACGAGAACACGCTGGCCTCGCGCGGCCAGAAGCTCATCTACTGGGGCCCGCTCAAGCCGCTCGAGAACTTCCTGCTGCGCTCGCCGATCGTGCCGTGGAGCTACGCCGCCTCGCGCGCCTACCACGACGGCTTCTGGTACCCGATCAACGGCAAGCCGCGCGTGCGCGAGATCCTCAAGACCCCGTGGGGCCAGCTGTTCAACGCCTACGGGACCGGGGCCGCGCTCCAGAAGGCCTAGCCGGGGCTGTCCGCACCTGAACGACGCCGCGACGCCCACGCGCCGCGGCGTCGTTCCTTAGGGGTGCCTTCCGGGGATCCATTTACAGGGTCAGGTTGGGCGCGCGGCGTGCCGATACCGTTTCAAACCGGCTGCCGCCCCATCGCGCACAGCACCCGTTCCGCATGGTCGCTCGCGCGGCGCTGGACATGACCCGGCAATCCCCGGGAGGAGCCCCGCAATGTCCTCGTCGTCGATGTCGTCGATGATCTACCCGATCGTCATGTTTGCCATGATCTTCCTGACCCTCGCGGCGATGTGGCGGCTGTTCGCGAAGGCCGGCGAGCCCGGTTGGAAGTGCATCGTGCCGGTCTACGGCGCGGTCGTCCTGCTGCGGCTGGTCGGCCGTCCGTGGTGGTGGTTGCTCCTGCTGCTCGTCCCGGTCGTCAACCTCTTCCCCAGCGTCATGCTGTGCTTCGACCTGGCGAAGGCGTTCGGCAAGGGCCCGGGCACGGGCTTCGGCGTCCTGCTCCTGGGTCCGATCTTCATCATGTGGCTCGCCTTCAGCGACGCGCGCTACGTGCGGGGCTCGAACCGCCCGGTGGCCGAGATGAGGCGCGCGGCCTGAGCGCAGGGAACGCGAAGCGCCCCGGCCGCACCCGCGAGCGGATGCCCGGCCGGGGCGCTCGTCATTTCATTCGCGCGGCGGCTCGGTGAGCGCCGTGACGCGCGTCATCTCAGCGCGCCGGGCCGCGATCGCGCGGCGGCTCGCACAGCTCGAACAGCACGCCGCCCAGGCTCTTCGGGTGCAGGAAGGCCACGCGGGCGCCATCGGCGCCGCGGCGCGGATCCTCGTCGATCAGCTTGATCCCGGCGCCACGGCAGCGCTCGAGCGTGGCGCGCAGATCGGCGACCTCGAGGCTCACGTGGTGGAGCCCCGGGCCGCGGGTGTCGAGGAACTTCGCCACCGTGTGCTCGGCCGAGCGCGGCTCGAGCAGCTCGATCGTGACCGGGCCGAGGTGGACGAACACGATCCGAAGCGTCCCGCCGTCCACCAGCTCCTCGGCGCCGCGGGTCGCGCCGAAGGCCGACACGAGCAGCTCGGCCAGCGGATCGGCGGCGCGCGCCGCGATGGCGACGTGCGCGAGGCCGGCGATATCGCCGCCGGCATGGCCGCCACGCGGGCCGCCACCTGGGCCGCCGCCTGGGCCCCGGGAGCCCGGCTTCGCGGGTCCGCTCACGACGTCTGCCCCGGCCGGTGGGTCCCGAACACGCCGCGCAGGGTGTCGCACACCTCGCCCAGCGTGGCCCGGGCCTTCAAGGCCTCGAGGATCGGCGGCACCAGGTTCTCGCTGCCGCGGGCGCCCTGCTCGAGCCGCGCGAGCGCCGCCTGAGTGCGGTCGCCATCGCGCTGGGCGCGCCACTCGGCGAGGAAGGCCTGGCGCTCGCGCTCGACGTTCGCGTCGGGGCGGAAGGGGGGCGGGGGCGCGGACTCGGCCGCCGTGAAGCGGTTCACGCCCACGATGACGCGGGTACCCGACTCGACCTCGCGCTGCCACGCGTAGGCCGCGCGATGGATCTGCTCCTGGACCCAGCCGTTGGCGATCGCGGCCAGCATCCCGCCCGCCGCGTCCACCTCGTCGAGCAGCGCGCGCGCGCGGCGCTCGAGCTCGGCGGTGAGCGACTCGACCCAGTAGCTCCCGGCGAGCGGATCGGCGCTGTCGGCGACCCCGCTCTCGTGCGCCAGGATCTGCTGGGTGCGCAGCGCGAGCAGCGCCGCGGGCTCGCCCGGCAGGCCGAGCGCCTCGTCGTAGGAGTTCGTGTGGAGCGACTGGGTGCCGCCCAGCACCGCGGCCAGCGCCTGGACCGTGGTGCGCACCACGTTGTTGAGCGGCTGCTGCGCGGTGAGCATCGAGCCCGCGGTCTGGGTGTGGAAGCGCAGCTTGAGCGCCTCGGGGTCGCGGATCCCGAAGCGCTCGCGCAGCAGCCCGGCCCACAGCCGGCGCGCGGCGCGGAACTTCGCCGCCTCCTCGAACAGGTGGTTGTGCGCGTTGAAGAAGAACGAGATGCGGGTGAGGATGCGCTCGAGCTCGAGCCCGCGCGAGCGCGCCGCCTCGAGGTAGGCGAGGCCGTTGCCGAGCGTGAACGCCAGCTCCTGGACCGCGGTGGCCCCGGCCTCGCGCAGGTGGTAGCCGCTCACCGAGATGCTGTTCCACTGCGGCACCTGATCCGCGGTGAACTCGAACACGTCGGTGGCGAGGCGCAGCGAAGGTCCGGGCGGGTAGATGTAGGTGCCGCGCGCGACGTACTCCTTGAGCACGTCGTTCTGGACCGTCCCGCCGAGCTGCGCGCGCGCAATGCCGCGCGCGTCGGCCACCGCGACGTAGAACGCGAGCAGGAGCGGGGCCGTGGCGTTGATCGTCATCGAGGTGGTCACGCGCTCGAGCGGCAGGTCCGCGAGCAGCGTCTCCATGTCGGCGAGACACGAGATCGCCACCCCCACCTTGCCGACCTCGCCGCGCGCGAGCACGGCGTCGGAGTCGAGCCCCATCTGGGTGGGCAGGTCGAACGCCACCGAAAGCCCGGACTGCCCCTGCTCGAGCAGATAGCGGAAGCGCTCGTTGGTCTGCCGCGCACTCCCGAACCCCGCGTACTGCCGCATCGTCCACAAGCGCGCGCGGTACATGCCAGCGTGGATCCCGCGCGTGTACGGCGGCACGCCTGGCGCGGGAGTGCGACGCGCCAGATCCTTCGGCAGGTCGCCCGCCACGTAGACCGGCGCGATCGGAATCCCCGAGGACGTCGAGCGGGGCTCGAGCCCAGGGCCTGAGCCTAGTCGGAGGGCGCCCAAGCGGGCTCGGAGGGGGTCCTTACGTCGCGGGGGCCCCGTCGCCCCTGCACCACCCAGAAGACCGCCTCTTCGCTCCAGCCCCGCTCCGACGGACC
>JBGQIE010000052.1:0-16493 GCA_041498315.1 Candidatus Eiseniibacteriota bacterium
GGAGGAGCCCGCGATGCCCTGGAACAGGACCGACTGGATGTCTGAGCGCATGAAGTTCGTCGCCGCCTACCTGGAGTACGAGGCCCGCTTCACCGACTTGTGTCGTGACTTCGGGGTCAGCCGCAAGACCGGCTACAAGTGGGTCCAGCGCTACGAAGCCGACGGGCCGGGCGCTCTGGAAGAGCGCTCGCGTGCGCCGCTGACGCACCCCAACGCGGTTCCGGCGAACGTCCGGGCGCCTCATCCCCATGGTGGACACTGCAAGACGGCGCCGGCGCCCCCCCTATGGACGCTAGAAAAGTGTTACCCATGTGCCCGGTCTGTTCTGTTACCCATGATCCAGGTTGCGCCCTCCGATCAACACGCACCCCGATCAGAACAACCTAGCGTCTCACGCTCTGAACGCAGTAGCGGCCGAAGAGCCGCAGCGCCCGATCGGCGCTGCGGAAGACGGGGATGTGGGCCGCTTCGAGCGCATCGGCGAACGGGTCGTAGAGGCGCGCCGCGTCCACCACCGCGACCCAGGGCTTGGCGCTCTCCTCGCGCAGCCGCGCGAGCCGCCGGGCGATCCCGCCCTCGCGCCTCAGGTCCTCGCCGTGCGTGGGCGCCGCGGCGAGCGTGTCGAGCGCGCCGGTGAGCGGCACGCAGCCCACCAGGCCCACATCCACGCCCGGGTCGAGCAGAATCGCCCGCGTCACCTGTTCGTAGTGCGCATCCCCGAGGATGGGCGTGACGTCGAGTGGATTGCGGATCGTGACGATGGACCCGAGCCGCGCCTCCTCGAGCGTGGCGCGCAGGGAGGCGAGGGTGGGTTCGGCGAAGCGGGCCAGCTCGAAGGGTCCGAGGCTGTCGGCGATCGCCACGCATTCGTAGCCGGCATTGGAGAGGGCGCCGATGCGCAGCCCCGCCACCCGCCGGTCGCCGAGCAGCACGAACAGCCGCACCAGATCCTCGAAGTCCTCGAGCGACTCGGCGACCACGACCCCGGCGGCTTCGGCGAGCGGACGGGTGATGGCGCTGTCGCCGGCCACCGCGGCGGTGTGGCTCAGGGCCGCCGCCGCGCCCGCCGCCGTGCGGCCCGCGCGGTAGAGGATGACGACGCCGCCCCGCTGCGCGATGCTCCGGGCCGCCCGCAGGAAGCGCACGCCGTCGAGCGGCTGGAAGCCCTCGAGATAGACCGCGAACACGCGTACCCTCGAGTCGTCGGCGAGGTGCTCGAGGTAATCCGCCACCGTGAGGTCCATCTGGTTGCCCACGGTGATGGTGTAGACGGGATTGATCCCCGCGAGCTTGCTGAGCTTCGAGACCGCGAAGGCGCCACTGCCGGTGACGAGCGCGAGCGGGCTCGCTCCCTCCGGCGGGAGCGGCAGCTTGTGCTCGGGGATGAACAGCGTGCTGTAGCGCCCCGGCACCGAGCGGATGCCCAGGCAGTTGCCGCCGTTGACGACCAGCCCGCCGTCGGATTGTGCCCGCGCCGCGGCCAGTGCCGCCCGCATGCGTCTGACGAGCGGCTGGGTCCCGGCCCGCTCCTCGAGCCCGCCCGGGATGAGCACCACGCTGCGCGCGCAGCGCCGTTCGGCGGCCTCGGCCAGCAGGCCCGCCGCCTGCTCGGCCGCAACGCTCAAGACGAGCAGGTCCACGGGCTCGGGCAGCGCCGAGAGGGCGGGCACGCAGCGGCAGCCGTCGAGCCGGTCGAGACCTTCGAGCTTGGGCTTCACGATCACGACGCGCCCGGGATCAAACCCCCCGCGCAAGATGTTGGAAAGAATGATGTGGCCCGGGTTCATGTGCTCCGACACGCCGACGATCGCGATCGAGGCCGGCTCGAGCAGCGAGCCGATGCGCGCGAGCGGCCGCGGGTCGGGGACGGGCTCGAGCCGCTGCCCGAGCTTCACCACGACGTCGAGCGCGACGAGCGCGCCGTCGCTCACGACCAGCGGGTTGATCTCCAGCTCGAAGATGGGCTCGGGGCAATGCGAGGCCGCCAGCCGCATGAAACGCCGCACGACCGCGGCGAGGGCGCCGGGTGCGAGCGCCGCCTGCTGCCCCCGCTGCCCGGTCGTGGCCAGGCGCGCGGGGGCGAGCCCCGCGAGTGCCCGCTCGATTGCGTCCCCGGCGGCGAGCGCGGGCGAGAGTACGGCCAGCCGTCCGGATTCGCTCAAGGCGGAGGCGAGGAACTCGGCGTGGAGGCCGCCCGGGCCCACGGTCACGACCGGGCCAAAGTCGCGGCTGTGGCGCAGCCCGATGAGGAACTCGTGGCCCAGGCCGGCCTGGTGCGGGATGAACTCGCACAGCAGGAAGCCCGCGAGGCGCCGGCCCGAGAGCCGGCGCTCCATCTCGGCGGCCGCCGCGGCGATGGCCTCGGGGCGGTTGGGCACGATTCGCACGGCGCCGGCTTCGGTCTTGTGGAGCAGGCCCGGCACCAGCGCCTTGAGCACGGCGCGCTCGCCGGGAAGCGGCGGGCCGGTCTGGATCCGGGCGGCGCGAGCATCGGCGAACTCGATGCGCCGCGGGGTGCGGATCCCGAGCGCGTCGAGCGCGGCCAGGCCCTCGCTCTCGAGCAGCGTGCCCTGATCGCGGTGGCGCGCGGCAGCCAGCAGGGCATCGAGCGCGGCGAGGTCGGGTGGCGCGGACCGATCGTCGGCGGGGCGGGCGGGGTGAGGCAGGGTCGCGTTCCGGCTCATCCGGCCCGGACCAGCGCGGCCGGGGTCGAGGCCGCATCGCGGCCGGCGCGGAATGCCGCCAGGTTCACGCGCAGCGTGAGCTCGCCCTTGCGCCTGAAGGTCCCATCCACGGCGCGCTCCAGCGCTTCGGGCGAAAGCGGCAGCAGCCGGCTCGCCGCCCCGACCATCACGGTGTTGGCGGCCTGGATGTCGCCCGCGGCCTCGGCGAGGCGCTCGGCCTCGACCACGACCGCGTGGGGCAGCGCGCGGATGCGATCCAGGAGCGCGCCGGGCTCCGGATAGTCGGCAATGTTGATGAGCGGAGTGGCCGAGGTCACGAGCGTGCCCGCCGGCGAGAGGTGCTCGAGGTAGCGCAGGCCCTCGAGCGGCTCGAGGCTCAGGATCAGATCGGCGCCGCCGGTCGGGATCAAGTCGCTCTCGATGGTGCCGTCCGAGAGCCGCAGATGGGCCTGGACCGCCCCACCTCGCTGGGCCATGCCATGGACCTCGGACTGCTTGGCGTTCAGGCCCGCCTCGATCGCCGCGCGGCCGATGATCGCGGCCATGGAGAGCACCCCCTGGCCCCCGACGCCGGCGAACAGGATGTCGAATCTCATGACACCACCTCGGACTCGTCGGGGATGTGGGCGCGGCGCTTCGCCACCACCTTGCACTCGCGGCGCGCGATGACGACCGAGACCCCCCGGTGCTCCATCTCGCGTCGCAGCAGCTCGCCGTTGGACTTCACGCGCCGCGGATGGGCGTCCACGACGTGGCAGTGCTCGGGAGACACCCCGACCCCCAGCACGATCTGGTGGAGCCGCGAGGAGGGCACGATCGGATCCTGCGCCCCGGTCATCCCCACGGTCTCGTTGTCGAGGATGAGCACCGTGATGTCGGCGTCGGCCGCCACCGCGTCCATGAGCGGCGTGATCCCGGAGTGGAGGAAGGTGCTGTCGCCGATCACCGCGACCACCGGGTGAACGCCCGCCTCGGCCGCCCCCTTGGCCATGCCGATCGAAGCGCCCATGCACACGCACGACTCGATCGCCGAGTAGGGCGGCAGCGCGCCCAGGGTGTAGCAGCCGATGTCGGCGGCGACCATCGCGGCCGGCTGGCCCGAGAGCGCCTCCGCGAGTGCGTGGTAGGAGTGCCCGTGCGGACAGCCCTGGCAGAGCTGGGGGGGCCGGTTGGGAAGCGGCGGCCCCTCGGCCGCAAGCCGCGCGTGGGGCTCGAGCCCCAGGGCCGCCCGCACGATGTCGGGGGAGAGCTCGCCGGTCGCGGGCAGCGCGCCGCTCATGCGCCCGGCCACCGCGACCGGGCCCGCGAGCACGCCCCGCAGCATGCGCTCGACGAACGGCTGGCCGTCCTCGAGCACCAGGATGCGCTCGACGTGGGCGGCGAGCCGGCGCAGCGCCTCGGCCGGCACCGGGTAGCACCCGATGTGGAGGTGCGAGGGCTCGGCGCCGAGCCGGGTGACCAGGTCGGGGAGATTCTCGCGATAGTAGTTGCGCGCGATCCCGGTGGTGACGACGCCCAGCTCGCGTGAGGCCGGATTCAAGCGCAGCTCGTTCCAGGGCGCGCCCTCGGACCAGACCTCGAACTCGGGCTGGCGCTCGATCAGCTCGCGCCACTGCCGGCGCGCGTTGCCGGGCAGCAGGATCCACGAGGCGCGCCGCGGCGCCCGGCGGATCGGATTCTCGGCGCGCGGCTCGCTCACCGCGACCGAGGTGCGGCTGTGGGCGAGCCGGGTGACCAGGCGCAGCACGACCGGAACGTGGAAGCGCTCGGAGAGATCGAACGCCGCGCGCGTCATGTCGTAGGCCTCCTGCTGGGTGGCGGGCTCGAGGCAGGGGACGCGCGCGAAATCGGCGTAGAAGCGGCTGTCCTGCTCGTTCTGCGAGCTGTGCATGCCGGGGTCGTCCGCGACCGCCAGCACCAGCCCGCCGTGGAGGGCGACGAGCGCCGAGTTCACGAACGGATCGGCGGCGACGTTGAGCCCCACGTGCTTCATGCTCACCAGGGCGCGCCGGCCCGCGAAGCTCACGCCCAGCGCCTCCTCGTAGGCCGTCTTCTCGTTCGCGCACCAGGCGACGTGCGGGCGGCCCTCGCGGCGCCGGTGGGCGAGGAGGAACTCGGTGATCTCGGTCGAGGGCGTGCCGGGATAGGCGTAGGCCGTGGAGATGCCCGCGTGCACGGCGCCGAGTGCCACGCTCTCGTCACCCAGCAGGATCCGCTGCGGCATCGGTGGACTCCCTCCGCTTGATCAGCCCGCCAGGGCGACCATCAGCGCCTTCTGGGCGTGCAGCCGGTTCTCGGCCTGGTCGAAGATCGCCGAGCCCGGCCGGCGCGAGGTGCCGTAGTCGAGTTCCTCGCCGTAGTGCGCCGGCAGGCAGTGGAGGAGCACGCAATCGGGCTGGGCGAGCTTCATGAGCGCGTCGTTGACCTGATAGGGGGCGAATGCCGCGCGCCGGCGCTCGGCCTCGGCTTCCTGTCCCATGCTGGTCCACACGTCGGTGTAGACGACGTCGGCGCCCTGGCAGGCGGCCGCGACGTCGGGCGTGGCGGCAAGCCGCGCACCGCTCGAGAGCGCCAGGCGCTGGGCGTCGGCGAGCACCGCGGGGGCGGGCGCGAACTCCGCCGGCCCGGCCACGGTGCAGTGCATGCCGGTGAGTGCCGCCCCGTAGAGCAGCGAGGTCGCGACGTTGTTGCCGTCCCCCACGAACACGGTCTCGAGGCCGCTCAACCGGCCCTTGCGCTCCTGGATCGTGAGCAGGTCGCCCAGGATCTGACAGGGGTGCTCGCGGTCGGAGAGGCCGTTGATGACCGGAACGGTGGCGTGAAGCGCCAGCGCCTCGACGATGTCGTGCCCGAAGACGCGGGCCATGATGAGATCGGCCATGCGCGAGAGCACGATCGCGATGTCCTCGACCGACTCGCGCGCCCCGAGCCGGATGTCGTCGGGGCCGAGGTAGATGGCGTGTCCGCCGAGCTGGGTCATCCCGGTCTCGAACGAGACGCGCGTGCGCAGCGAGGGCTTCTGGAACACCATCGCCAGCGTGCGCCCGGCCAGCAGCGGATGGGGGTGGGCGAGCGCGCGCTCGCGCTTGAGGTGCATGGCGCTACGCAGGACCTGGAGCGTCTCCTCGGCGGTGAAGTCCTTCACCGACACGTAGCTGCGCACCCGGGTGCCGACGTTCATGGGGCCGCCGTTTCGGGGGCCGGGTGGCTCGGCGCCGCGCGTCCCCCCGCGGTCCGCGTGCGCCGCGAGATCGCTGCCTCGATCATGCGCGGCAGCACGCGGTGGTCGTGCTCGTCGAGCTCGTAGGTGACGCGCGTAGACGGCTTGGAGAGTGCCAGGACGTGTCCGAGGTCGATGGGCGTGGCGATCAGCACCGTGTCGCACGGCACCGCCGCGATGGTCTCGGACAGCTCGGCGATCTGGTGGTCGCCGTAGCCCATCGCCGGGAGCACCTCCGTCAGGTGCCCGTACTTCTCGAACACGGCGCGGATCGAGCCGCGCGCGTAGGGCCGGGGATCCACGATTGCCGCCGCCCCGAGCCGCCGAGCGGCGACCAGCCCGGCGCCGTAGCGCATCTCGCCGTGGGTGAGCGTGGGCCCGTCCTCGATCACGAGCACGCGCTTGCCGCGCACCAGCTCGGGATCGCGCACCGTGAGCGGGGAGTTCGCGCGCAGGATGGTCGCGCGCGGGTTGACGCTCCGCACGTTGGCCTCGACGATGGCGACGTTGGCGGGCTCCGCCGTATCCACCTTGTTGACGATGACCAGGTCCGCCATGCGCACGTTGGTCTCGCCCGGGTAATAGCGCAGCTCGTGCCCCGGGCGATGGGGATCGGCGACCACGATGTTGAGATCGGGACGATAGAACGGCAGGTCGTTGTTCCCGCCGTCCCACAGGATGACGTCCGCCTCGCGCTCGGCGCGGTTCAGGATCTCCTGGTAGTCCACGCCGGCGAACACCAGGTTGCCCATCGCCAGGTGCGGCTCGTACTCCTCGCGCTCCTCGATCGTGCAATGCTGCTCGTCCATGTCGGCGGCGACCGCGAAGCGCTGGCACACCTGCAGCGTGAGATCGCCGTAGGGCATGGGATGGCGCACGACCGCGACCTTGAGCTTCAGGTCGCGCAGGATGCGGCTCACGCGCCGCGCGGTCTGGCTCTTGCCGCACCCGGTGCGCACCGCGCCCACCGCGATGACCGGCTTGGCGCTCGCGAGCATGGTCTGGCTGGCGCCGAGCAGCTGGAACGACGCCCCCGCCGCGTTGACCCGCGCCGCCTCGCGCATGACGTACTCGTACGACACGTCCGAGTAGGCGAACGTGACCTGGTCCACCTCGAGGTCCCGGATGAGATCCTCGAGCCGCTCCTCGGGATGGATCGGAATGCCGCGCGGATACTGCGGGCCGGCGAGCGCTGCCGGATAGACGCGGCCGGCGATATCCGGGATCTGGGTCGCCGTGAAGCACACCACTTCGACGTCCGGCTGCCGCTTCCACCACACGTTGAAGTTGTGAAAGTCCCGTCCGGCGGCACCCATGATGATGGTGCGGAGCGTCCTGGTCGTCGCCATGGAGTGTGTGCCTCCAAAAAGGGTCGAAGGGAGATGGGACACCGTCGCCGTAGGGAACAGCATCAAGTGAGCCAATCGCCGCCGGTTCGGAGATCCGGGGCCGGGTGCGGACAACCCGCTGGCGGCTGCGGGCCGGGCGACTCGCACGCGCAGGTGAGGCTTCGGGGGCGGTGCCGCCCGCTTCTGTCAGCGTGTCACGAGCCGCGCCCGATTCGTCAGGGGGACTCGTCAGGGGCCGGGGACCGCGCGCGGCACGAAAGCACGACGCCCGGGCGAGGATCTTCGCCCGGGCGTCGCGGATGTCGCGGACGTCGCGTCGAGGACTACTCCTTCATCATCTCGGGGATCGCCATGCTCAGCGAGTTCATGGCTTCCACCGCGGCCTGCTTCGCCATGCCCGCCTTCGACATCGCCGACGCCAGATTGCCGCCCTGGTAGGCCGCCTGGGCCTCGGTCCAGTTCTGGGTGATCGTGCCGAGCGCCGCCTTGGCCGCCTCCACCTTCGCCGCGTCGATGCCCGGGGGCAGCTGCTTCGCCTTGGCGAGCTTCACGACCTGCTCGTTGAGCGCCACCAGGGCCTGGGGGAACTCCTTCATCTTCTCCCACTCCGCCTGCATCTCGGCGGTCTTCGCGGCCAGGCCGTCCATCATCTCCTTGACCCGTGCCGGGACCACGTTGGCCGAGTCGATCGCCGCCTTGAACTCGCCCTTGTCCATGCTCGCCCGGGCGCCCGCGATCATGGCCTGAATGCCCAGGGCCTGCTGCGGGACGATCATCATGGCCTGATCCTTGGCCGCGTCGTAGGCGGTCTGGGCGGCGGTGATCGCCATTTGGGCCGCGCCCTTGTTGGGGCCGCAGCCGGCGATCAAACCCGCAACGAGCAGGAGCATCAGAATCCACGCACGCTTCATGTGCAATGCCTCCATGGATTGATCGAGAGCGCTTGGTCGGGGGTGGAGCGACAGCGACCCGCGAACGGTAGAGACATCAGGCTTCCTACGCAACTGCCGTGCCCTCGCCGCGCCGGCCTCAGCGCGCGTGGGGCGCGAGGATCTCGCCCACCCAGTCGTGCACGGACGGGTCGCGCGCCAGCGCCGGATAGCGGCGCCCCTCGCGGTAGGCGAGCTTCGCGTCGCGGTAGAACTCCTGGTTCTCGAGCAGCAGCTCGACCGAGCCCGAGCCCTTCGCGGCGGCGATCGCGTCGCGCAGGACCTCCTTGTTCCAGTGACGGCCATTGACCCCCAGCAGCTTCATCTCGGGCGAAACTCCGGCGCGATCGGCGGCCGAGCCAGGCACCACGTCCTGAACCTGGCCGGACTCCTTGTCGATCGCGATGCCGATCGAATAGGACTCGTCCACGTTGCGGCGGGCTTCTTCATCGCCCTTGTACATCGGGCCGATCGAATCGGCCCACGCCACTCGCCAGCCGCCGTTCAGGATGCCCTCGGTCGGCGCGTGCGGCTGCACTTTGTACACCCGGGAGCGCAGGAACTGCGCCCAGTCGTTGGGCTGGATTTCGTTCAGCGTGGCCACCACGTCGTCGAAGGTGTAGGTCCTGACCTCGGGCCCCTGGTTGGGCCCGCCGTAAAAGCGTCGGCAGAAATCGTCGAGCGAGCGCTCGCCCTTCGAGAGCCGGCGGATCGTGACGTCCGCGTCGAGCCACACCAGCAGTCCCTCTTCGTAGAAGTCCACGCTCCGCCGCCAGTGCGCCCACGCGTCGCGCGCCTCGTAGAGCGACTGCGCCTCGACCGCGGTGTCCACCAGCGGCCGCCAGGTGCGCCCGCGATTGGACTCGACCCAGGCCGCCGCCTGGGCGAGCGCCTCGCGCGCCTCGCCGGGCGTGCGGATGCCCGAGCGCGCGGCCAGCACGAAGCCCAGGTACTGCGTGAGGCCCTCATAGACCCAGAGCAGCTCGTCCTGCATCGGGGTGAAGAAGTCGCCGGTCGCAAGCCCCGCCGGACGGCGGAACTTGCCGTTCCAGGAATGCGTGAACTCGTGCGCGAGCAGGTTCGAGTGGGCGCGGCGCAGATCGTCGTCGAGCCAGGCGCGCTCGTGGACGCGGTCGTCGCTCGATTGGTGGTGCTCGAGCCCGAAGTGCGCGGTGTGGTCGGAAAGGGTGACCAGGAAGTCGTAGTGCCGGAAGTGCCGCGTGCCGTAGATCGCGTCGGCCTCCTTCATGAGCCGGCGCAGCGCGGCGATCTCGGGATCGGTCATCGCCAGACCCGCCTCGCCGTCGCACGCCATGTCGAGTCGCTCAGGAACCGGATCGCCGGGGGAGAGATCGACCACCCGGAAGTGCCGCCCCGTGAGCACCGGCGAGTCCACGAGCGTCGTGTAGGAGCAGGGCGCGAAGCTCACCACCCCCGCGGCCTTCGAGCGGGTCTCGAGCGCGGTGCCGAAGCTCCAGCCCGCGGGCAGCCTCAGCTTCGCCTCGCACGTGAGCCCATCGGAGGGGCGGCCGGCCGGATACATCGAGACCTGGTTCCACGAGAGCAGCAGCAGGTTCTCGGTCGAGCCCGCCGCCGCCGTGAACCCGTTCGGGGAGCCATCGAGCAGGAAGTCGAAGGCGACGTCGATCCGGGTGGCGCCCGCCGGGACCTCGAAGCGCACCGTGTTCATGTCCACCGGGTCGCGCCGCCACTCGAGGATCTGGCCGCCGGCGCGGATGACGAGGCCCGCGACGTCGGTGTTGGGCCCGGTGGGTCCGTGTTCGCCCGGGATCCACTTGGGATAGCTGAGCGCCATCGCCCCGGGCTTGGCGGCGAAGGTCTGCGCGACGTGCAGCAGGCGGCGCGCCGCATCGTGCGCGTCCACGTCCACGGTGAAGTCGGCGGCGCGTGCCGCGGGGGTGGAGAGCGTCGCCACACAGGCGAGCGCGATGACGAGCATGCGGCCGGTCATGCGAGACCTCCGGATAGGGGGTGGGAGCGGAACGCGCGGCAGCTTACACCGCGGCCGGGGGGGCGGGCGATGCTGTATTCCCGGGGTTATTGCCATTTGTTCGTTGATCCCGGATCGTTTGCGCCCTACAATTGATGCCGTCCGATTCCACTCGCCCTCCTGCAGCGCACGCCTTCCCCCGGGCTCGGAGCCGAGTGCGACGGTGACAGTGCGTGGCCTGGCCGCAAGCCCGCCCGCCTGCCGCCGATCGTGGCCGCTTCAGACAGCCGCTCAACCTCTCAAGGAGAAACACCATGGCCCTGTGGAAGATTCGTCGCCCCGTCCTTGCGGCGCCCGCGAATGCCGAGCGCCGCGGATTCATCAAGCGCCTGTTGGCCTTCGCCGCGGGGGGTGCCGTGGTGGCCGCGGCCACGCCGCGCACCGCGCGGGCGGATGGGGATCCATTCATCGGAGAGATCGCGCTGGTCCCGTACAACTTCGCGCCGCAGGGCTGGGCGTTCTGCGACGGGCAGCTCCTCCCGATCAATCAGAACACGGCACTCTTCTCGCTGCTCGGGACCCAGTTCGGAGGCAACGGCCAGACCACCTTCGCGCTGCCCGATCTGCGCGGGCGTGTCCCAGTGCACGCCGGGGCGAGCGGCGCGGGGCCGGGGCTCTCGCCCTACGTGGTGGGCGAGCAGGGTGGCGCTGAGAACATCACACTGCTCTCGACCCAGATGCCGGTCCACAATCATCTTGAGAACGTCAGTTCCGCCAACGGCACTTCGGACAATCCGTCCAACGCCATCCTGGGCAAGAACGCCTCGGGCGTGCCCCAGTACGGCGCCGGGGCCTCGAACGCGACGATGGCTGCGAGCGCGATCGCCAACGCGGGGGGCAGCCAGCCGCACGAGAACCGGCCGCCCTACCTGGGTCTCAACTACATCATCTCGCTCTTTGGCATCTTCCCCAGCCGCAACTAGGCGGACACCGCAAGGAGCCAACTCATGAATACGATCAGGCGCCTGAGGGCGGTGCTGGCCGTCCTGGGCCTGCTGCTGGCCGCGCAGGCGCACGCGCAGTCGGTCTACTGGATCGACACCAACTTCCCGCTGCCGAAGCTCGGCAAGGCCAACACCGATGGCACCAGCCCGCAGCAGGTGGCGCTGCCGGTGGGCTCCCTCCCCGAAGGGCTCGCCGTCGATGGGGGCCCGGGCAAGCTCTACTGGGCCGAGGCTGCCTGGAGCGGAGCCCACCTGAACACCGCCGGTTTGGATCTGGGCGGGATCGCACCGCTGATCAGCGGCGGATCATCGCTGCGGGGTGTGGCGCTCGATCCCTTCCACGGCACGATCTACTGGACCTCGAGCAATCTGGTGGTTGGTGGGCAGGTCCACCGGGCGAATCTGGATGGGTCGAGCCCGGCCGTGATCGCCAGCCTGGGCGCGGGCGCCAATCCAAGGGGGATCGCGGTGGACGGGCTGGGAGGCCACGTGTACTGGGCCGACTACGATCAGAATGCGATCTACTCCTCCGATCTGAATGGCGCCGGGGTCGCACCGGTGGTCAACGTCGGCCTGACCAGTCCCTGGGGCCTGGCGTTGGATCCCGCGGGCAATCAGCTGTTCGTGACCGAGTACGTCCCGGGACGCATCAGCAGGTACCAGCTCCCCGCCGGACCGCTCGCGACCGTGGTCGGCTCGTTGGCGAACCCTACGTACATCGCCGTTGATGCCGCGATGGGGAAGATGTTCTGGACCGAAGCCGGCGCCGGGGCGCAGAAGGTGCAGCGCGCCAATCTCAACGGCACGCTGGTGCAAAACCTCGCGCTCCCGCTCGCGACCTACGGCGGGATCGCGATCGGGCCCGGCGAGCCGACCGCCACTCTGCTGCTGTCGTTCGCGGCCGATGCGGTGGCGGGCGGGATCGAGCTGCGTTGGCGCTTCAGCGATCCGTCGCGCTTCGTCTCGGTGGCGGTCGAGCGCGCCGACGACCCCGGCGTGTCCTGGCAGGTCGTGGATGCCGCGCTGAGCGAGTCCGGCGGACTCGTCATCGCGCTCGACCGCGGGGTGGAGGCCGGCCGCTCGTACCAGTATCGGCTCCGGGTCTCCTCCGGCGACGGGACGAAGCTGACCTTCGGCCCGGTCCAGGCGACGGCGGGTGCGCCGGTCACCGAGTTCGCGCTCTCGGCGATCGCCCCGAATCCGACCCGCGACCTCGCGCGCATCGAATACGCGGTGGCCCGGGAAGCGCGCGTGCGGCTCAGCGTAATGGACCTTCAGGGTCGCGAGCTGGTGCGGCTGGTCGATGGCGTGCAGACCCCGGGCCGGCATCAGGCCCTCTGGACCGGGGAGACCGCGCACGGGCGCGCCCCCGCGGGGCTCTACTTCGTGAGGTACCAGACACCGGCCAGCGTGCTGATTCGGAGGCTCGTGATCGCGCGGTAGATCCGGAGGAGCGGCGTCGTGACGGTCGGGGGGAGCGTCCTTACCAGCTCCCCCCGATGCTCACGCGCAGGGTGCGGGGCGGGTTCGCAAGCCGCGGATCGTGCACCGGCACCCAGTGCCCCGGGTCGCCGGGCAGCGCCGACCAGTAGGCGCCGCCCCCCTGGCCGGTCTCGGTGCGGTAGGCGCCGTAGTCGTCGTAGATCGTGTTGATGACCGGATTGGGATAGCCATCCACGGTCGCGGCGCGATCCCAGTGACTGTCGAAGAGATTGCGGGCCTCGAGGCCGAATGAGACTGCGCGCCATCCGGGCGGCGACCAGCGCAGGTCGAGGTTCGTGGTCTCGGTGGACGAGAGCCGCCGGCTGTTCGTGAGCGCCACGTCGGTCGGGATCTGGCGCCGCGGCTTGGGCGACCAGGGCAGCGGCGATGAGAGCGCCGTGGACCACGACACCGTGGCGCGGCCCAGGAGCTGCCAGGTGCCGGCCACGAGCAGCGCGTGGCGCCGGTCCCACGACAGGGGCAGGTCGCCGATCGGCGGCGAGTTCGGCGAGCGCACCGGCCCGTAGGGATCGCCCTCGGGCCGCGACTCGTTGCCCGAGGCGTTGAGCCAGGTGTAGCTCGCCTCGATCCGCCGCCCCGCGCGGGCGTGGATCAGGCTCCACTCGAGCCCCGAGACGTGGCTCTGGTCGCTCGAGGCGTAGCGCAGGTTCATCGTGCCCTGCGGAATCTGGTAGTCGAGCGCACCCACCTGGTCGTACACGTCGCGGTAGAAGACCGACGCCTGGAGCGCCCACTCCGGCCCGATGACGTGCTTGACCGCGGCCTCGTACGAGATGAGCGTCGCGGGCACCAGGGCGGGATTGCCGAGCGGCTGGCGATCGCTGATCGCGGTGCGCCGGTCGTAGAGGAAGTCGCGCGCCGGCGCCTGCTGGAGCCGCACGTAGGCGAGCGAGAACGCGTCGCGCACCGAGATGGGGTAGGCGATGCCGAGCCGCGGTCCCATGGACCACACCCCGCGCGCGCTCCCGGGCAGGGTCTGGTCCGTGGCCTGCGGGCCCGCCGTGTAGTACTCGAGGCGGAGCCCAAGATTGAGAATCATTCCGGCACGCACCCAGCGGCTCTGGAGGTAGGCGTACCCGCCCGGCGCCCAGGCCTGGAAGGCGCGCACGGAATCGAGCTGGAAGGCGCCCTCGATCTCGAAGGAGCGCACCCCGATCGGCATCCAGTCCATCTCGCGCGTGTAGACGTCGTCGTAGGTGAGCCCCATGCCGGCCGCCACGCCGCTGCCTCCGGGCGTCTTGATCTCGCTGTCCGCGCGCAGCGAGAGCACGTCGCTCGCGCTCTCGCGGTAGAGCGGATAGTCCCCCCACAGCACGTAGAAGCCCTCGCGATCCACGCCCTTTCCGAAGCGCGGCCGGTGGGCGACCTCCGGTGACTCTTGCCCGCCTCCGACCGAGGTCACGGTCCGGGTGCGCAGCCAGCCCAGGCCCAGGCTCGCCCGCGAGCGCGGGCTGAGCGTCGAGAGCTTGATGAGCGCCGCGATCTGGCGGTCGTCGGTCATGGCCAGATGATCCGCGGCGCGGAAGCGCTGGTAACCGGGGAGCGGGACCGGGCTGAAGATGGGCGAGTCCTTGTAGTTGGGCGAGATATAGGTCCAGCCGTCGAGCGACCAGTCCGGGCTGTAGGGCTGGTGCACCGCGCGGCTCACGAGGAGCTGGGCCGACCAGCGCTCGGGCCCGCGCACCGGTGCCAGCTTGATGAAGCCCTGGATGCGATTCTCGGCGCGCCAGCCGAGGGGGATCCCCGCGAGGTCGTGACGGCTCTCGCTCCTCAGGCGTGGGAGGGAGGTGTCATCGAAGGTCGCATCCCCCGCGGCCACGAGCCCGAGACCGAACAGGGGGAGCGGAGTCCCGGCGCGGGCCGCGACGCGGTCGTATTTCGTGTCGAGCCCGCCGTCGCCCTGCCAGCGCCACTCGATCTCCGGCCGCTCGCCGGGATCGATGGTGTGAAGCTCGAGCACCCCCGCAAGCCCGCCGCCATAGCGCGCATCGGGAGCGCCGCTCACCAGCTCCGCGCTCGAGAGTGCCAGCAGCGGCACATTCGGGGCGCGGCGGCGCAGGGGCTCGTTGAGGCCCAGGCCATCGAGGCTCACGACCGTCTCCCCGGCGCGGCCGCCGCGCACGTGCAGCTCCTCGGCGTCGGCCACCACGCCGGGCTGAAGCGCGATCAAGTCCGTGAGGTTGTCCACCGGAAAGCCGTGAAGCGCCGTGCTCGGGATCGAGTGCACGGTCTGGGAGGAGCCCATGTCCGGCAGGAGCGCCCGCACCTCGAGGGGCGGAAAGACGCGCACGACGCGGGGACGGGCCGTCGCCGAATCCGGGGCCGTGACGTTCGAGTCCGGTGCGACCGGGGCCATGAGTGTCGAGTCCGGGGCACCGGCGGTTGCGAGGACGGCTGAAAGCAGGGTGAGAACGGGTAGCGATGGCACCATGGAGCCTCGCGCGGATGGGCCCGGCCAAGGCGTGCGCCAAACGCACGACGGCCGAGCTCGTGAAAGCCCGGCCGAGGGGTCGAGTGTGCCGCACCGTCACGCTTCAATCAACCCGAAACATGAGTTCCACATTCAAATCGGCTCATGGCGGGCGTAGAATCTACGCTCCGCGGGGCCGATGCCCCGGGACGCGCCGGGGCCCCGAGGTGAAGCAGCCACTGGAGCGGACGCAGAACGAATCGCCCGCCGAATTGCGTCCCCTTCGGACGCAATATTGTTGCCGCTCGCTCTGACACCTCCGAGAGGTCCCCTTGCGATCCCATGGCTCCTTGCCCGCCGCGGTCTTCTTCGGTCGGTGCCCGACCTCCCCGTCAGGCCGCATCTCATGGCTTGCCCTCGCCACCCTGGTGGCTGCGTGCGCGGCCACCACGCTCGCCCCGCGCCCGTCCGAAGCCCAGGGATTCGGCGTTGGCGTGCGGTTCGATCTCACAGCCGGCTCCAGTCCCCGCTGGGTGGCCGTCGGCGACCTGAACGGAGACGGCAAGCTCGATCTGGTCACGGCCAACAATGGCTCCAATACGGTGTCGGTGTTGCTCGGCAACGGCGTCGGAGGGTTCGGGTCCAAGTCCGATTTCATCGCTGGGTCCCAACCGAACTGGGTGTCGATTGGCGACCTGAACGGTGACGGCCGGCCCGACCTCGCGGTGGCTGACTACGGCGCGGCCACGGTATCCGTGCTGCTCGGCAACGGCGCCGGCGGGTTTGGGGCCAAGACCGATGTGGCCGTGGGAGCCGCTCCCCAGGCGGTCGTGATGGGTGACTTGAACGGCGACGGCCGGCCCGACCTCGTGGCGGCGAACGGAAACTCCAACAGTGTCTCGGTCCTGCTCAACAACGGCGTGGGCGGATGGACCCGCACCGACTTCACGACCGGAAGCAACCCCATCGCGGTTTCGATCGCGGATGTGAACGGTGACGGCAAGCTCGATCTGGCCACGGCCAACTACTACGGCAATTCGGTCTCGATCCTGCTCGGCAACGGCAAGGGCGGTTTTGCGCCCCGGACCGACATCCCGGTGGGGATCAATCCCGGCTCGGCCGCGCTCAACGACGTGAACGGCGACGGCAAGCCCGACCTCGCGGTGGGGAACCAGGGGGACAACACGGTGTCGGTCATGATCGGCGACGGGTTGGGCGGCTTTGGAGCCGCGACCACCTACCCGTGCCCCGCCGGGGTCTTCACGGTAGTGATCGGCGACGTGGATGGCGACGGCAAGGCCGACCTCGTAGCGGGCAACGGAAGCGCCAGTTCGGTGTCGGTCCTGCCCGGCAACGGCGCGGGCGGCTTCGGCGCGCGGAGCGACTTCTCAGCCGGCTCTGGATGCTACTGCCTGACGATCGCGGATGTGAACGGCGACGGCA
>JBGQIE010000053.1:0-16484 GCA_041498315.1 Candidatus Eiseniibacteriota bacterium
CCTCGACCTCGGCGATTGCCTTCCCGAATCCGACGTAGACCGCATTGCTCTTGGGCGCGGTCGCGAGATAGACGCAGCACTGGGCGAGCGCCAGCTCGCCTTCGGGGGTGCCGAGCTGGTGATAAGCCTGAAACGCCGCGACCGAAAGCGGCAGCGCCTGCGGATCGGCGTTGCCCACGTCCTCGGAGGCGAAGCGCACCAGACGGCGCGCGACGTAGAGCGGGTCCTCCCCCGCCGCGAGCATGCGCGCGAGCCAGTAGAGCCCGGCGTGCGGGTCGGAGTCGCGCAGCGACTTGTGGAGCGCCGAGATCAGGTTGAAGTGCTCCTCGCCCGCGCGGTCGTAGCGCAGGTGCCGGCTCGCGAGCGCCCGGCGGATGTCGGCGACCGCGATCCGCCCCGAGCGTGTGGCCGCGGCGGCGATCTCGAGCGCGTTGAGCGCGCGCCGTGCGTCGCCGTCGGCGGCCTCGACGAGCAGATCGAGGGCTTCGGGCTCGAGTGCCACGCGCCCGCCCAGGCCGCGCTCGGGGTCGGCGAGCGCGCGCTCGACCAGGGTGCGCAGGTCGGCCGGGGTCAGGGCGTTGAGCACCAGCACCCGGGCGCGCGAGAGGAGTGCCGCGTTGACCTCGAATGAAGGGTTCTCGGTGGTGGCGCCGATGAGCACGATGTCGCCGCGCTCGACATAGGCGAGGAAGGCGTCCTGCTGGGCCTTGTTGAAGCGGTGGATCTCGTCCACGAACAGCAGCGTGGGCTTACCCGTCCGCCGGCGCCCGACCACGGCGCGCTCCATGGTCTCGCGCACCTCCTTGACCCCGGAGAGCACGGCGCTGAACTGGACGAAGGGCACCCCGGCCGTGGTGGCGATCAGGCGCGCGATGGTGGTCTTTCCGGAGCCGGGCGGGCCCCACAGGATGATCGAGGACAGGTGCTGCCCCTCGCGCATGAGGGCGAGCGGCGAGCCGGGCTCGAGGAGCTGCGGCTGGCCGACCAGCTCGGCGAAGTCGCGCGGCCGCATGCGATCGGCGAGCGGTCCGGGGGCACCGGTGGGCGCCGCGGCGTCGGGTTCGAACAGCTCTCCGGTCACGGCGTGTCGCCGGGCTTGCGCGCCGCCGGATCGAACAGCCCGCCCGGGGCGGCTGCCGCGGGCTCTCCGGCCGCGCGCGGGGCCCGCCGCGCCATCCACTCCTTGAGCGAGCGCGCCGCCTCGTCCACGGTGAGCGGGCGGCCCGCGGCGATGCCGAGATCCTCGAGCCGCTCGAACAGCTCGGCCAGCACCGGTGGCTCGATGTTGCTGCGCCTGAGCACGCCGGGGTCGCGGAAAATCTCGCGCGGCGGGCCCTGGGCCACGATCTCACCCCCGCGCAGCAGCACGTAGACCATGTCGGCCATCGCGGCGACCACGTTGACGTCATGGGTCGCGATGACGAGTGAGACGCCCTGCTCGTGGTGGAGCCGGTTGAGCAGCTCGACCAGGTCGCTGCGCGAGGCAGGATCGAGCGCCTCGAAGGGCTCGTCGAGCACCAGCAGCTCGGGCTCGAGCACCAGCGCCCCGGCGAGCGCCACCTTGCGCTTCTCGCCCCCCGAGAGGTGGTGGCACACCTTGTGGCGCAGGTGCGGGATCCCGACCCGCTCGAGCGCGCGGGTGACGAGGCGCTCGACCTCGGCGTCGGGGTAGCCGTAGCTGCGCGGCGAGAACGAGACGTCGTCCCACACCGTGGGCGCGATGATCTGCTCGTCGGCGTTCTGGAGCAGCACCCCGACGCGCTCGCGGATGCGGTTGAAGTGCCGCGTCGGATTGACGCCGAACACCGACACTTCGCCCTCCTGCGGCTCGAGCTGGCCCAGGATGTGAAACAGCAGCGTGGTCTTGCCGCAGCCGTTGGGCCCCAGGATGACGACGCGCTGGCCCTTCTCGACCACGAAATCGAGGCCGCACAGGTGGACCTGGGTGCGGTCGGGATAGGTGTGGCGCACGCACGAGACCCGGACGATCGGGTCGCTCATCCCGCCCTCCAGAGCATGACCGCGGCCGCGATGGCGAGTACCCCGGCCAGTGCCACGAGCACGTCCTCGCGCGCCAGCTCGGCGTAGTGGCGGCAGCCGCACACCCGCCCGCTGTGGCCGCGCAGCATCATCGTGGAGTAGAGGCGCTGGCTGCGCTCGAAGCCGTAGAGCACCAGGGTGCCGATCCCCTCGCCCGCCACGGCGAGCCGCCGCCGCGCCGGACCGCTCGCCCCGCCCCGGAGGCGCAGCGCCCGCCACAGCCGCTCGGTGCGGTCGATGAGCTGGAACAGCGCGCGGTAGGTCAGGAACAGGCCGTCGGCGGCGTTGCGCGGCAGCAGTCTCGAGGGGGGCGCGAACAGGTCCGGGTAGGGCGTGGTCCCGACCAGCCACACCGCCGTGAGGCTCGCGGTGAGCGGCCGCAGCACCAGGATGAGCGGCGTCTGCCAGGTGCCGTCCCAGCGCCCGATCACGAACAGCAGCGAGAACGCGAGCGGATAGAAGGCGGCGGCGGCCATGAGGCGCGCCGGCAGCCGGCTCGTGAGCGCCAGCGTCCAGGCGAGCGCGTGGAGCGCGACCAGCAGGCGCAGCGTGGGCGCGAACACCGCGAGCAGCACCAGCGTCATCGCGAGCGCGAGCTTGGCGATGGCGCTCGCCCGATGCCAGGGCGTGCGCCCGGCGCTCGCGAAGTAATCGATCTGGGTGAGGACCTCGATCACGCCGCCTCCACGCTTCGGGCTTCAGGCCCGCCGGATCCCGCGGCCCCGTCGCGCGGGGCGGGCAGCAGGTCGGGCCGCACACGCTCGAGGAAGCGCCCGATCCCGACCGCGAGCACCGACTCGACCGCGATGCCGACCAGCCACATCGGAAACATGAGCCCCGCGACCAGGCCGAGGCGCGCGGCTCCGGCCGACTGTCCCGCGGTCGAGGCCCCGGCCCTCAGGGCGTATCCCACCACGATGAGCCACAGGACGCCCGAGGACGCCTGGGCGACGATGGTGCCCAGTGCCAGCGACGTACCGGGCGAGAAGCGCTTGGCGAACGCCAGGTAGGTCGGGCGCGCGAGGGCGGCGCCTGCACCCAGCACCAGCGCGTTGAGCCCCACGACCGTGAACCCTCCGTGACCGAGCAGCGCCAGGATCGCGTTGACGACGAACATCACTTCGAAGGCCCCGGCCGCGCCCAGCAGCACGCCGATCGGTCCCACCAGGGTCAGGTGATACTCGAGCGGCCCGAGCGGGATCTCGATCGCCATCGCGGCCAGCGTGAGGGCGCCGAGGGCACCCTGATACGCGACACGCTGGCGCGTGCCGCGACGGGTACGCGCGGACACGACCAGCAGGATCAGGCTCACGATCAGCGCCGGCGCCCACACGAGCGGCGGCAGCACCCCGTCCGGAATGTGGAGGTGCACGGCTACTGCGCCCAGGCCAGCGTCACCCCGGTGGGATGCGCCCCGGCATCGATCAGGGCGTCGAAGCAGGCTTCGAGCGTCGTCCCGGTGGTGAGCACGTCGTCCACGATCAGCACGTTCCTCCCCTTGAGCCATTCGGGCCGGCGCACGCGAAAGGCGCCGGAAAGCTGGGCGCGTCGCTCCGCCGCCCCGAGCCGCGCCTGCGGCCGCGTCGGACGCACGCGCTCGAGGGCGCCCGCGAGCCGCGGCACGCCCAGGTGCACGGAAAGCTCGTCGGCAAGCACCGCGGCCTGATTGTAACCCCGCTCGCGCCGGCGCGCCTCGTGGAGCGGGACCTCGACGACCAGGTCGAGCCGTCTGCCCTCGGCCCCGGCGGCCCCGAGGGCCCCCGCAAGGGCCGCGGAAAGGTCGGGCGCCAGGTGCGGCCGGTCACGGTACTTGAGCGCGTGGACCAGGAGCGCCACGCGCTCATCATAGACCCAGGCCGCCCACACCGCGCGTCCGGGATGAGCGACACAACCGACGGGTTCCCGCCCGCGCGAGAGACAACGCGCGCACAGCGGCACGGCGAGCGGCTGGAGTCGCGCGCGGCACGGCTCGCACAGCAGCCGCTCAGCCCGAACCCGCGCCCCGCAGCCCGGGCAGCGCTGGGGGAGTACCAAGGCCTCGAGGTCCGAGGCGAGCCCGGCGCCGAGCCGCCTGATCGCGCGCGCGAGGCTCACCTCGGCCACCCCACCGCGCGGGCCAGCGGCTCGACGGCGACCGGACGGCCGAGCCACCCCTCGAGCGAGCGGCGGGCCTGGAACACGAGCAGGCCGAGCCCATCCCAGGCCTCAAGCCCCAGGCCGCGCGCCCGCGCCACCCAGGGCGTGATCTCGGCGGCATAGACGAGGTCGATGAGGAGCGCCCCGCGCGGCACGCGTTCCAGGGCGACCGGGCCCGCCTCCCCCGCGAGCGGCGTGGCGTTGACGACCAGCGTTGCGGCCGCGAGCGCGTCGGTCTCGGCGGGCGAGGTCCACGCCACGCGAGTCCCGGGCGCCTCCCCCGCGCGGGCCGGGTCCCGGGCGCTCATCGTCACGGCGGCGCCCGCCTGCTCGAGCGCGAGCGCGAGGCTGCGGGCCGCTCCCCCGGCGCCGAGCAGGACAACCCGCTCGCCCTCCGGCGCGCGGTCGAGGGAGCGCAGCAGGTCGAGGAAGCCGGACCCGTCGGTGGTCTCGCCGAACGCCCGGCCCCCCTCGAAACGCACCGTGTTGACCGAGCGCGCGCGACGCGCGTCCACGCTCACGCGCTCGAGGTGGCCGAGGGCCGCTTCTTTAAGCGGATGGGTGAGGTTGACGCCGCGGAAGCCGCGCCCGGAAAGCTCGCGCAGGCGCTCGCCCAGCTCGGCGGCCGGAGTCGGAATGGCGCTCGACTCACCCGCGAGCCCGAGCGAATCGAGCGCGGCACGATGAAGGTCAGGCGACAGCGTGAAGGCGAGCGGGTCGCCCAGCACGCCGAGGCGGATGACGCCTCCGGCCGCGCGGCTACCCGACATTCAGACCCGCCGCGCGGGGAGGGCGCCTTCCGGGCCGCGCTTCAGCCTCACGATCATGAGCGCCGCGAACAGGGCGAGGGCGGCACTCGTGAGCTGGCTCTCGGTGATCGCAAGCCCGCCGATGTTCAGGACGCGCGCTTCGACCTCGTAGGCGCGTGTGAAGTCGAGCGGAATCCGGATGACCGAGAACAGCGCGATGAAGGTCCAGAACAGCGTCCCGGGCGGGGTGAGCCGGCGGCGCAGCACCCACGCGAACAGGAACAGGACCAGGCCCGTGAACGCGGCGTAGAGCTGCGAGGGATGAACCGGCATGCTCCCGAACTCGAGGCCGGCGAAGGAGTCGGGCGGGAACACCACGCCCCACGGCAGCTTGGTCGGCCGGCCGTAGCAGCAGCCGTTCAGGAAGCATCCGACCCGGCCGAAGGCGGTGCCGAGCGCGAGCGAGGGCGTCAGGGCGTCGGCCACGACCCACATCGGCAGCCCGGCCTGGCGCGCGGTGAGCAGCCCCGCCACGGTCCCGGCGACGATGCCGCCGTAGAGCGTGAGCCCGCCCTGCCACAGCGCCAGCACCCCGCCCCAGTCCTGGCGGAACTCGTCCACGTGCTCGACGACGTAGAGCCCGCGCGCCCCCAGCACCGCCGCGACCAGGGTCACGAGGATGACGGTGACGAGGCGGTCCTCGTCCAGGCGCAGGCGGCGCGCCTCGCGCAGCGCGATCGCGGTGCCGGCCAGGAATGCCGCCGCCAGCATGACGCCGTACCAGCGGATGTGGATGAATCCCCAGTGCGCGAGTTCCGGATGCACGGCCTAGAACTCCCCGCGCCGCAGTGCGACGTTCTGGAGCAGCCCGATCTGGATGCCATTCACGATCAGCGCGGTGCCTCCATACGATAAGAGCGGCAGGGGAAGCCCGGTGACCGGCGCCCAGCCGATCGTCATGAGCATGTTGACCATGACGTGAAAGAACAGCGCGGTCACCAGGCCCACGGTCATGAGGCTGGCGAACCCGTTGCGCGCGACCAGCGCGAGCCGGTAGCCGCGCACGATCAGAAGCGCGTAGAGTAGCACCACCGTCAACGCGCCGAGCAAGCCGAACTCCTCGCCCACGACCGAGTAGATGAAGTCCGTATGCCGCATGGGCAGGAACGCGAGCGCCTTCTGGGTGCCGCGCAGGTAGCCCTTGCCCACCACCCCGCCCGAGCCGATCGCGATCTTGCTCTGGATGATCTGGTAGCCCGACCCGGAGGGGTCCTGGTCCGGGTTCATGAACGTTTCGATGCGACGTTTCTGGTAATCGGCGAGGTGGTTCCACAGGTGGGGCATGGCGTAGGCGACCGCGCCATTGAGCGCCAGGATGACGAGCAGGGTGGACCACTTGGGGCGCACGACGGCGATCAGCACGATCAGGCCGCCGCCGAACCACCACAGCGTGCCGGTCATGAAGAAGAGCAGGACGTTGAAGACCGGGGTGAGGCCGAGCAGCAGGGTCCCGAGCGGCATGCCGCCCCAGTAGAGCATCGCGATCAGAATGACCGGGAACGAGAGCGACGTGCCGAGGTCGGGCTCCTTGGCGACCATCGCGAACGGGATCAGGGCGAGCAGGAGCGCCGGCAGCCAGTGGCGGATCTTGCGCAGGTCGCAATGTGGGGCGTCGAAGCGGCGCGCCAGCACCAGGACGGTCGCGATCTTCGCGATCTCCGAGGGCTGGAACTTGAGCGGCCCGAACTCGAGCCAGCGCTTGGCGCCGTAGGCGCTGGTCCCCATGACCAGCACCAGGGCCAGGAGCAGGAGCGACACCAGGTAGAAGGGATAGGCGAGCGAGTCGTAGGCCCGGTAGTGGATGCCGGCGATGAGCCAGGCGGCCCCGAGCGCCACGCCCGCCCACAGGAGCTGGCGCGTCCACAGGCCCTGGTGGGCGCCCGGCGCCCAGGTCGCGCTGAACACGGTCGCCAGCCCGATCGCCACCAGCCCGAGTGCGGCGAGCGCCAGCGGCATGTCGATCTGGGGCAGCTGGCCGCGCCACCTAATCCGCATCGGCGGCCCCCGTCGTGTCGGCCACCGGCGCCACGGGTCGTGGCAGCGGGGTCTGGAGCGAGTCGGGCAGCAGCATGCGCCGCAGCACGCGTGCGGCGAGCGGCGCCGCGACGCTGCCGCCGTGGCCGCTGTTCTCGACCACCACCGCCAGCGCGATCCGGGGATCGTCAGCGGGCGCGTAGCAGGCGAACAGCGCGTGATCCTTGCCGTGCGGGTTCTGCGCCGTGCCGGTCTTGCCCGCCACCCGGATGCCGGGGATGCGCGCCGCGGTGCCGGTGCCGCTCGCGACCACCGCCTCGAGGCCCTTGTGGAGCGCGTCCCACACCGCCGGGCTCGCGATCACCCCGGGCTGGGCGGGCTTCTGCGGGTGGAACTCCTGCACCCCGCGCACCGCCTGGACCAGGTGCGGGCGGATCGCGCGGCCGTCCTCGGCGATCTCGGCCATCATGAGCGCGAGCTGGAGCGGCGTCAGGAGCAGCTCGCCCTGGCCGATCGCGAGGTTGAGGAGCAGACCCTTGCTCCACTTGCCGGCCCCCCAGCGCTTGTCGTACCAGGCCACGCTCGGGATCAGGCCGCGGCTCTCCTGGGGCAGATCCACGCCGGTGCGATCCCCGAGCCCAAAGCCGCGCGCCGTCTCCTCGAGCGGGGTGAGTCCGAGCTTGGGCCCGACCTGGTAGAAGTACACGTCGCACGACTGCTCGAGCGCGCCGATGAAATCCAGCGAGCCGTGCCCGGCCTTGTTCCAGCACGCGAACCAGCGGCTGCCGAACTGGTAGCCACCCACGCACGGGTCGAAGCGCGTCGCGGCGGTCGCGATGCCGGCGCGAAGTGCCGCGGTCATGGTCACGACCTTGAAGGTCGAGCCGGGCGGATAGACCCCCTGGATGGCGCGATTGAGGAGCGGGTTCGCGCCGCCGCTCGAGAGCTTGTCCCAGCGCGCCTGGCTCAGGCCGTGCGAGAACTCGTTGGGGTCGAACGCCGGGCGGCTCACCAGCCCGAGGATGCTGCCGTCGCGCGGATCGAGCGCCACCGCGCCACCGCGCTCGACCCCGGCCATGACCTCCTCGAGCACCTTCTGGACCTTGAGGTCGATCGTCAGCTCGAGGTCGTGCCCCGGGACGGGCGGCTGGCCCGGGCCTTCGCTCAATCGGGCGACGCGGCGCCCCATGGCGTTGACGACCACGAACTCGGCGCCATCGCGCCCGCGCAGGATGTCTTCGTAGTTCTTCTCCACCCCCGTGCGCCCGACCAGGTCGCCAAGGTGGTAGCCACGGTCGGCGCGCTCGTCCAGCTCGCTCTGGTTGATCTCGCCCGCGTAGCCGAGCAGATGGGCGGCGAGCGACCCGTGGGCGTAGTGCCGCAGCGGCTCGACCTGGACTTCGAGGCCCGGCAGCTCGGAGCGCGTCTCCTCGACCGCCGCCAGCACCGAGAACGGCGCGTCGCGCCGCAGCACCGCGGTCTGGCCGCCGCGGTTCGCGACCGCGACCCGTTCCTTGACCTCCGTGGTGTCGAGCCCGGTGAGCTCGGCCACGCGCGGGGTCCAGTCGGCGCGATGGAGCAGCATGACGGCGCGCGTGCTCTCGACCGGGAAGGGACGGAACACGATGGTGAAGCTCGGCGCGGTGTCGGCGAGCAGCTCGCCGTGGCGGTCGTAGATCGAGCCGCGCGGTGCGCGGATGATCTCGAGCCGCACCCGGTTCTCCTTCGAGAGCAGGACGTAGCGCTCGTGCTCGACCACCTGGAGGCGGAGCAGGCCCAGGATAACGAGCGCGAAGCCGGTGAGGGCCACCCCGGCGAGGAGCGCGAAGCGCTCCTCCCTAAATCGCCGAGCCTGACTGGAGGTCTGCATGTCCAAAGAGCGGCTGCCCGCTGCCCCAGCGGGCGATGAGCAGGATGAGGGTGCCGGTCGGCGCGGTCGCGAGGGCCGCCAGCGCGACCCGGCTCAGGAGCCAGGGCCAGCTGCCGGTGCTCCCGACGTCGAAGGACAGCACCCAGGTCTCGTGGATCAGGGTGGCGATGAACAGCAGCGCGAGCTGGGTGCGGAAGCTGTCGCGGACCAGGGTGTGGCTGAGCCGCCCGACCGCGTAGCCGATGAGCGCCAGGACCAGCGCGTGGCGCCCGAGCCAGTGGGCGGCGTCGAGATCGGCCATGAGCCCGAGCGCGAATCCGAAGCTCGTGCCCCAGCCCTCGCCGCGGGCCAGCGCCCACACCACCACCGCGAAGGCGAGCACGTCGAGCAGGATGCCGCGCGCCGCCAGCACCGAGAGCGCGGTCGAGCGCAGCAGCAGCGCGATGAGGATCATGGCGAGCAGGCCGAAGAAGGTCTTCATCGCCGCTCCCGCAGCGAATCGGGCGCCGGGATGACGAACGCGTGCCGCAGGCGCGAGAGCCGGGCGGACGCTTCGACCTCGATGTCCTGGCTCAGCCCGCTCGGGTCGATGCCGAGCCGGATGATCTGGCCGACCGGGATGCTGCGCGGGTAGCGGCGGCTCAGCCCCGAGGTCACGACGCGCTGACCGATCCGCACGGTGTCGGCGAGCGGCACCCCGGACAGGACCAGGCGCGGGTACGGGGTCGTGACGTAGTGGAGGATGCCCATGACGCCCACGCTCTCGACCTCGCAGGCGACCGGCGCGTTGGCGTCGGTGAGCAGGATGACGCGCGAGACCCACGGGTAGGACTCGCTGATCCGCCCGACCAGGCCCTCGTGGGTCACGACCACGTCGCCCTCGTGCACCCCCTGGTCGCGTCCCGCCCCCAGGGTCGCGTACGAGGGGACGGCCTCGCCCGAGAGCGCGAGCACTTCGACCGGCTTGAGGATGACCCCGCGGCGCGGCGGCAGCCCGAGCTGGAGGCGCAGGCGCTGGTTCTCGACCGCCTCGTCACGCAGGCGGACGTTCTCGAGCTCGAGCTCGGCGACGCGCTGGTGGAGGCGCTGGTTGTCGCGCCATGCGGCGCTGGCCCGGTCCACGGCCAGCACGACGCGATCGAAGGGCGCGAAGATCAGGGCGCCGGCGCCGCGCAGGGCGGACTGGGGCAGACGGTCGCCGGTGATGAGCAGGACGAGCGAGAGCGCCGCATACACGCCCACCAGGGCGCTGCTGCGGCGCTCCGCGGGTGGGAGGAAACCTCCCATCCGATCAATCCTTGTGGCCGCTCAGGATGACCTTCTCGAAGTCCTCGATGTGCTCGAGAATCTTGCCGGCCCCGAGCACCACGCAGGTGAGCGGATCGTTGGCGACGCGGATGTTCAAGTTGGTGACCTCGCGCATGAGCAGGTCGAGCCCGCGCAGCAGCGCGCCGCCGCCGGTCATGAAGATGCCGCGGTCGACGATGTCGGCGGCCAGCTCGGGCGGGGTGCGCTCGAGCGATTCGCGCAGGGCGTTGACGATGTTGCCGATCGGCTCCTGGAGCGCTTCGCGGATCTCGACGCTCGACACCCGCAGCGTGCGCGGAATGCCGCGCACCAGGTCGCGGCCCTTGATCTCCATGTCCATCTCTTCGGGCAGCGGGAAGGCCGAGCCGATCTCGATCTTGATGCGCTCGGCGGTCTGCTCGCCGATGAGCATGTTGTAGGCCTTCTTGGCGTAGTTGGCGATCGCCTCGTCCATCTCGTCGCCACCCACGCGGATCGAGGTCTTGGTGACGATCCCGTTCAGGGCGATGACCGCGATCTCGGTGGTGCCGCCGCCGATGTCCACGACCATGTTGCCGGTCGGCGTCTCGACCGGCAGCCCCACGCCGATGGCGGCCGCGATCGGCTCGGGCACCAGCAGCACTTCGCGCGCCCCTGCGCGCACCGCGGAGTCGATCACCGCGCGCTTCTCGACCTCGGTGATCCCCGAGGGCACGCAGATGATGATGCGCGGGCGCACCAGGAACTTGTGCTTCTGGACCCGGCGGATGAACTCGCGCAGCAGGTCCTCGGTGACCTCGAAGTCGGCGATGACGCCGTCCTTGAGGGGCCGGATGGCCTGGATCTCGTCCGGTGTGCGGCCCAGCATGAGCTTGGCGTCGGTGCCCACGGCCTTCACGCGGCCGGTGGCCCGCTCGACCGCCACCACCGAGGGCTCGTTGAGGACGATGCCCCGGCCTTTGACGAACACCAGGGTGTTCGCCGTGCCGAGGTCGATCGCGACGTCGGTGGAGAAGAATCCCATCAGGCTGTTGAGAATCATCCCTGGCTCTCCGGATTGGTTCGGTCGATCGCTCGAACGGCTGCAAGTGCGCGGCCTGGAACCGCTTGCGGATTCAGCGGGCGTGGAGCGCCGCGGGAGGGATTCCCTGAGCGTCCATGCCCTGAAGGTGTCGGCACGCTAGCACCTGAAACTTGAGCCCCGCAAGCGGATTGTCCCCGCTTGGAGACAGGAAAATCCGGAGCCTGCTCCCCACGGCGGGGTATGAGTGCAGGCGACGCCGCGCCGCCGGGACGAGCCGCGGCCGGCGAGCGTTGACCGCTTTCCGGAACGGGACTATCCTTGACCCTCGTGACTGCCTTCCGGACCCGCGCATGAAGCGGGCCTCTCGCCTCCTGTTACTTCTTGTCCCACTGGCATTTGGGTGGCTTTCGCACGCCCAGACCGGACGCGCGGAAGAGGGAACGAGCGCGCGGTTCGCCTTCGCCGACACCACCCTGCTGCGCGACACGCTCGACCTCCACTTCGTGCGGCTGTTCCCGCTCGCGGACAGTCTGCGCATGACGCCCGACACGCTGCGCGCGCTCTCGATCCGCTACCAGCTCAGCCTCGAAAGGCTGGTGGCGATCGCGGACAGCATGCGGGTGCCGGTCGACAGTGTCGGCGCGATGATCGAGCGCCAGCAGTTCAGCCCCCTGGCGGTGACCTCGCGCACCACGAACGCCTTCCGCTACTCGAGCTCCTACACCATCGGCCAGACCAGCAGCACCTGGACCAACTCGTCGGACTACAATCTCGCGCGCGGGCCGTTGTTCCTGCGCAATGTCATCAACATTACGCTGGGGCGCTACAAGGCCGGCAACGTGCTCAGCCTGCGTCAGACCCGCGCGGCCAACACCGAAGTCGGCTGGCGGCTGTCCCAGAACTTCTCGCTGGGCGGACGCGCGAACCTCCAGCGCTTCGCGAACCTCGACCGCTCGATCTACAGCGCCAGCGATCAGAGCGACGAATACCAGTTCTCGCTGCGCAGCCGGCAGGCCATGGTCAAGGGCATGAGCTCCGAGCTCAACCTCTTCAGCGGAGTGCTCGACCAGACCAAGTCGGGCGGCGGCAAGCGCGGCGTCACCGGCGATCTCAACGGGCGCGTCATCTACACGCGCGGCGAATGGCTGAGCATGAGCAGCGACGGGCAACTCACGGGCAACCTGGCCCACACCCAGCCGCCCGGCACCCCGGTCACGATCAACACCCGGGACCTGACCAGCAATCTGCGCGGCAGCCTGGCCCTGTTCGAGAGCGCTCCGATCGGGCTCAACGTCGGCTACGGGCTGCGCTCCTCACGGGTCGAGAGCCCGGTCGCCCGCCCGGTGCCCGCGGTGCAGCCGGTGCTCACCGATTCGCGCGATCTCGACGTGGCCCTGCGGCTGCGAATCGACAACGACCGTTCGATCAGCTTCGACCAGAGCTGGAGCGACGGCCAGAACTCGACGACCTCGGGGCTGGGCGCCGCAGGCTCGGCGGTCGAGCTCACGACCAACGGCAGCCGCGTGTTTTCGATCAATGGCCGCTACCCGCTGCTGGGCTTCTCGGTCGACGCGAATTTCTCGGAAACCTACGGCAACACCCATTCACCGCGCCGTACCATCCTCCCGCTGGGGGTCGTCGCGGACACGATCGATTTCCGCGAGGCGCAACTCCAGCATTCCCGCACCATCGGGGCCACGGTGTCGCGC
This sequence comes from Candidatus Eiseniibacteriota bacterium, assembly GCA_041498315.1. Classification (GTDB taxonomy): domain Bacteria; phylum Eisenbacteria; class RBG-16-71-46; order RBG-16-71-46; family RBG-16-71-46; genus JBGQIE01. Next base: position 12,850 of record JBGQIE010000053.1, read on the forward strand.
AACCTCTCCAGCAGTCTCACGACCCGTGCGTCGGGGAGCGTCTCTCTGGATTCCTACGACTTCACCGTCGACCGCCCGCGGGCCACGGCGACCGATCCGCGCGACCAGTACAACCAGTCCTGGCGCATCGAGACGCTCTACACCCCCTCCGAGCGCTTCAACAGCGGGGTCACGTTCGAGGTCGCCCGGACCCTGTTCCTCAACCTGACCAGCGCGAGCAGCTCGGGGAACACCGAGAACCGCGCCTATCGCGCGGAATGGCGCTGGAACTGCCGCCTCCTCCCCGGCTTCACCGCGACCCAGCGCAACAACGTGGTCGCGAGCTACGATTACCTCACCTTCCAGAGCGACCAGAACAAGCTCTCGCTCGACTACTCGGCGGTGACGACGCTCAACGCCGTGCTCACGCCCCGGCTGACGCTCGACGTCAATCACAGCGCCCGCTACCAGCCGCGCGGCCGTTACGACCGGTCCGCGAACGGGCTCGAGTACTTCAGCCCCGGCGACGAGAGCCGGAACTACCTGCTGAGCACGCGCATCTCCTATTCGCCCGTCCCCGCCCTGTCGCTCTCGCTCTCGCCCGACTACCAGCAGTACGACCGCTCGACGCGCACCAACGCCGGCACCGTGCCCCAGAACCGGCAGCGCAACCTCAACTTCTCGGGGGGCGCCAGCTTGAATCTCACGGTGGGGGGACGCGGGCACCTGAGCGGCAACATCAGCCGCACCTACAGCGCGTCGCGGACCATTTCGTACGCCGCGGGGACGTTCGTCTCCCCGCGCTCGCAGATCGACTACTGGAACGGCAGCCTGCTGTTCTCATGGAGCCCTTGATGACGAGCCTCCGACATCCCTCCCTGGCTGGGGGCCTTGCCGCCCTGCTGCTGCTCGGCGGCTGCAATCTGTTCCAGCCGCGCACCCCGCAGCCCCCGCTCCAGCAGGGCGGCATCGTGGCGAACTATTCCCTGCCCGCGGCCACGCTCGAGACCATGGCACGGGCGATCGAGGCCAAGGCGGCGGGCAACTCGCTCGACGCCTACGCCGGGGGGCTCGCGGACAGCATCGATGCCGGCGACGACGAGAATTTCATCGCGTTCTTCGATCCCGCCGTGGCCGCGGCCCTGGGGCGCACGCCGCCGGCCATTTGGGGGCCGGATCTCGAGAAGCAGCTGTTCACCCATCTTCCCGAACTCTCGACCAACCGCTACACTCTGGTCTGGAACCTGGACATCCAGCACCCCAACGACGAGGACCCCGCGCCCAACGTGAAAATCCTGCACCGCCAGTACGTGCTCACCGCCACCGCGGAGGGCTCAAGCAATTCGGAGACCCTGGCGATCGGATTCGCCGATCTCACCTTCATCAAGTCGAAGAGCGGCGACCGCTGGGTCATCGCGCGCTGGCAGGACCGCTTCGACCCGACGGTGGGTCCCAACCCGAGCAGCGGCAGCCAGAGCTTCAGCGCGCTGCGCCTGGGGCAGATCTGATGTCCGCCCGCCTTCGGCCCCTGCTCGCGGTCATGCTCCTGCTCGCGCTCGTCGTGGGCGTGAGCGGGTGCTTCAACCCGTTCCGCCCGCTGGTTTCGGGCCAGACCTCGATCGTCCAGGCGCCGCCGAGTCCGAGCACGGCCGCCGGACTGGTGCGGCTCTTCAAGTGGTGCTGGGAGAACCGCGACATCAGCAAGTACAAGGAGTTGTTCACCGCCGACTATCGCTTCGCGTTCTCGATCACGGACACCGCCGGCGATCCCTATCGCGGCAACCCCTGGACCCGCGACGACGAGATCGCCAGCGCGACCAATCTGTTCGTGGGTGGCAGCGCCAGCGAGCCGGCGGCCTCGAACATCACGCTGATCTTCGACGGCAATCTCATCGCGCACGACGACTTCCGGCCCGGCAAGAGCCCGAGGTGGCACCAGCAGATCCAGATCTCGAACCTCACCCTGACCATCACGAAGAGCGACGGATCCGCGGTGCGCGTGACCGGGGGGGCACTGTTCTACATGGTGCGCGGGGACTCCGCGGTGCTCCCGCTGGACCTCCAGGCATTCGGGCCCGACAGCACGCGCTGGTACTTCGAGCGCTGGGAGGACCAGACCAACATCGGAAGCGGCGCTGCCTCGATCGCGCCCGCGCCGAACGCCCGCGCCACGCCCGCCAGCTTCGGCTTCCCGGACGCCATGAGCTGGGGGCAGCTCAAGCGCACCTGGCTCCCGCGCTGACGCCTGCGCCAGGCTTGGCCGGGGTAGAGCCCGCGGCTATACTGCGCGCCGCCGATTCCCGCTGACCTCCGCACGCCGCAGGCCTCCGTCTTGCCGGTCCGGCCGGGTGGGGACAGCATCACTCGACGCGGTCGGAGGTCGCCATGGCGGTCGAAGGCAGCAATATCCAGAAGGATCTCAACCCGCTCGCCAACGCCGAGCGCCAGTTCGAGGAAGCCGCCGCGCGGCTCAACCTCCCTCCCGGGCTCAAGGAAGTCATCAAGCGCCCGCGCCGCGCGACCATCGTGTCCCTGCCGGTCCCGATGGACGACGGCACGCTGCACGTGTTCACGGGCTACCGCGTCCAGCACTCGATCGTGCGCGGTCCCGCCAAAGGCGGCATCCGCTACCACCCCGACGTGACGCTCGAGGAGATCCAGGCGCTCGCCGCCTGGATGACCTGGAAGTGCGCGGTCGTCAACATCCCCTTCGGCGGCGGCAAGGGCGGCATCGTGTGCGATCCGCAGCACATGTCGAAGGGCGAGCTCGAGCGGCTCACCCGCCGCTACGCCGCGGATCTCTCCGACCTGTTCGGCCCCGAGAGCGACGTGCCGGCGCCCGACGTCAACACCAACGAGCAGATCATGGCGTGGATCGTGGACACGTACTCGATGCACGAGCGCCGTACCGAGTACGCGGTGGTGACCGGCAAGCCGCTCGAGGTCGGCGGCTCCGCGGGGCGCCGCGAGGCAACCGGGCGCGGCGTGCTGTTCTGCATCCGCGAGGCCTGCGCCCATCTCAAGATGCCGATCGCGGCCGCCCGGGTCGCGGTCCAGGGATTTGGCAACGTGGGCTCGGTCTCGGCCGCCCTGCTGGCCCGCGACGGGGCCCGGCTGGTCGCGGTCTCCGACGTCACCGGGGGCATCCAGGATCCGGCCGGGCTCGACGTCCCGGCCCTGATCCAGTGGGTCGCCGATCACCGCGGGGTCGCGGGCTTCCCGGGCGCCAGGCCGCTCACCACGCCGATCGTCGAGGTCGACTGCGACATCCTGATCCCGGCCGCGCTCGAGAACCAGATCACCCACGAGAACGCCGCCCGCGTGCGGGCGAAGATCGTCGCCGAGGGCGCCAATGGACCCACGACGACCACCGCCGACAAGATCCTCGAGAAGCAGGGCGTGTTCGTGATCCCCGACATCCTGTGCAACTCGGGCGGGGTCACGGTGTCCTACTTCGAATGGGTGCAGAACCGCATGGGCCTCTACTGGCCCGAGCGCGAGGTCAACGAGCGGCTCGAGCACACCATGGTCGAGGCGTTCCGCGGCGTGCTCGCGAAGGCGGTCGAGCACAAAGTCAACATGCGGGTCGCGGCGTTCATGGTCGCGATCGAGCGCGTGGTCAAGGTGATCATGCTGCGCGGCGTGTACGCCTAGGC
>JBGQIE010000054.1:0-16471 GCA_041498315.1 Candidatus Eiseniibacteriota bacterium
CGGCTGCTGCGCGAGCGGTGGGACATCGTCCGGCGCCGCCGCCCGGCCGCCGACCTCGCGGCCTGGAGCGCGGTCGCTCTCCTGTCGGAGTTTCCGCGCCACTACGCCCGGCGGGCGCTGCGCCGAGCCGGCATGCTGAACCCCGCGCGCGGGCTTAGGCGCCGGCTGCGCGGGATCGCGGCCCCTCCCGGCGCGCCGCGCCCGTGAGCGGCCGCGGCGCGCGATGAAGGAGGCCTGGTCGCGGTGGACCTCGGCGCTCACCGCGCCGCTGCGCGCGCGCCTCGAGGCCAGCCCGACCCTGCGGCGGTTCCTGCCCAACACCGGCTGGATGCTCGCCGAGCGCGTGCTGCGCCTGCTCGTGGCGCTCCTCGTCGGCGTCTGGGTCGCCCGCTACCTGGGCCCCGGGCGCTATGGCGAGATCCAGTTCGCGCTCGCCTGCGTCGCGGTGTTCATGCCGCTCGCCACCCTGGGGCTCGAGCGCATCCTGGTGCGGGACCTGGTCGAGCACCCGCAGGCGGCGCCCGAGCTGCTCGGCTCGGCCTTCCTGCTCAAGCTCGCGGGCGGGTGCGCGGCGGGCGTGCTCGGATTCGCGGCCATGCTGGTGCTGCGCCCCGGCGACCCGATGGCGCGCGCCCTGGTCGCAGCGGCGGCGGCGATGGTCGTGGTCCAGGCGGCCGATGTCATCGAGAGCTGGTACCAGTCCCAGGTGCGCTCCCAGGTCGCGGTCAAGGCGATCGCGGCCGCCACGCTGCTCGCCGCGGCGTTCCGGGTTTCGCTCGTGCTCGCGCGAGCCCCCCTGCTCGCCTTTGCCTGGGCCTACTTCGCCGAGACCTTTCTGTGCGGGCTCGCGCTGTTCGTGCTCTATCGCGCCGACGGTGGCCGGCCGGCGCGCTGGCGCTGGAGCGGGGCGCGCGCGGGCACGCTGCTGCGCGACGGCTGGCCCTTGATGATCTCGAGCGTCATGATCATGATCTACCTGCGCATCGACCAGGTCATGCTGGGCCGGATGTCGAGCGCCGAGGAACTGGGCGCCTACTCGGTGGCGGTCCGGCTCGTCGAGGCGTGGTACTTCCTGCCGCTCGCCATCGTCGCCTCGGTCTACCCCAGCATCGTCGAGGCGCGTAGCATCGACGAGGCGCTGTTCTACCAGCGCCTGCAGAAGCTCTACAACCTGATGGCGCTGCTGGGCTATGCCGTGGCGGTGCCGGCGTGCCTGCTGTCGGGAGTGGTCGTGTCGCTGCTCTACGGTCCGGCCTACGCGAAGGCCGCACCCATGCTCGCGGTGCTGGTGCCGTCGCTGCTGTTCACGAATCTGGGCGTGGCGCGGAGCACGTTCCTGACCAGCATGAACTGGAATCGGGCCTACCTGTTCACGGTGTCCCTGGGGGCGGTGGCGAACGTGGCGCTCAACCTGGTGCTCATTCCGCGCTACGGCGGCGTGGGCGCGGCGCTGGCCTCGCTCATCGCCTACTGGCTCGCCGCGCACGGGAGCTGCTTCCTCTACCGGCCGCTGTTCCGGACCGGCGGCATGCTCACCCGCGCCCTGCTCGTGCCGAGGATCTGACGATGCGCGTTCGACAGCTGCCCCAACCCCGGGGGCGCGGGGCGCGATGAAGCTCGCCTATCTCACCACGGTCTACCCCGCCTACCTCGACCAGCTCTATGCCCGGCATCCGGGACTCGAGCGGCGCAGCTGGGCCGAGCAGCGCGAGGCCATCGACCGCGACGTCTTCGGCTGGATCGGCGTGTGGCCCCGAGCACTCGCGCCGCTCGGCCACGAGGTCACCGAGGTGCTCCTCAATGCCGGAGCGCTCCAGCGCGCCTGGAGGGCGGAACACTCCGGGGCGGACCACGGAACCGGCCTCGAAGAGATCGCGCTCGCCCAGGTGCGTGCGTTCGCGCCCGAGGTACTGTGGTACGACCACGACGACGAGGCGCTGCTCGCGCGCCTGCGCGGCGCCGCACCCTCGATCCGCCGGGTCCTGGGCTGGATCGGGAGCTGGGTGCCCGAGGGCCGCTCCTGGGAGGGCACCGACCTCGTGCTCTCGTGTGCGCCCGAGTCGGTCGAAGCCCTTTGCCGGCGCGGCGTGCGCGCCGAGCTCCTCCCCCATGGGTTCGATCAGCGTGTGCTCGCGAGCCTCGAGTCGCGCCCGCCCCGCTACGACGTCACGTTCGTCGGGCAGATCGCGCTCGGGCATCCGCTCCACGTCCACCGCGAGCGGCTCCTCGAGGCGCTGCGCCGCCAGGTGGACGTGACGGTCTTCAGCCCCAGCGGCGGGGCGGACCGCTGGGAACGGCCGCGCGCCCGGGCGCGGCAGGCGGTCTACGCGGGTGTCCAGGCGCTGCGGAAGGCCGGGGTGCCACCCGCGCTGCTGAGCGGCATCCCGGCCCTGCGGCACGCCCTCACCTGGCGCACGCCGCCGCGCGGCCCGATGTCCGAGGGACTGCGGCGCGCGCTCCGCCCCGCGCGCTTCGGACTCGAGATGTTCCAGACCCTGCGCGACTCGCGGATCACGCTCAACATCGAATCGGGCTCCACCACGCGCCACAGCTCGAACATGCGGCTGTTCGAGGCCACCGGGGTGGGCACCTGCCTGCTCACCGACCGAACCGAGGGCCTGAGCGAGCTGTTCGAGCCCGAGCGCGAAGTGGCGACCTACGGAGATCTGGACGAGTGCGTCGAGCGCATCCGCTGGCTGCTCGCCCATCCCGACGAGCGCGAGGCGATCGCCCGGGCGGGCCAGGCGCGCACGCTGCGCGACCACACCTTCGCGCACCGGGCGCGCCGCCTGGACGCCATCGTGCGCGCGGCGGCGGGATGAGCGGGCGGCTGCGACCCCTGATCGCCGGGCCCGCCCGGCACCTCGTGCGCCTGGTGCGCGAGCCCGAGTACCGGACCCTGGCGCGGCTCGAGGCGACGCTCGGGGGGCGGCCGCGATACCAGCCGGGACATGCCCGCGCGCGCGGCATGGAGCTGGCATTCCCGGACGCGGCGTCCTTCCTGTCCTCGTACCACGAGATCTTCGTCGCGGGACACTACGCGTTCCCGTGGCCCGACCGGCCGCTCCGGCTCCTCGACCTGGGCGCCAACATCGGCCTGAGCGTGCTGTTCTTCAAGCGCTCCCACCCGCAGGCGGAGATCTTGGCCCTCGAGGCCGATCCGGGCATCTTCGCCTACCTCGAGCGCAACGTGCGCGGCAACGGTCTCGGCGACGTCGAGCTGCTCCAGCGCGCGGCCTGGGACCGCGACACCCGGATTTCATTTCGGTCGGACGGCGCCGACGGCGGCCGCGCCGTCGCGACGGGCGGCGGGCAGGGCAGCGCGGAGGTCGGAGCGATCGACATCGCGGCGTTCGTCGCACGACGCCCGTTCGACGTCATCAAGATGGACATCGAGGGCGCCGAGAGCCGGGTCGTGCCGGCATTGCGCCCGGTGCTGGGCCAGGTGCGGTTCCTCATGGTGGAATACCACTCGGTGGCGGGCCAGCCCCAGTCGCTCGCCGCCCTGCTTCAGGTCCTCGAGGAATGCGGCTTCCGCGTGCACGTCCACAGCGTGGTCTCGAGCCCGCGCCCGTTCGTCGAGGTGCGCGCGCACGATGGTTACGACCTCATCCTCCACCTGTTCGCGTGGAGACCCTGATGGGCGGGCTGCGGCGCATGCTGGGTGATGCGCGGCGGGCGCTCAAGCGCTCGCGCCATCCGGCACCCTCCGGGGTGGCCAACCGCATCGAGCCGGTGAGCCGGGTGTTCGGCCTCGATCGCGGCGAGCCCATCGACCGCCATTACATAGCGCGGTTCCTGGCGCACCATGCCGGCCTCATCCGCGGCCGCGTGCTCGAGGTCGGCGACGACCGCTACACCCGGCGCTTCGGGGCGGAGGAGCTCGAGGACTCGCGCGTGCTGCGCACCATCCCCGACGACGATCCGGGGACGCTGGTAGGCGATCTCACCGACCCCGAATCCCTGCCCGAGGCGGCGTTCGACTGCTTCGTCTGCACTCAGACCCTGAATTTCGTCTTTCCGCTCGCGGCGGCGGTCGAGAGCATCCACCGGGTGCTCGCGCCCGGCGGCGTGTTGCTCGCCACGGTGGCGGGCATCAGCCAGATCAGCCGCTACGATCAGGAGCGCTGGGGCGACTACTGGCGCTTCACGCCGCGCTCCCTCGAGACCCTCCTCGCGCCGGTCTTCGGCGGCGGCGTGACGGTCGAGGCGCACGGGAACCTGCTGGCGGCCACGGCACTCCTCCAGGGGCTCGCGGTCGAGGATCTGCCCGAGGCCACGCTGCTCGACGAGCACGATCCCGACTATCCGGTCACGATCACGGCGGTGGCGCGCCGCTCGCCATGACCTTCCGCGGCGCGCTGGTCCCGCTTCGCGACGCGGCGCGGCGCGCGCGCGCGCGGGTGATCAACCCATTCGACCCGCCGCTCGTCATCCTGCTCTACCACCGCGTGTGCGCCCTGCCGGGCGACGAGCACCGGCTCGCGCTGCCGCCGTCTCTGTTTCGTGCGCAGCTCGAGCGCCTGCGCGCCCTCATGCCGATCGTGCGCCTCGACCAGCCCTGGGCCCCGCGCCGCGGCCCGGCCGCGGCGGTGACTTTCGACGACGGCTACGCCGACAACCTCGAGCAGGCGCTGCCGATCCTCGAATCGCTCGAGGTGCCCGCGACCTTCTTCATCACCACCGGCAACGTCGAGAGCGGCCGCGAGTTCTGGTGGGACGAGCTCGACCGGCTGGTCCTGGACGGCGGGCGCCCGGCGCGCTTCACGCTCGAGGACGCGGAGCACGGAGGCGACTGGCCGAGCGCCACGCCCGCGGAGCGCGCGCGTCTGCTCGCCGACCTCCAGACCAAAGTTCGGCGCGTGGATGCCGCCCGCCGCGAGCGCTGGTTCGGTCAGCTGCGAGCCTGGGCCGGCGCGCCGCTTAAGCCGCGCGCCACGCACCGGCCGCTCACGCTGGACGAGCTGCGGCGCCTCGCCGCGAGCCCCTGGGCCGCGATCGGCGCCCACACCGTGACCCACACGCCGCTTTCCGCCCTCGACCGCGACGCGCAGCGCGAGGAGATCGTCGGCTCGCGGCAGCGCCTCGAGCACTGGCTCGGCCGCCCGGTGACGCTGTGCTCGTATCCCTTCGGCGAGCGGCGGGACTTCACGGCCGAGAGCGTGCGGATCTGCCGCGCGGAGGGATTCCTGCGAACCGCCGCCAACGTCCCCGGCACCTGCCACCGCTGGACCGACCCGCAGCGGCTGCCGCGCCACGTCGTGCGCGACTGGCCGGCGGACGAGTTCGAGCGCCGGCTCGGGCAGTTCGTGCTCTCGTGAGACCCCTGCTCGTCAACACCTACGACCGCGGCGGGGGTGCGGCGATCGCGGCACTGCGCCTCCATCGCGGCCTGCGCGGCATCGGCATCGAGTCGCGCCTGCTGGTCCAGTCGCGCCATGGCGCGGAGCCGGGCGTTGTGGGGCCGCTCGGTCCGCTCGCGGGGGTGCGGGCCTGGGCGCGGCCGCGGCTCGACTCGCTGCCGGCGCGGGCCTACGCCCACCGCCGGGGCGATCTCTTCACGCCCGCCTGGCTGCCCGACCGCCTCAAGCGCGACGTGGAGGCACTCGCTCCCGATCTCGTTCACCTTCACTGGATCGCGCACGGCTTCGCGCGCCTCGAGTCGCTGGCGCGGCTCGGCCGCCCCGTGGTCTGGAGCCTTCACGATTCGTGGGCGTTCACCGGCGGCTGCCACCTGCCTTTCGACTGCACGCGCTATCGCGAGGCCTGCGGCGCCTGCCCCGCGCTGGGCTCGCGTGTGGAGCGCGACCTGTCGCGCCGCGTCTTCGACCGCAAGCGCGCAGCCTGGCGTGACGTCGCGTTCACCGTCATCACGCCGAGCCGCTGGCTCGCGGCGTGCGCGCGCTCGAGCACGCTCTTCGGTAAGGCGCGGTGCGAGGTGATCCCCAACGGCATCGACCTCGAGCGCTTTCGCCCCGGCGACCGCGCCGCGGCCCGCCATCGCCTCGGGCTCGCCCCGGACCGGCGCGTCGTGCTGTGCGGCGGGGCGGGCATCGGACGCGACCCCAACAAGGGCCTGGCGCTCCTCGTGGCCGCACTCGCCAGCCTGCCGGAGGAGCGGCGCGCGGCCCTCGAGGTGCTCGTGTTCGGCACCCAGCCCGGAGACCGGCTCCCGGTTGGGGCCGTGCCGCTGCGCGATCTGGGCTACGTCAGCGACGAGGCCAGGCTCGCGCAGCTCTATTCCGCGGCCGACGTCTTCGTCGCGCCCTCGCTCCACGAGAACCTGCCCAACACGGTGATGGAGGCGATGGCGTGCGGCACGCCGTGCGTGGCCTTCGATCTGGGCGGGCTCCCCGACCTGATCGGGCATGAGCGCGACGGCTGGCTCGCGCGTCCCGCCCAGGTGAGGGATCTCGCGCACCCGACCCAGGTGAGCGACCTCGCGCGCGGGATCGCGTGGGTGCTCGCAGACGAAGCGCGCCGGCGGGCGCTGGCGGAGCGCGCCCGCGCCCGGATCGAAGCGGAGTTCGAGATCGGCGCGATCGCGCGCCGCCACGCGGCGCTCTACCGCGAGGTGATGGACCGCTCGCGCGCGACGGGCTGATCCGCCTTTCGCGCCGGGCCCGCCTTCCAGGCGGCGTGGGCGCGTTCGAACGCCGCGCGGAAGCGCCGGTCGAAGGCCTCGGCCGAAAACGGCTCGGCCTGGGCACGCAGGGCCACGGGGTCGAAGCGCTCGCGCTCGGCGAGGCAGATCGCCTCGATCAGCCCCTCGACGCTCTCGGTTCCGAACAGCACCCCGCCCGGCACGCGCTCGACGCCGCCCGCCACGGCGCGCGCGAGCACTTCCGGGGCGGCGCCCCGGCCCACGGTCTCGAGCGCTCCGCCGCGGGCGAGTGCGACGACCGGGCAGCCGCTCGCCATCGCCTCGATCGGCATGAGCCCGAGATCCTCCTCGCCCGGGAACAGGAGCGCCTGCGCGCGGGCGTAAACGTGCGGCAGCTCCTCGTCGCTCACCCAGCCGCGGAACTCCGTGTCCGCCGGCGCGAGGCGCCGGAGTGTTCGCTCCTCGGGCCCGCGCCCCACCACCACCAGGCGGCGCCCGAGCCGACGGCAGGCTTGGGCGGCCAGGTCGCCGCGCTTGTTGGGCGCGAAGGCGCCCGCGAACAGGTAGCCCGCGCGCGGGCACGCGGCGGGCTCGAAGCGCTCGAGCTCCACCGGTCCGCCGATGACCTCGGCCTCGCGCCCGTAGTGCCGCCTGATCCGGCGCGCGACGTGCTCGGAGTTCGTCACCATGGCATCCACCCGGTCCAGGGTCGCGACGTCCCAGGCGCGCAGCCGGGCGCAGGTGCGGCGCACGGCCCAGGAGAGCGGCCACGGGAACCGCCCGGGCGGGAAGTACTGTTGCTCGAGGTCCCACACGTAGCGCATGGGCGTGTGGACGTAGCAGAAGTGAAACGCGCCGGGAGGCGGAATGGCGGCCTTGGCCGCCGCGTGGCTGGTCGAGATCAGGACGTCGTAGCCCGAGAAGTCGAAGGATTCGATCGCGGCCGGAAACAGCGGCAGGTACCAGCGGTAGTGGCGCACGCCCAGGGGAAGCCGCTGGAGGAACGAGGTCACGATCGGGTGCGACTCGAGCGCGCGCGAGACCGAGCCGCGCCGCCACACCAGCGTGTAGATCGGGGCCTCGGGCCACATGCGCGCCACGCGCTCGAGCATGCGCTCGCCGCCACGCATGCCGGTGAGCCAGTCGTGGACGAGTGCCACCTTCATCGGGTGCCAGGCTCCGGTTCCCAGCCTCGTGCCGCCCAGGCGAGACCCACCAGCACGTAGAGCATGTGGAGCAGCTCCTCGTCGCCGAAGTTCCATTCGAAGAATCCCGCCACCAGGAATCCCGCCAACGCCGCGGTCACCCCGAGCCGCACCCCCGCCGCGAGGCCGCCCTGTTTGAGCTGGGCCCCAAGGCCTCGGGTCGCGGCCCGGATCAACGCGCCGTAGAGGAACACGAAAGCCGCGAGCCCCACGGCACCCATGGTCGCCGCGATCTGGATCCACACGTCGTGCAGGTGCCCGGCGGGCTCGCTCGCCGCGGGCGAGCGGTAGCGGTCGTAGAGCGCGTGCAGGTCCTGAAGCCCGACCCCGGTGAGCGGATGATCGCGGAACATGCGCATCCCCGCATCCCACATGAAGAGCCGCTCGCGGTTCGACGGGTGGTGAATGTCGAAGGCGCTGTGGATCCGGTCGCGGAACACCGGTGGGGCGGCAAAGTACGCCACGGCCGCGAGCGCCGCGAGCACGATGAGCCCGCGCGGGCGGCGGGCACCCAGGATCACGGCGAGCGCCACGGCGAGCCCGATCCAGGCGCTGCGCGTGAAGGTCGTGGCGAGCGCCGCCAGGGCGAGCAGCGCCGCCGCCGCCGCGCCGAGCCGCCAGCGCCGCTCGCGGGCGCACAGCGCAATCCCCACCGCCACCGGAATGACGAGCAGGAGCTGGCCGCCGAAGGTCATGTAGTGCCCGGCCATCCCGCGCGCGCGCGCGGCGAAGCTCGCGCCCTGGCCGATCCAGAGTGCCAAGCCGATCACGGCGACCGTGGCGGCGGAGACCAGGAGGGTGGCCACCGCGCGCCGGCCGCGCGAGCCCGCCGCCGCGTGCGAGGCGGCGAGCCCGACGATCGCGGGCATCAGCCCCTTGGTCACGCGCGGCAGGCTCGCGGCCCGGTCGACCGCAAACCAGGCCGCCAGGGCCAGCGCCACGAGCCAAACGAGCCCGGCGAGATCGACGGGGGAACGCTGCCAGCGCGGGCCCGAGCGCCCCACCCAGGCGACGGCGGTGAGCGCGCCGCACGCGGCCACCCCGACCGACATCGCCGCGATCGACCAGGGCAGCACGGCGACGTAGAGCACGAAGCTCCACGCCGCGACCGTGGCGAGCGCTCCGCTGCGGCCCTGCGTGGGTGACATCGCGGTCGCGCTCATGGGAGCAGCCCCGTGCGCACCCTGAGGAGCACGTAGGTGGCGTTGGCGGCCACGGGCTCGGCCCACACCGGCGGGTCCGGCAGCGCCGCGCGGCGTGCGACCACGAACTTGACGCCGTAACGCTTCACCAACCCCGGGGCGCTCCCCACCGTGGCGTCGTAGGCCGACGCGATGCGGGCCGAGCGCGCCTCGGCCCCGATCGTCAGGTCGGGCGAGAGCGCCCCCGAGTTTCCGGTCACGGCCTCCATGCGCTCGCGCCAGCCCGCCAGGTCGTCGCGGGGGATATCGCCGAAGTTGACCACGATCGGACGGTGACTGAAGAAGCTGAATCCGTCCAGATCGGGTGGCGCGAGCACCACGTCCGTGGGCTCGGACACCCGGAGGGTCTCGCCCGCGATCGCGCGCCAGTCGGCATCGAAGCGCGGCCGCGGCACCCCGCGCCAGCCCGAGGCGACGAAGCCGAGCGCGACCAGCGCCGCCGCGGCCACGACGTCGCGCGCGCTCCAGCGCCCCGAACCTGTCGGTGGCGCGCTCGCGCGGCGCGCGCGCCAGAAGATCCACCGTCGCCGCAGCGCCGGTGCGGTCGGGGTGGCGAGCATGAGTGCGATGAGCGCCGGCGCTTCGAGCGCCTGCCACGCCAGGGCGCCGAGGCCCGCGCGCCCGAGGGCTCCGCCCACGAGCGGACGCAGGACCCCGGCGATCGCGGGCACCGCGAACAGCGCGAGGGTCCCGGTCGCGGGCCGGCCGCGCGTGAGGGCCGCGGCCGCCGCGAGCACTCCGAGCAGCGGAATCCAGGCGCTGGTGCGCGCGGTCTGGAGCTCGACCAACGCGAGCGGCCAGCCGAGGCTCGAGGCGACCGCGCCCGCGAGGCACAGGAGCGCGAACGCGCCGAGCAGCACGTCCCAGCCCTCGAGGCGGGTGGCGCCGCCCAGGCGCGAGGCGCGCAACCGTGAGCGCGCCACGCCCAGGGCCAGCGCCCACAACGCCACCGTGGCGTATTCGTCGGGACGGAAGGCGCGATAGATCAAGTGATGCGGGAGCCGGACGCGGGCCAGCACATCGAAGCGCTCGAGCGACGAAAGCCGCTCGCGAAGCCCGAAGTCGGCGATCAGACGCGCGAGCGCGAAGCCGCCGGTCACGAGGGCGGCCGCCGCATAGCGCAGCGCCGGTCCAAACCCCGCGCCCCGCAGCACGACCGGCGCGATCGTGACCAGCGCCAGCACTCCCACCAGCGGGTGGATCAGCAACGTGAGCCCGGTCCACACCCCGGCGCGCGTCGCGCGGCCGGCGAAGCCCTCGCGCAGCGCCCAGGCCCAAGCCGCGCAGGCGAGGGTGTTCGGGTAGAGCACGGGCAGGAGAAGCATGGTGAGGCCGAAGCCCGTGAACATGGTGCGCACGCCGATGAGACCGGCGGCGAGGATCCCGGCCGCCGGCACGCCCAGGTCGGCAGCGAGGGCCGCGAACGCGCTCCAGAACAGCGCCACGCCCGCCCCCCACAGCAGCGCGCAGGCGGGCTCGAGCCAGGCGGCCGGCAGCAGCGCCAGCGCGTGCTCGAACACCCAGTGGGGCGCCGCGTGCGAGGTGAACCAGTCGCCCTGGAGCGTGCCGTTCAGCTTGAGGATGTGCTCGAGCGTGAAGAGCTGCGGCCACGTGGCGAACGTGTAGCCGCCCTGAAGCCAGGTCGCGAGCGTCAGCGTGCCCACCACGGCGAGACCGGCCGCGCGACCGCCCGCCCTCACGCCGACCGGTCGCGCGTCCCGCCGCGGCGCGGCTGGGGCCCCGGGGGGTTCGACTCGAGCTCCCGCAGGGTGCGGCGGTCCTCGCTCGAGAGCGCGGCGTCTTCGAGCAGGTCGGGGCGGCGCTCGAGCGTGCGGCGCAGCGATTCGCGGCGGCGATGCTTCGCGATCTCGGCATGGTGCCCCGAGAGCAGGACGTCGGGGACCTTCCAGCCGCGGTACTCGGCCGGCCGGGTGTAGTAGTCCGAGTCGAGCAGGCCGGAGTGGAACGAGTCGCCCTCGACCGAGTCGAAGCTTCCCACCACGCCCGGCAGCAGCCGCGCCACCGCGTCCACCACGCACAGCGCCGCCGGCTCGCCGCCCGACAGCACGTAGTCGCCGATCGAGAGCTCCTCGTCCACGAGGTGCTCGCGCACGCGCTCGTCCACGCCCTTGTAGCGCCCGCACACCAGCACCAGGTGTTCGAGCCCGGCGTAGGCGATGACCCCGGCCTGGTCGAGCGTGGGTCCCTGCGGAGAGAGCAGCACGACCCGCGTGCCGGGCGGACGGGACCCCGGCTCGCCCACCGCCAGCGAGGCCAGCGCGCGGTCGATGGGCTCGACCTTCATGACCATGCCGACCCCGCCGCCGAACGGGTAGTCGTCGGTGGTGCGGTGCGCGTCCTCGGTGAAGTCGCGCAGCCCCACGATCGCCACCTCGAGGCGGCCCTTTTCGCGCGCGGCCCGGATCATCCCCTCGGCCAGCGCGGCCGGGAAGAAGTCGGGAAAGATGGTGAGCACCGAGATCTTCACGTCGCCTACAGCTCCTCGAGTCCGGCCGGCAGGGCGACGACGATCACCCCGCCGGACAGGCTCACGCGTTTCAGCACCTCCGGCGCGGCCGGGATGAGCAGCTCGCGCTCGCCCCGCACGACGTAGATCGGGTGGGCGCCGGTGTTCACGATGTCGGCGAGCTGGCCCAGCACGCGGCCCTCCTCGGTCTCGACCCGGAGCCCGATGAGCTGGAAGGTGTAGGCCGACTCCGGCCCCGGGTCGGGCAGCTTCGTGCGCTCGACCAGCAGCTCTCCATTCGTGAGGGCGGCCGCCTGGTCGCGGTGCGTGCAGCCGGCGAAGCCCACCAGCAGGCGGGCGTTCATGGGTCGCACGCTGGCGAGCGTGAGCGCCTGGGTCTCTCCGCCGCGGCCGCGCCAGACCAGCTCGCGCATCGCGAGCAGCTCGTCCGGGGCGAGCGAGCAGCCGTCGAGCATCATCTCCCCGCGCAGGCCGTGAGGGCGGCCGATCTTCCCGACTCGAACCAGCCCGTCGTTAGTCGGCAATCTCAAGCGACGCGCGCCGGCCGATGAGGCCGGCGGCGGCACCCAGGGCCAGGCGCAGCGAGCGCGCGGTGCGGCCCTGCTTGCCGATGACGTGGCCCAGGTCGTCGGGATGCACGCGCAGCTCGAACGCCGCGTCCTCGCCCGGGGCGAGCACGTCCACCTCGACGTCGTCCGGATGGTCCACGAGCCCGCGGGCCATGTACGCGACCAGGTCTTGCAGGCGCGCGTCTTCGGGTCCCGCCGCGCGGGCGGCGGGGCGTGGCGCGTAGGCGGGCCGCGGCGCCTCGGCGGGCCGGGGCGCGTAGGCGGGTTGCGCCTCGTCGTCCTCGCTCTCGAGATCGTCCGACGGGCGCTGGTAGGGCCGCGGGGCTACGCGCTCGCGGGGGGGCGCGGGGTCGCCGGCACCATGGCCAGGCGCGTCCCCGCCCACACCAGGAACGTCGTCCACAGGCCCGACAGCAGGAGCGTCGGCAGCGGCCGGTTTAGCGTGAGGACCACGAGACCGCTTGCGCAGAGGGCGGCCCCACTGAGCCACAGGAGGAGTACGGTTGTCTTCGGACATCGGAGAACGCTCGCGAGACGGTGGTTGGTGTGGTCCTTGCCGCCCGCGTAGATCTTGCGACCCTCGCGCAGGCGGGTGACCACGACGAAAACGAGATCGAAGGCCGGGTAGGCCAGCATCAGCAGCGGGCCCGCTCGGCCCCAGCCGGGTGGGCTGGCGCCGAAGGCCAGCAGCGCCGAGGCGCCCAGACTATACCCCAGAAGCAGGCTGCCCGCGTCCCCCAGGAAAATCCGGGCGCGCGGGAAGTTGTAGGGCAGGAACCCCGCGCACGCCCCCGCGAGCGCGAGCTGGGCGGCCGCGAGGCCCACCGCGCCGCGGCTGGCCGAGGTCCAGGCGAAGGCCGCGAGGGTGAGGGCGGCGAGGCCGCCCACCATGCCGTTCATGTTGTCGAGGAAGTTGACCGCGTTCATGAGCGCGACGATCGCGAGCAGCGCGATCGCCACCTCGACCACGACCGGCAGCCCCAGATCGGGGACGCTGCCTGACGCGAGCAGCGCCCCGCCGGCGGCCGCCTGGCCCAGCAGCTTGACCCAGGGGCGCATCCCGAAGCGGTCGTCCCAGAGCCCCAGCAGCAGGGCCACCAGGGCACCCGCGAACAGGTAGGCTCCCCCCGAGTGCGCGGGCCGGTGGAGCGCGAACGAAACCCCGAGCCAGGCACCGAGCGCCGCGACGAAGACCACCACCCCGCCCAGCAGGGGGGTGGCCGTGGTGTGGAGCTTGCGCGCCGCAGGGTGATCGAGGTAGCCCACCGCCCAGGCGATGCGGATGCCGGCCGGGGTGAGGGCGAGCGCCAGCACCAGCCCGGCGAGGATCGCGGCCGCGAGCATCATCAGGGCCGCGACGCCCGGGTCGCGGTGGGCGGCCTCAGGCGATCGCGAGCCCGACCGGGCACCGGACGCCCAAGCGTTCGCTGGTGTCCCGGATCGTCAGCTCGAGGAGCTGGTCGAGCGAGACCTCGGGCCGGTAGCCGACCGCGCGGTGGATCTTCGTGAGGTCCGGCACGCGGCGCTGCATGTCCTCGAACGAGGGGCCATAGACCTGCTCGTAGGGGACGTACTCGATCGTCGAGCCGCTGCTGCACAGGCGTCGAATGCGCTCGGCCAGGGCGCCCACCGTGATCTCCTCATCGGTGCCGACGTTGAAGATCCCACCCTCGGCCGCGCGCGACTCGGAGAGCAGGATCGCGCCGCGCACCACGTCGCTCACCGCCGAGAAGCAGCGCGACTGGGTGCCGTCGCCGTGGACCAGGATGGGCTGGTTCCGCAGCGCGCGCTCGATCATGTTGGGGATCACCATCCCGTAGGCTGCCGACTGGCGCGGACCGCAGGTGTTGAAGCAGCGCACCACGACGACCGGCAGGCGACGCTGCTGGTAGTAGGCTTGGGCCAGGCACTCGTCCACCGCCTTGCCGCACGCGTACGACCAGCGCAGCTTGTCGGTCGGCCCCACCAGGCGGTCGTCCTGCTCGGAGAACGGCACCCTCATGCCCTTGCCGTACACTTCGCTGCTCGAAAACACCATGATCTTGCGGCGGTGCGCGTCGGCGGCCTCGAGGATGACATCGGTGCCGCGGATGTTCGTGATCAGCGAACGCAGCGGGTTCTCGAGCACGTAGCGCACCCCGACCGCGGCGGCGAGATGGAACACCTGATCGCACTGGGCCACCAGGCCCGAGACCAGGGCCTTGTCCATGACGTCGCCTTCGAGGAAACGGAAGCGGGGGTGCCGCTGGAAGGTGGCGAGGTTTTCGATCCGGCCGGTCGAGAGGTCGTCCAGGGCCCAGACCTCATGGCCCCGCTGGAGGAGCGCTTCGCCGAGGTGGGAACCGATGAAGCCCGCACCTCCAGTGACCAGGATTTTCATGCGTTCCTCGTGGGTGTTGTCCCGGGCCGCCGCCACCATCGGGCATGGACTCGTCCGGGCGGGGGCCCTCGTTCGACGGCTCAACGGGTGGAGCAGGTTAGATAGGCGAATCGGGGTGAGTCAACCGACCAGGTTTTTGACGATGCGGAGGGTTGCGGTGGACTGCCGGGGTGTCACCAATCGGGGTCCGGGGCATCGCGGTGGGTGCGATGACGGGAACTCCTACGCCGACGGCCAGGACATATATACCACCCTGAGCCCCGTAAGGTCCACGAAAGCTTCGCGACTGGGGGCCCGCCCGCCAATTTAGCGCCAAACGGCACGTTTCCTGGGTGGCCGTGGGGCGCCCACAGGAGCTACGGCCACTCACGATCGCGCGGGAGTTCCAGCCGGAATTGCGGTAAGGTGTGGTGGTCTTGCCCGGGCGATCGCACCTGCCGATCGTGGAGTTCATTCTCGCGAACGGAGTGCCTCCACATGCGAACCAAGGCGTGGGTCGTCGGGGTGATGGCCGCGCTGCTCCGCCTTGGCCCCATCGCCTCAGCGGCCGCGACCCCGCTACCCCCGGCACTCTCACCCCACCTCGGGCTGTACCAGTATTTCTCGCCCATCCCCGGATCGCGCCTCGTTTCGCCCTGGAACAACATCGTCATCCGGCATGGGGGTGTCATCGACCCGGGCACGGTCGAAGGACGCATGCTCTCCGTGGTCGGCTCCACGAGCGGGGTGCACACCGGCCGCCTGACCCTCCTCGACGACCGCAAGACGCTGATATTCGATCCGGACATACCGTTCGCGCTGGGCGAGACGGTCGACGTGCGGCTGGGAGTGGGACTGAGGGCGCTGGGCGGCGAGGGTCTGCCGACGCTGAGCTATAGCTTCTCGGTGTCCGCGACGGACCCGAAGCAACAGCCTCCCCCGCGCTTGGACGAGATATTTCCGGGCCTCTCGAGGCAATCCGCGGCCGCCCCGCTCCCGGCGGTTCCCCTCGAGATCAGGAAGCTGCTCTCCGTGCCGTGCGACACGCTTCCTTCCGGCGCTCCGACGATCTCCGTGCTCGACTCGAGCGATCCGAATGCGGAAGACCTTTTCATCGCGCCGTTCTATGCCGGTATCCCCGGTGCGTACTTGCTCATCGTGGACCATTGGGGGATGCCGATCTACTGTCGGACCTTCCCGGACGGGTACGGGGCGCTGGACTTCAAGCGACAGCCAAACGGACTCCTGACCTATTTCCTGGGGGGTCCGGGCCGGTATTACGTCATGGATGACCGTTATGCGGTCATCGACAGCTTCGCCGCCGGCAACGGCTACCCCACCGACCTTCACGAGCTCCAGCTTCTGCCCGACGGTCACGCGCTCCTGATGAGCTACGACCCGGAGCCTGTCGACATGAGCGCCGTCGTGCCCGGCGGCAATCCCAACGCTTGGGTCACGGGCCTGATCGTCCAGGAGATCGATGAGTCCAAGAACGTGGTATTCCAGTGGAGGAGCTGGGACCATTTCGCGATCACGGATCTCGTTTCACCGGACATCGCGTTGACGGATTCCGTGATCGATTACGTGCACGGCAATGCCATCGAGCCCGACCATGATGGGAACCTCCTGATCTCGTCCCGGCACTTGAACGAGATCACGAAGATCGATCCACTGACCGGGGACATCATTTGGCGCCTCGGACTCAACGCGGTGAATAATCAATTCAGTTTCGTAAACGACAGCAGGGGCTTCTCCCATCAACACGACATCCGCAGGCTCCCCAACGGCCACATCACGCTCTTCGACAACGGGAACTTTCTCTCGCCCCAGTACTCGCGCGCGGCCGAATACGATTTGGACGAAGTCAACAAGGTCGCCACGCTGGTGTGGGAATACCGGAACACGCCGGACGTCTATGGTGGCTTCATGGGCAATACCCAGAGACACGCCGACGGCACCACGACCATTGGCTGGGGAGGGAGCTTTGCCAATCTCAAGCTCTCGGACATTCATGCTGATGGGTCGAAGGCTTTGGGAATGGGGA
>JBGQIE010000055.1:0-16427 GCA_041498315.1 Candidatus Eiseniibacteriota bacterium
CCCGGCGTTGATGTCGGCGAACACCCCGCCGTCGTTGCGATACACGCCCGAGATGGACGGGCCATGCTCGCCCGTGAACCCCGTCAATAGAATGTCGAGGTCACCGTCGTTGTCGTAGTCCCCCCACGACACCGCACTGCGGAATACCCCGGGAATGGCCGCGTTGATGTCCGCGAACACGCCGCTTCCGCCGTTGCGATACACACGCGCGATGGGAATGATGTAGTTCAGGTCCCCCGAATACGTTCGCCCCGTCAGAAGGATGTCCAGATCCCCGTCGCCGTCGTAGTCACCCCATGCGGCCGAACCCCAATCGACCCCGCTCAACCCGGCGTTGATGTCGGTGAAAGTGATTCCCCCGAAGCTTTGCTCGGGTGCGAATGGGGACCCCGCAAAGGAGCCATCCACCGCTTGCACGCTCCAGTAGCAGGGCAACTGTTTGAGGGTCCACGATGTCCGCTGCTGAGCGTTGCCGATCTGCGCCACTCGCCGATAGCCGTTCGTCGTGTTCGACATCGCCGATGAGATCTCGCTTCCGCCCGGCGTCGTGCCGATCCGCAGGTTGTACGAGAGCCCTGCCGCGGGTGTCTGAGCGTCCGATGACGGGTTCCAGCTCAACGTCATCCGGTCTCCCACCCGTTGGGCCGATAGTCCGCTCGGAGCCGCCGGCGGCGTGTTCGCCGGCGCGCCGTCGTTGCGATAGACGCGCGCGATGTCCAGCCCCGCCAGCAGGATGTCGAGGTCCCCATCGCCGTCGTAGTCTCCCCACGCCACAGAGCCAAGGGTCACGCCGGTCAGCCCCGCGCCGATGTCGGTGAACACCCCGTTGCCATCATTGTGGTAGACGCGCGCGATGGGCCCCCACCCCGTCAGCAGGATGTCGAGGCGCCCGTCATTGTCATAGTCTCCCCACGCTGCTGCGCTCTCGATGAGCCCAGGCAGCCCCGCGTTGATGTCGCCGAATGCCCCGGCGCCGTTGTTCCGGTACACGCGCGAGATGGTTCCCGCGCCTGTGTTCCCCGTCAGCAGGATGTCGAGGTCTCCATCGCTGTCATAGTCTCCCCACACGGCGCCGCTGTAACTGACCCCAGGCAGCCCAGCGTTGATGTCCCCGAACCCCCCTGCGCCGTCATTCCGGTAGACCCGCGAGATACTCCCGCTGCCCGTGCTCCCCGTCAGCAGGAGGTCCAAGTCTCCGTCGTTGTCGAAGTCACCCCACGCCACCGAGCCATATCTCACTCCGGGCAGCCCCGCATTGATGTCGGTGAACGCCCGTCCGCCGTCATTGCGGTAGATGCGCGCGATGTATCCATAGCCCGTGTCTCCAGTCAGCACGATATCCAGGTCCCCGTCGTTATCGAAGTCACCCCATGCCGCCGAGCTGGAGATCCCCCCGGGAAGGCCGGCATTGATGTCAGCAAATACGCCGCCCCCGTCATTCCGATACACGAGCGCGGTGTATCCCGACGTCGGGCCCCATCCCGTGAGCAGAATGTCGAGATCCCCATCGTTGTCGTAGTCTCCCCAGCACGCGGTGCCGAGTCGCACCCCCGGCAGCCCGGCGCCGATGTCGATGAAGGCCCCCCCGCCGTCGTTGCGGTAGACGCGCGAAATGTGCACCGGATAGACGCTGATCCCGGTCATCAGAATGTCCAGATCGCCGTCGTTGTCATAGTCACCCCACGCCACCGAGCTGCCTTCCACTCCTACCAGCCCGGCACCGACGTCGGTAAACGTGACGGCTTCGGCGGCATGCGTGCCCACGGGAGTGGCGGGCCGCTGCCCGCCCGCCGGACGGCTCGATTCCTGCGCCCAGACAGCGGCAGGCAGCGCGATCAGCGCGAGAACTAGTATGAGTAGCTTCATTTCAGCCTCCTTCGATCCGCTCGACGGATCGCGCGAGAGTGTCACCGGTAGAGCACCTTGAGCTGACCCCAACTACCCGGCCGCGTTGGCGTCGGGAATCCGATCCACCACGGGTAGTCCTCGGTCTCACCGCCAGTGAACGCCCCGCCGGGCAGGCTCGCGGAGCCGTTCCATGGGTAGTCGAGTGGGGCGGGATTGTCGGAGATCGAGATCCGGAACCAGGTGGGGCCCACGTAGTCGGCCGTGAAGACCGGTGGGCTGCCGTACTCCCGACAGGCCGCGTCCAACGCGATCGGTTGGTTGCGCACGGCCCACTCGTAAGCCAGGCCCGCAGGGCAGGCGAAGTTGTCGCACCAGTCGCCGTCGCCGTTCATGTCCACGCACACGTTCAGGTACACGGTGCGCGGCGGCCCGCAATTCACGATTCCGAATACCAGGCTGTAATCGCCGCAAGGAACGAAGCAGTAGCTATAGGACACCGGCCAGTCGATCCCGGCGTCGGCGTGGTCGAAGGCACACTCGTCCTGGCCAAGCTGGAGTTGCGCGACGCCCCCCCAGAACGTGGCCTCGACGCAATCGGTCGGGCCGCCATCGCACGCACTCGGGCCGCCGGCGGGCGAGGCCACCTTGCCATCGGGTTCGCTGTCCACGCCCGGGTTGAGGCCGCCGGCCGAGCACCACGCAAAGTAGTAGTTGGAGCCAATGCCGGCTTGTCGGTGGATCACGTGGCCGGTGGGACCGGGCGGTGGACCCAGACGCGGACCGGTGAGTTCCTCGGTCCCGGGATCGCCCGGCCGCAGGCAGGTCGGGAAGTGGCCGATCACCCCGGGGTAGGCGAGCACGTCTTCGGGCGCATCTCCGAAGTCCTGCACGGGATGGCTGCAAGCGTCCGGCGGGTCGCTACCGCTGGACGGGGCCGCAGGCAACAACAGAGCCGCGAAGAGGAGCGTGGTCCGCCAGCAGAATCCGAGCGGAGAGTTCATGGCCGTGCCTCCTGGTCAGGGCGCAAGCGCCCCTCCGGGACGCACGGTCATCCCGCCAGGAAGGCCGCAGCCCCTCGTCGGCCCCGCTCGAACCTCCGGCCGCCGGAGCGCTCGAGTACCTCCGCTGCGCGGACGCCGAGCCCCCGGGGGAAACGCTCTCGCTCGCATGGGTTCGAGCTTGGAAGCATCTCGGTGGAGGCCGTGCGCGGAGGAGGCGAGGCAGTGTCGAGGTCCATCTTGCAATCCGGAACGCGCGTTGAATCGCGTCCCAGGGCCCCGGGCGCGCACGACCCACCACTACGAGTGTTGTTCCGCCGGAGTGCTGCGACCAGTGTCCCTTCGTACCAGCCCGACGGCTAGGGGCGGAGGCCGCTCGCCTGATCTCGCGGCGTCACTCCGGGACCCAGCTCGGCTCTGCGCCGCCGCGACCACGCGAGCGCCGCCGTACCGGCGAGCAGGATGGCCGCGAACGTGAACCACTGCACCGCGTAGCTCACATGCATCCACTCGTCGAGCGGGCGCGGCGCAGACCGAAACGGCCGCTCGGGCACGCCCGCGCCGGGCAGCTCGCGCAGCATCCAGGGAGCGAGCGCGTAGGGAAAACGGCGGGCGAGCGTGTCGGCATCGAGCCAGCGCGCGCTCCAGAGCGTGAGCGAATCGGCCGCGAGCGCGCGCAGCGTGGCCCCCTCGGCGTTGCGGCCGGGCATCCTGCCAGGTCCGAGCGCCACCGGGAGCCCGAGCACGTGGCGAGGCCCGGGCTCGGGGTAGCTCTGGGGGCGGGCGGTGGCCCCGTCGGCCGCATAGAGCCAGCCGCGGTCCACGAGCACCGCGCCGTGGCCCCCGGCGAGCACCAGCGGGGTGACGACCTCGACTCCGGGGCCCCCATCGTGCGTGCGTAGGCTCAAGAGGATCTGGCGGCTCTCATCGAAGCGGCCGCGCACGGCGACCCGGCGGCCGCGCACCGACTCGAAGCTCCCCGGCGCGCCGTTCAGCTCGAGCGGCGGAGTCTCGAGCGAGGCCCGGGCTTCCGCGTTGAGCCGGCGCTTCTCGTGCCAGCGGTCGATCTGCCAGAAGCCGAGCCGCGCGCACAGCGTGGCCAGGGCGAGGACCAGGACGAGCGCGAGCGCCGACCTCCACATCGGGGCGCGGAAGCCCTAGGGCGCCGGCTTGGGCGTTGGCGCGGGCAGGTCGAAGGCGACCGTGACCGAGTCGAAGCCGCAAGTCTTGTGCGTTCCGTCGCAGAATGGCTTGTTCCCCGACTGGCCGCAGCGGCACAGCGAGACCTTCTGGCGGCCCGCCAGCCCGAAGGATTTGCCCTCCATGTCCACGATCTCGAAGTCGCCCTCGATCCGAAGGGAGCCGTTGTTCATCACCGTGATGCGCGCTGCCGCCATGCGGGACCTCCGGGTGGGCTTCGCCGTGTAACGACTTGGCGCTGCAATCTAGCAGGTTGTGTCCGGAAGATTGTGGCTTCGGCGTGTAACCCATTGTGACGCAGTGAGTAGAGGGAAATGATACCCGACGACGGCCACAGCGCCGCGGCGCCGGCAACCGCTGGGCAGGTCCGGCCGTATAGTCCCACGCGGCCGCATGCCCGCAAGACGAGCACCCGGCTCGAGCCCCGCGGACGCGGGGCGTCGGGATCGGGCCGGCCACGGGCGAGCGCGGCGTGGGAGGGCTGGGTAACGTGTTCATCGCTTCTGTGCTGGGCGCCGTCGGGCTGCTGGCGGGCCTCATCGTCATGAGCGCGCTGGCGGGTGTGGTGTCGCTGGTCTTCTGGGTCGTGCTGTTGCCGTTTCGACTGCTCGGCTTCGTGTTCCGGGGACTCGCGTTCCTGCTGTTCCTCCCCTTCCTGCTCCTGCTCGGCGGCGGGCTCATGTTCCTCGTCGGGCTACCGATCCTGCTGACGGTTCTCGTCGCGGCGGCGCCCGCGGTGCTGTTCGTGCTCGCCATCGTGTGGCTGGCGAAGAAGACCCTGCGGCGGGCCGCGGCCTGATCGCCCCGGCGCGGCGGCTCCACCCGCCCGCGCGGGCCCGCGACCCGACATCCAGCGCCCCGCTCCCGCTTGCGGGAGGCGGGGCGTTTGTCGCATGCTCCCCGGCCCGCGTACTTCACGGCCTCACGACCTCCCACCGAAATGGGGATGCATGCCTGATTTCATCTACACCATGAAGGACCTCGGCAAGGTAGTCCCTCCCAAGCGCGAGATCCTCAAGGGCATCTGGCTGTCGTTCTTCTACGGCGCCAAGATCGGCGTGCTGGGCGCCAACGGCGCGGGCAAGAGCTCGCTGCTGCGCATCATGGCCGGCGAGGATCCGAACTTCGTGGGCGAGGCGTTCCTGGGCAAGGGCTACACGGTGGGCTTCCTGCCCCAGGAGCCCCGGCTCGACCCCGCCAAGAGCGTGCTCGAGAACGTCCAGGAAGGCGTGGAGCCGAAGATGGCGATCGTGCGGCGCTGGAACGAGATCAGCGCCCGGTTCGCCGAGCCGCTCGACGACGACGCGATGGCGAAGCTGCTCGAGGAGCAGGCCAAGGTGCAGGACCAGATGGATCACGGCAACCTGTGGGACTTAGACCGCCAGCTCGAGATCGCCATGGACGCCCTGCGCTGCCCGCCGGCCGAGGCCGACGTGACCAGGATCTCGGGCGGCGAGAAGCGCCGTGTGGCGCTGTGCCGGCTGCTGCTCCAGCACCCCGACCTGCTGCTGCTCGACGAGCCCACGAACCACCTCGACGCCGAGTCGGTGGCCTGGCTCGAGCGCTTCCTCAAGGAGTACTCCGGCACCGTGGTCGCAGTAACCCACGACCGCTACTTCCTCGACAACGTCGCGGGCTGGATTCTCGAGCTCGACCGCGGCCAGGGCATCCCGTGGGAGGGCAACTACTCCTCGTGGCTCGAGCAGAAGCAGCGCCGGCTCGCCCAGGAGGAGAAATCGGAGAGCGCCCGCCAGAAGACGCTCCAGCGCGAGCTCGAGTGGGTGCGCCTGGCACCCCGCGCCCGGCAGGCGAAGGGCAAGGCCCGCCTGGCGGCGTACGAGAAGATGCTCGCCGAGGAGGGCGCCCAGCAGGTGGAGCAGCTCGAGATCTACGTGCCGCCCGGGCCGCGCCTCGGCACCGTGGTCATCGAGGCGGCGGGGCTCAAGAAGGGCTACGGCGACAACCTGCTCATCGACGACCTGTCGTTCAAGCTTCCGCCGGCCGGAATCGTGGGCGTCATCGGGCCCAACGGGGCGGGCAAGACGACGCTGTTCCGCATGATCACCGCCCAGGAGAAGCCCGATGCCGGCACGCTCCGGATCGGCGAGACTGCCGTGCTCGCGTACGTGGACCAGAGTCGCGACCTGCTCCCGGGCGAGGCCAACGTGTGGGAGGCGATCGCCGAGGGCAAGGACACGCTCATGCTCGGCAAGCGCTCGATGAACTCACGCTCCTACGTGGCATCGTTCAACTTCAAGGGCGCCGATCAGCAGAAGCGCGTCAAGGACCTCTCGGGCGGCGAGCGCAACCGCCTCCACCTGGCGCGCATGCTCAAGAGCGGCGCCAACGTGCTGCTGCTCGACGAGCCCACCAACGACCTCGACGTGGACACGCTGCGGGCGCTCGAAGAGGCGCTGCTGGCCTTCGCGGGCTGCGTGGTCGTGATCTCGCACGACCGCTGGTTCCTCGACCGCATCGCCACCCACATGCTCGCCTTCGAGGGCGACTCCCAGGTGGTCTGGTTCGAGGGCAACTACCAGGACTACGAGGCCAACCGGCACGAGCGCCTCGGGGTCGAGGCCGACCAGCCGCACCGCATCAAGTACCGCAAGCTGATCCATAGCTAGGCGCGCCGGCCCGCCCGGGTCGCGCCGCTAGGGTCGGATCCCCTCGGCCCAGCAGCGCGCGAACCACAGCGCGGCGTCGGGGCGCCGACCCCAGGCTCCGAAGGCAGCGATCGCGGCCGTGAACGACTCGGAGTCGAGCTGGCCGCCGGCCAGCATGGCCGGGCGGGCGCCCGAGAACAGCACCAGCATGTTCTCGATCAGCAGCGGGAACTGCGGCTCGCCCGCGCAGCCACCGAAGAAGATCCACTGGTTGCGCCGCGGCCGGGCCCCCGCCTCGTGGAGCAGCGCGATCAGCTTGCGGCCGACCTGGGCGTCGTTGCCGTTGCGCACGAAGGTCTCGACGTAGGTGCGCCACAGCGTCGCGCACTCGACCGGCTCGGGCCAGAAGCGCAGCACCCAGTGATCGTCGTCCTCGAGCACGATCCGGCCGCCCGGGCGGACCGCGCGCACCATCGCGCGCACGACGCCCAGCGGCGCGGGCACGTGCTCGAGCACGAAACGGGCGTGGGCGAGGTCGAAGCCGCCCCATTCCCCGGCCTCGAGCGGCGGGGCAAGCACGTCGCCGGCCCGCAGCTCGATGAGCGCCTCCTCGCCCGCCTCGCGGGCCTGGCGCAGGCCCTCCGCGATCTGCTCGGGGCTGCGCTCGATGCCGAGCGCCCGCACCCCGGCTTGGCGCGCCATGTCGCGGGTGAGCTGCGCGAGCCCGCAGCCGAAGTCCACGACGCGCTCGCCGGGCTGGATCGCGATCTCGCGCAGCGAGGATTCGTTGAGGAGCCGGTTCATCGCCGAGAGCCGGCGCTGCTCCTCGGGCGTAGTGCCGTGAAGGTAGTGGGAGACGCGTCGGGTCACGGGATGACGACGAGCCGGCCCTTCATCCCCTTCTTCGCGTGGGATCCGACGTGGCAGTAGAACTCGTACTCGCCGGGCTTCGCGGGGGTGAAGCGGGCGTGCTTCTGGCCGCGGAACATGCCGAGGTTCTCGCTCAGCTCGATCCCGGCGTCGTGGTCGAAACAGGTGAGGTTGTGGGGCACGCCAAACGCGGCGTTCTTGACCGTGAGCTCGACCGGCACGCCCGCCCGGACGACGATCCGATTGGGCTCGAACCAGAAGGAGTGGGCGACCACGCGCACGTGCTGGACGCCGTCCGCGCCGGGGCGGACGGTCACTTCCTGGACCGGGCGTTTGAGACCGGACGAGCAGCCCGCGAGCAGGACCAGCACGAAGGTACTTGCCACGATTCGCATGGGCCGTAGTATGCGCGGCGAAACGACGGGCGACAAGGGAATCCGAAACCGGCAGGGAGGGGCCAGCATGGCTCAGGGGATTTCGACTCCCACGCTCTCGGGCGCCCGGTGGCGCCGCACGGTGCGCGAGACCTGGAGCGAGGGCGCGCGCGCGTGGGAGCACTGGGAGGCCTTCAACCTTCATTTTCTTTCCGCCGTCGATCCGGTGCTGCTGCGCTCACTCGCGCTGAAGCCCGGCCAGCGCGTCCTCGATTTGGGCTCCGGCACCGGCGAGCCGGCGCTCCAGATCGCGCGCTGGGTCGGGCCCCGCGGCACGGTGCTGGGCCTCGACGTCGCGGCTCCCATGCTCGAGGTCGCGCGCCGGCGAGCGCGGCTGCTCGGGGTGCGCAACGCGCGCTTCCGGCGCGGAGACATCTCGAAGCTCCCCTCCCACGCGACCTACAATCGCGTGTGCTCGCGCTTCGGGCTCATGTTCGTCGATGACGTCGAGCGGGCGCTCGAGCGCGTGCGCGCAGCGCTCAGGCCGGGCGGACGCGCCGCCTTCGCGGTGTGGGCACCGCTGGCACGGAACCCCGCCATCGGGCTCGCGGCCGAGGCGATCCGGCCGTTTGCGCCCTCGCCCCCGCCCGACCCCGAGCGCTCGCCCCATCCGATGCGGCTTGGGCGCCCGGGGCTCCTGCCGCGCCTCATGCGCGGCGCGGGTTTCCGCGACGTCCGCGCCCAGCGGGTCCCCTGCTACGCGTCCTATCCGGACGTCGACCTTTACGTCACGATGATCCTCGAGACCTCCTCGGCCGTGAGGGCGGTCTACGGCTCGCTCGGGGCCGCCGACCAGCGCCGCGTACGCGCGCGGCTGCGCCGCGGGGCGTTGCACTTCCGCTCGGGCCACGCGCTGCGGATTCCGGGCCTGGCCTGGGTGGTCTCGGGGCGGCGCTGAGGCGCCCCGCCCAGGCCCCGGGCGCGGGTTGCCCGCCCGGGAGGTCCGCCCGTATCCTCGGCGCGTGCCCCTGCTCCAGGTCGATGATCCCGCCATGAAACGCCCCCGCCGCAGCGTCGTCTGCCGGGTCGGTGACGTGCCGGTCGGCGGTGCAAATCCGGTGGTGGTCCAGTCCATGACCAACACCGACACCGCGGACCCGGCCGCGACCGCCGAGCAGGTCCGGGTGCTCGCCGCCGCGGGCTCGGAGCTGGTGCGCGTCACGGTCAACACGCGCGAGGCCGCCGCCGCGGTTCCCGAGCTCGTGCGCCGGCTGCGCGCCGAGGGGGTCGCGGCGCCGATCGTGGGCGACTTCCACTACAACGGGCACACGCTCCTGACCGAGTATCCGGCCTGCGCCGCGGCGCTCGACAAGTACCGCATCAACCCGGGCAACGTCGGGGTCGGCGAGCAGCACGACGAGAACTTCCGGCGCATGATCGAAGTCGCGGTCGCCCACGGGAAGCCGGTGCGGATCGGCGTCAACTGGGGCTCGCTCGACCGCGCGCTCCTGACCCGGCTGATGGACCAGAACGCGCATCGGCCGGCCCCGCTCGCCGACCGCGAGGTCGTGCTCGAGGCGATGCGCGAGAGCGCGCTGGCCTCCGCCGCCCTGGCCGAGCGCTTCGGGCAGCCGCACGACCGCATCATCCTGTCGGCCAAGGTGAGCGAGGTGCGCGACCTGGTCACGCTCTACCGCGCGCTCGCGGCCGCCTGCGACTACCCGCTCCATCTCGGCCTCACCGAGGCCGGCCTCGGCGTCAAGGGCATCGTCGCGAGCACCGCGGCGCTCGCCGTGCTGCTCTACGAAGGGATCGGGGACACGATCCGCGCCAGCCTCACCCCGGCGCCGGGCGGCGACCGCGCCGAGGAAGTGCGCGTGTGCCAGCAGGTGCTCCAGTCCTTGGGGCTCCGGCACTTCAGCCCGCAGGTCACCTCGTGCCCGGGCTGCGGGCGCACCACCAGCACGTTCTTCCAGGAGCTGGCGGCCGAGGTGACGGCCCACATCCAGTCGCGCCTGGCGCACTGGCGTGCGCACTACCCGGGTGTCGAGGAGCTCAGGGTCGCCGTCATGGGCTGTGTCGTCAACGGGCCGGGCGAGAGCAAGCACGCCGACATCGGCATCTCGCTGCCCGGCACCGGGGAGAACCCGAGCGCCCCGGTGTACGTGGACGGGCGGCTCCGGGTGACGCTCAAGGGCGAGTCCATCGCCGCGGATTTCGCGCGCCTGCTCGACGAGTACGTCGAGGCGCGCTACGCCGGCACCACGCCCTGACGCGCGAACGCCCCGGGGCCCCCAAGACGGCCAAGCCACCCGGGGCGTTGCGCTACCCCCGCCGCTAGGGGAGCAGGACCGCGGAGCGCGAAAGCGTCCGGCCCCCGGCGCGCAGCACGGTGAAGTACATCCCGGCCGAAAGCCCGCGCGGGGCGAACCGGACCAGGTGCTCGCCCGCGTCCTCCTCGCCGTCCACCAGGTTCGCGACCCGCTGCCCGGCGATCGTGTACACGCTGAGCGAAACGTGCTGGCGGGCGGGCAGCGAGTAGCGCAGCGTCGCCTCGCGCGCGAACGGATTCGGGAAGGCGCCCCGGAACTCGATCTCGCCCGTCGCGGGCGTGGTCCGGGCCGCCTGCGCGAGCGGCAGCGCCCGGTCCTGCTGGGCCAGGGTCTCGCGATTGAGCAGGCTGGGACGATAGATGGCGACGATGTTCTGCATCCAGTCCATCTGGAGCGGCGTGAACTCCGTGTAGCAATCGTCGTACGTGTAATCCATGTAATTGTGGATCGGGTCGTCGCCTTCCTGCGGGCAGGTGTTGCGGCCGATCGGGCAGCCGAACGCCGGGCTCGCCTCGAAGGGCGTGTCGTCGATGTAGTCGCCGGGCGCCACGCAGCCGCCCTCGAAGGTGTGGAACAGGCCGAGGTAGTGGCCGGCCTCGTGCACCAGCGTCAGACCCAAATTGTAGTTCGGGATGAAGCCGTCCGGCACGGAGCCGTAGTGGATGACGACGCCGTGCCAGAACGAGTCCTCGGTGAGGCTGGGATCGAACGGGAAGTAGGCCCAGCCGAGCAGCCCCTGCCCGGGAGCGCAGGTGTACACGTTCAACGTGTGTCGCGGGTCGATCGCCAGCTCCTTCTTCGCCTGCTTCTCCTCGCCCGTGCCCGGACGCATGTTGAACCATGCTTTCCGGTCGACGCGGTCGATGCTCCGGAGGCGGAAGGTGAAACCGCTGCCGGCGTAGCGCTCGTTCATGACCCGGATCTGCTCGACGAACGTGGCCTGGGATATGTAACCCTCGCCCTTGAACGTGATGTTGTGGAACGCCACGTCGATGCTGCCTTGGCCGGGATGGGCCAGCCCCAAGCGGCTGCGCTGGGCGCGCACGCGCCCCTGGGCCGCCTCGGTCACATCATGCGTCGGGGACGCGGTGCCGCAGGCGCGCCCGTTCAGCTCGAACTGGGCGGCGCTCTCCGAATCGAGCACATCGGCGACGGACGATCCCGCGCGGGCCACGGCAGCCGAAAGCGGGAGTGCCATCACCAGGAGCGTGGACAGGCAAGCGAGCCGGAATCTCATAACGTCACCTCGGGTTCCGATGAAGTGGGCACGACGAGCGTTGGACCGCCCCGCGACGCCGGGGGATGGCCGTAACACCCTCAATTCTGGGGCCAAACGACCGTTCGTTCCAGCCCAAAAAAAGCCGGGCGGGAGCCGCTGCGGACCGCTTCTGGCGCCCGCGGACCCCGCTTCAGCCCTGAGGCCGGGCGGCGAGCGCCGCCAGCACCCGGCGGGCGAGGTCGGTGAGCGAGGGGTCGCGGGCCCCCATGACCAGCACGATATCGCCGGCGCGCGCCTCGGTGACGATGCGCTCGACCAGCCACTCGCGCGCGGGCGCGAACTCGGCCCGCAGGCCGTGCGCCGCGATCTCGGCGACGATGTCGGCGGCCGAGAAGTCGCGCTGCGCGGTGCCGCCGGCGTAGAAGATCTCGAGCATCCATAGCCGGTCCCCGGGCGCGAGCGCCGACGAGAACGTCTTCACGAAGTCGGGGCGCAGGAAGCGGGTGGGCCCGAAGCCGTGCGGCTGGTAGACCGCGAGCACGCGCCGCGCGCGCGCGTGGGCGGTCGCGATCGCGGCCTCGATCTTGGCCGGGTTGTGCGCGAAATCGTCCACCACCTCGACGCCCCCCGCGCGGCCCAGCGACTGGAACCGGCGCCCCACGCCCTGGAAGCTCGCGAGCGGGGCGACCATGGCCGCCAACGGCACCTCGACCGCGGCGCAGGCGGCGATCGCGGCCAGGGCGTTCTCGACGTTGTGGCGCCCCGGCACCGGCAGGCGGAAGCGCACCCCGGCGATCTCGAACCGGCTGCCGTCGGGGCCGAGCTCCACCTGCTCGGCGCGCACGCCGGCGCCCGGGCCCAAGCCGAACGCGGTGGCGCGCGGAAACGTCGTCACCAGCGTCTCGCCCACGATCACGGTCTCGCGCGTGCGCCCCGCGAAGGTCGCGAACATCGCCCCGACCTCGTCCATCTCGCGGTGATCGCGCTGCAGGTTCAGGATCACGCCCACCGCGGGCTCGTAGCGCACCAGCGAGCCGTCGCTCTCGTCGGCCTCGGCCACGAGCAGGTCGGAGCGTCCCGCCCACGCGTTGCCCCACAGGCCCTCGCGCTGGAGCGCGATGAGGTCGCCGCCGGTGATGACCGAGGGGTCGCGCCCCACGCCGCGCAGGATCTCGAAGATCATCGCCACGACGGTGGACTTGCCGCTCGTGCCCGCCACGGCGAGCGTGCGATGGGTGGCGACGAAGTGCGCGAGCAGCTCCGAGCGGTGAACGATCGGGATGCCGCGCGCGCGCGCCGCGGCGAAGTCGGGCACCTGCTCCTCGACGGCGGTCGAGACCACGAGTGCGGCCGGCGGGTCGCGCCGGTCCGCGAGCCCCGAACCGTCCTGCGGGAAGATGCGGATGCCGAGCCGCTCGAGCTGGGCGCGCGCCGCGGCGCGACCGCCCTGATCGAAGCTGCGGTCGCTGCCGCTCGCGGCACCCCGCTTCATGGCCTGGAACTGGGCCAGCGCGCTCATCCCGCTGCCGCCGATCCCGGCGTAGTGAAACCGGCCGACCCCGAGCGGATCGGGAAGCGCCTCGCGCTCGACCCCGCCCGCGATCAGGACCGGATCGCCTTCGCGCACCTGCTCGAACAGCGCGATGACGTCGGCATTCGCCATGCGCACGCAGCCGTGCGACGCCACGCGCCCCAGCGCGCCCTCGTGATTGGTGCCGTGGATGTAGATGTAGCGCTCGAGGGAGTCGCAGCCCGGGCCCTGGTTGACCCCGGGCTCCGCGCCCTCGAGCGTCAGCACGCGCGAGAGAATGAGATCCTCGCCGCGCGGCTCGCCGCGCCACACCTCGCCGGTCGCGACCCGGCTCTCGAACACGCTCCCGGGCGCGGCGTCGGCGCCGATCCGGGCGCCGACGCGGTGCCAGCCGGGCGGGGTGCGCAGCGAGCCCGAGGCCCCTCCCACCCCGGCGGTGGCGGTCGAGACCGCCCAGCTCCCGCGCGGGCTCCCGCGCTCGACCAGGGTGAGGCGCTGCTGGTCCACGTCCACGACCATCAGCCGCTCGGGCAGCTTCGTGAACGGCGAGCGTGGCCGCTCGAGCCCGGCGCGCGCGAGCGCCAGCGCGCGCTCGGTAGCGGGAGCTTCGGGAAGCGGGTTCATGCGCGACACTCTGCCATGGCGGACCCTCAAACGACAGCGGGGCCGGCCCTTGACCGGCCCCGCCACTCCCATTTCTATCGGCGCCTCGGCGCACCGGGATGAGACCTCTCGCGGCGCGCCCGCCGGCGCTCAGGTTGTGTAGTGGGCGTTGATGGCCACGTACTCCGCGCTGAGATCGCAGGTCCAGACGGTCGCCGAGGCCGCGCCCTGCCCGAGGTCGAGGCGCACGTGGACCGGGTCGGACCGCAGCGTGGCCGAGGCCGCGGCCTCGTCGTAGGCGAGCGGGAGCCCGCCCTCGACCACGCGGACTCGAGCTCCGGGGGCCCCGGGGGGCCCGAGCTCGAGGCGGAGTCGGGCGGGATCGATCGCGACGCCGCTCGATCCCGCCGCGGCCAGGATGCGGCCCCAGTTGGGATCGGCGCCGTGGATCGCGGTCTTGACCAGCGCCGAGCGCGCGATGGCGTCCGCCACCCGGTGGGCGTCCGCTTCGGTGGCGGCGCCCCCGACCACGATCTCGACCAGGCGGGTCGCGCCCTCACCGTCGCGGGCGATCTGTCGCGCGAGCGCGGCACAGCCGCGCGTGAGCGCCGCGGTGAAGGCGTCGAGCCCGGCCCGGTCCGCGATCGGGCCGGCGGCCCCCGAGGCCAGCAGCAGGACGGTGTCGTTCGTGCTCATGTCGCCGTCCACGCTGATGCGGTTGAAGCTCTGCCGCGCCGCCGCCGCGAGCGCCGCCTGGAGGGGACCCGGGGCGATGCCGGCATCGGTGGTGAGCACCGCGAGCATGGTCGCCATGTCGGGGTGGATCATCCCCGCGCCCTTGGCAAAGCCGCGGATCGCGATTGCGGCCCCGCCGATCGTGGCGTCGGCCCGCGTGATCTTGGGGCGCGTGTCGGTGGTCAGGATGGCGCGCGCCGCCGCCGCCGCGCCGTGCTCGGCGTCCGCGGAGGTGACGAGCGCGATGCCGCGCTCGAGCTTCGCCATGTCGAGCCGCCGGCCGATGACGCCGGTCGAGAGCACGAGCACCTGGGCGGGCTCGCAGTCCAGGCCGCGGGCCGCGAATGAGGCCGTCGCGCGCGCGTCCTCGAGGCCGCCGGGACCGGTGCAGGCGTTGGCGCAGCCGGAGTTGGCGATCACCGCCCGCACGCGCGCCGCACCGCGCTCGAGGCGCTCGCGGTCGAGCAGCACCGGCGCCGCCTGGACCCGGTTGGTCGTGAACACGCCCGCGGCGGCGCACGGAGCGCCGGCCGCGACCAGCGCGACATCGAGGGCTCCACCCGACTTGAGGCCGCAGGCCGCCGCGGCGGCGCGAAAGCCCGGCGCGAGGCTGAAGCTCTCGAGGGGTGGCTCGGCGGTCGCGAGGCCGGGAGGCTCGTGGCTCGGCCCCGGCCCGCGCTCCGAATCGCTCACGCGCAATCCTCCGGTTCGTCACGCGGGGGAATCCGGCGCGACTCAGGGAGGCATCCTAGCACCCGCGGCACTCAGGTCTTCGAGGCGGGGCTTTCCGCGGCGATGATCCCGTTGGCCGCGAGCCGATCGAGCATCCCGATCATGGCCTGCCGCACCGCCTCGAGGCGCGCGGCGTCGCGCACCAGGCCGCTCTCGCGGTACTCGAGCTGCCCGGTGCCGTTCGTGACCGAGGCGGTCAGCGTGAGCTGCCACCAGCTTCCGGGGCGGCGCAGGGCGAGCAGCGCCCCGCGCTGGTCGCCGAAGAAGTCCCGCGCGGCATCGGCGTCGTCGCTCTTGAGCAGGAAGGCGCCGTCGAACTCGGGCTCACCCAGCTCGACCGGCGGGCCCACGATGAAGCCCATCTCCTCCTGGACGAGGCGCCGGGCCGCCGCCTCCGGCTCCGCGGCCGCGGCCTTCTCGCCCAGCGCGAGCAGGAATCCGCCGACCCGTGGCGAGGAGAGCACCTTGAGCACCCGGCTCTGCGGCATGAGGGCAAAGTGGAAGTTGCGGCGCGGGCTCACCGCGCAGCTCAAGCGGGTGCTCACGTCCGAACGATCGCGCGCGGTGTCGAGGGTGAGGAGCCAGCCGCGGGCGCGCGAGCGGACTTCGACCCCTCCCTTCCAGACGCCTGCCTCGATCGTGAGCGGCCGGGTCACGACCTCCCCGCCACTTGCGGCCGCGAACGGCTGCCAGGCCTGCTGGGTGGCCACCCGGGAAAACATCCGTTGCACGCCGTAGCTCACCATCAACGCCATCCAGATCGGCACCAGCATGAGGATGCGGTGCCTTCCCGCCCCGAGCCAGTCCGACAACCCGCTCAGCCCGAGGTGACGGAAGACGTCGGGCCACACCCAGGCGAGGGGAAGCGCGAGCCCCAGGAGGCCCATCAGCATGCCGATGGGCCCCGCTCCGGTGCGTCCGGCCGCCCCCGGGCGCGTTTGCGACGCGCCGCAGGCCGGGCAGCGCGCGAGGCCGGGCTCGATCGCCCCGCCGCAGCGCGCGCACACCACCGTCGCGGGCGGCGAAGAGGAAGCGCCGGCGCTGCTCGATTCGGGCATGGTGGCTCCGGGTCCAGGCCTCGGGGAGATCGGTTCGACGCCGGCGGTCCCGGCGGAACGCGAGGCCGCGCGGCCGTCCAGGGTTATCGGCGGTCTTGGGCCGCCCACTGACCGAATTCAAGCCGGGCTCGAGGCGCAGCCGGGGCCCCGCGCGACCCGACAACGGGAGCCCCCGGAGCGGCAGCCGACCGGTGCGCGAGTTCGGACGGCGGCTAGGGCGCCGGGGCGTTCGCGGCGACGGCGGGCGCCACCTGCCGCCCGCGGACCACGAAGCGCTCCGGGGCGGGTCCCACGGCCTGGAACGGATAGCAGGTCACGAG
>JBGQIE010000056.1:0-16280 GCA_041498315.1 Candidatus Eiseniibacteriota bacterium
ACGCTGGGATGCGCCGTCGTTCCGGATCCAGCTCGACGACGAGACCCTGCGCGACGGGCTCCAGTCGCCCTCGGTGCGCGCCCCGACGATCGCGGAGAAGCTCCGCATCCTCCACCTCATGGAGCGGCTGGGCATCGACACCGCCGACATCGGGCTGCCGGGCGCCGGTCCCCACGTGGTCGCCGACGTCCTGCGGCTGGCGGAGGAGATCGTCTCCTCCCGTCTCAAGATCCGGGCGAACTGCGCGGCACGCACCCTGGCCTCGGACATCACCCCCATCATCGAGATCTCCCAGAAGACCGGGCTGCCGATCGAGGTGTGCACCTTCATCGGCTCCTCGCCCATCCGCCAGTACGCGGAGAACTGGACGCTCGAGATCATGCTGCGCCACACGCAGGAGGCCGTGACGTACGCGGTCTCCCACGGGCTGCCGGTCATGTACGTGACCGAGGACACGGTGCGCGCCCACCCCGACACGCTGCGGCAGCTGTTCCGGGCCGCGATGGACTGCGGGGCGACGCGGTTGTGCCTGTGCGACACGGTCGGGCACGCCACGCCCACCGGGGCCGCGAACCTGGTGCGCTTCGCCCTCGGCGTGGTGCGCGAGAGCGGCGCCAAGGTCGAGCTCGACTGGCACGGGCACTGCGACCGCGGGCTCGCGGTGGTCAACACGCTCGCCGCGATCGGGGCCGGCGCCTCGCGCGTGCACGGCTGCGCGATCGGGATCGGCGAGCGCGTCGGCAACACGCCCATGGACCAGCTGCTCGTCAACCTCCGGCTGCTGGGCTGGATCAAGAACGATCTCACCGCGCTGCCCGAGTATTGCGAAGCCGTGAGCCGCGGCACCGGGGTGCCGATTCCCCCCAACTATCCGGTCGTGGGCCGCGACGCGTTCCGCACCGGCACCGGCGTGCACGCGGCCGCCGTGATCAAGGCCTTCCGCAAGGGCGAGGACTGGCTCGCCGACCGGGTCTACTCGGGCGTGCCCGCGAGCTGGGTCGGGCGCCACCAGGCGATCGAGATCGGGCCGATGAGCGGAGAGAGCAACGTGGTCTTCTGGCTCGAGAGCCACGGCATCGAGCCCACCCGGGGACGCACGGCCGCGCTGTTCCAGCGCGCCAAGAGCGTCGACCGCGTGCTCACCGACGACGAGATCCGCGCGGTGCTGAGCGCGCTCGACGAGACCCGCGTCCCGTGAGCCGGGGGCTTCACCGCGCCGGCGACGGGTGGCACCCGCGGGCCCGCGGGCTGGGCCTGGCCGTGGCCGGCCTGCTCGTCCTCGCATGGATGGCCGCGCCGCTGGGCGCGGCGACCACCGCCCCGGCCCCGCCGGGCGCGGCCGCGCACCCGAGCCTGCCCAGCCCCAAGCCCAAACCCGCGCCGCGCGCGCCGGCCGGGGGCGCGAAGCGCTCGGGCGCGCCGGCCGCCAGCCGGAAGTCGCCCGCCCAAGCCGCCGCCGACTCGCGTTCGCTCGAGGAAGTAGGTGCCTACGGCCAGGCGCGCGAGGCCCTGCGCGCGCTGCGCGCCCGGGTGGCGCCCGACGCCGACCTCGAGCTCGCGCTGGCGCTCGACGAAGCGCGCACCGGCCAGCTCGATTCCGCCGCGGCGCGGCTGTGGAGTCCGCTCCTCACCCGGGCGCTCGTGGATTCGATGCCGCTCGCGCGGCGCATTCCCTATCCCTGGCTGCACGAAGGCTCGTGGACCAACGGGCGGTTCGACGGCTGGCACTGGTACGTCGCGCGGGCGCGCGCCGAGGTCGCGGCCACGCTCGGACGTTGGTCCGACGCGCGCGAGGCAGCGCGCCAGGCGGTGGACGCGCGCGAGCGCTGCGGCAAGGAGTGGCTGATCCTCGCGGTGTGCGCGGGCCGCGTCGGAGACCTCGAGGAAGCCGGGCGTGCCGCGCACACCGCCGCGTGGCTCGACCCCACGCTCCCCGAGGCGTTCTACCTGTCCGGGCTCTACGACTGGCGCGCGGGGCATCACGCCGCGGCGCAGCAGGCGTTCCGCGCGGCAGTCGCGCTCGACTCGGCCTATCGCGAGCCCGCGCTGGCGCTGGTGCGCTCGCGGCTGCCGGGGGTCCAGCCCGACACGCTGCCGGCCGAGCTGCTCACGGGCGTACGCGAGGTCGGACTCCTCACCTCGCCGGCGCGGCCCAAGCGCGAGGAGTTCGTCCAGGTGGATGTGTCGCCCACGATCGTCCGCCAGGAGATCCTGCCGCTCCCCGATTCGCTCCGCGGGCGGGTCGCGCTGGGCGAGATCTACCTGCCGATCCTCGTGGACGAACGGGGCCGCGCGGCCCTCCACGAGCTGCCGTGGTCGAACGCCGACCAGCTTCCCGATCCCGTGCTGCGCATCGTCCTCGAGTCGCTGCGCGAGTGGCGTTTCACGCCCGCGGTCCGCCTGGGCAAGCCCCAGCGCGCCTGGGCCAACGTGCGCATCCGCCTCAATCCCTGAACCCGGAGCACTCCATGTCGAAGGCGTACAACATCGCGGTGATCCCCGGCGACGGCATCGGTCCCGAAGTGATCGAGCAGGGTCTGCGGGTGCTCGAGCGAGTGGCGTCGATCGAAGGCTTCGGCGCGCGTGCCACGCGCCTGCCGTTCGGGGCCGAGCACTACCTCAAGACCCAGGAGGTGCTGCCCGACCCGGCGTTCGAGGAGATCAAAGGCCACGACGCCATCCTGCTGGGCGCGATCGGCGATCCGCGCGTCCAGGTCGGCTACCTCGAGTTCGGCATCATCGCGCGCCTGCGCTTCGGGCTCGACCTGTACGTCAACCTGCGGCCGGTCAAGCTCTACGCCGCGCATCTGTGCCCGCTCAAGGACAAGACGCCCGAGCAGGTGGACTTCGTCGTGGTGCGCGAGAACACCGAGGACGCCTACGCCGGCATGTACGGCTACTTCAAGAAGGGCACCCCCGACGAGGTCGCGACCCAGGAGATGCTGTTCACGCGCAAGGGCACCGAGCGCGTCATCCGTTACGCGTTCGACCTGGCGCGCCGGCGCGGCAAGGCCCGGAAGCTCACGCTCGTGGACAAGGCTAACGCGGTGCGGGCGATGGACCTGTGGACCCGCACCTTCGAGGAGGTCGGCCGCGAATACCCCGACATCGCGCGCGAGCACGCCTACATCGACGCGGCGACCATGTGGTGCATCAAGAATCCGGAGTGGTTCGACACCGTCGTGACGAGCAACATGTTCGGCGACATCCTCACCGACCTCGCCGCGATGATCCAGGGCGGGCTCGGCATCGCCGCGAGCGGCAACATCCACCCCGGGCGCGTGAGCCTGTTCGAGCCCATCCACGGCTCGGCGCCCAAGCATGCCGGCAAGGGCGTGGCGAACCCGATCGCCGCGATCATGGCGGTCCAGATGATGCTGGACTATCTCGGCGAGGCGCGCGGCGCCCGGCGCATCGAGGAGGCCGTGGCCGGGCTGCTGCGCTCGAAACGGCTGCCGTCGCTGGGGTCGGACTCGGGGCTCAGCACCCGGCAGGTCGGGGACCTGGTGCTCGAATCGCTCGAGCAGGTCAAGGTGACGGCGTAGGGCGGGCGGCGGGCACCGCCCTCAGCGCTTGCGAGCCGCCTCGGCCCGCGCGATGAAGCGCGCGACGGGAGTGCTCGCCACGACCGCGCCGATGACCTCGAGCGGAAGATCCTCGAGGGTGCGGAACCGTACGCACGACTTGCCCATGTCGAGCTTTTTCCCGGCCTTGCGGAAGCCGGCCTGGAGCCGGCGCAGCTGGGCTGGGTCCTGGTACGCGCACGTCAGGTAGATCGCGAAGTAGTTCTTCTGCGCGGCCAGCGCCGCGTAGAGGAGCGGCTGCCCGTTGTAGGTGTCGGGCTGGCGCTCGAGCGGGACCTCGTAGCAGATCAAGCCCCCGTTCATGACCTCCCGATACCCCGCGGGCAGGTGGCGGCGGACGACCTCACGCACCTTCGAGAGCGCCGCGCGCCGCTCGTCGGGCAGGCCGGCCAGGTAGGCCGCGGGCGTCGCTGCCTTGCGGTTCACCATCGAGCGCGGCGCGCGGACCCGTTAGCCACTGCGGTCCGTCCCCGCCCCCAGGAAGCGCTCGAGCCAGCGGAAGCCCTCGAGCACGATGAGCGCGAGCAGCGTGCCCTCCCCAGCGAGCAGGTAGGCGTGGACCCCGACCGCGGTCCCGATCGCCGCGACCATCCAGATGCTGGCCGCGGTCGTGAGCCCGTGGACGTAGCCTTCCTGCCGCATGATGCTTCCGGCGCCGAGGAAGCCAACGCCGGTCACGACGCCGTGGATGATGCGGGTCGGATCCAGGCTGCTGCCGCCGAACTCGCGCACCGCGTGCAGGGTGAGCAGCACGAACAGTGTCGAGCCCAGGCACACCAGGGTGTGGGTGCGCAGCCCGGCGGGCTTGCGCCCCATCTGGCGCTCGAAGCCGATGACCGTGCCGAGCACGGTCGAGACCAGCATGGCGATGAGGTCTTGCATCGCTCCTCCGGGCCGGCTACTTGCGCTGGAAGCGCGCGGGGCGCTTCTCGAGGAAGGCCTTGAGGCCCTCGTGCATGTCCTCGCTGGCGGCGAGGATCCCGAACAGGCCGCTCTCGAGCCGGAGCCCGTCGTCGAGCCCGAGCTGGAGCCCGCGCTGGACGGCTTCGAGCACCGCGGCGACCGCGAGCGGTCCGTTCTTGAGTATCGCCTGTGCGAGCTTCTCGGCCTCGGCGAGCAGTTGATCGCGCGGCACCACCCGGTTCACGAGCCCGATGCGCTCGGCCTCGTCGGCCTTGACGCGGCGTCCCGACAGCATGATCTCGAGCGCCCGGCCGGTCCCCACGAGCCGCGGCAGGCGCTGGGTCCCGCCGTAGCCCGGGATGATCCCCAGGCTCACCTCGGGCAGCCCGAGCACCGCGTTCTCGGAGGCGAGCCGCATGTGGCAGGCGAGCGCGAGCTCGCAGCCGCCGCCGAAGGCGTAGCCGTTGACGGCCGCGATCACCGGCTTGGGGCTGCGCTCCAAAGCCTCGAGCACGCGCTGGCCGAAGCGCGAGATGTCCTCGGCGCCGCGCGGATCGAGGACGGCGAGCTCGTTGATGTCGGCGCCCGAGATGAAGCTCTTCTCCCCCGCGCCGGTGACGATGAGCGCGCCCTGGGCCGGGTCGCCATTGAACTGCCGGGCGCAGGCCTCGATCTCGGCGAGCGTTTCGCGGTTGAGCGCGTTGAGCACGTCGGGGCGGTTGACGAACATCACGGTCACGGCGCCGCGCTGCTCGACGAGCAGGTTCTTGTAGGCCGGAGTGGCGGTCACGGTCATGGCGGACCCGGAATGACGGAGGTCGCGGGGCCGGACGCCGCTTCGTTCCGTGGCGCCGGCGGGTGAACGAGCGGCGGCAGTCTAGTGGAGGGACCGGAGCCCGGCAAGCCCCGCGGGCCCGCCCGCGCCCGCCCCGCGGAGCCGGCGCGGCTTGTGCGCGCGGGGCGGGCGGTCCTACTATCCAGGTTCGGGTTGAACGCACCTCCCTCTCCCATGCGGATGCCCCTGGTGGCCGAAAGCGTCCTCAAGGTGGATGTTCCCGATCCCAAGCGACTGATGGCGGCGCTCCAGTTCCTCTCGGAGCTGGGCCAGGTCGTGGCGTCGAACACCGAGATGCAGCCCATCCTCGACTGGATCGTCTCCAAGACCACCGCCATGCTGGGTGCGGACGAGGGCTCGATCCGGCTGGTCGAGCCCGGAGCCGAGGGCGGCGGCGGGCACACCTTCATACGCCCGAAGACCGCCGGGCACGAGTCCGGCTCGTGGCCGCGGGCGATCGCGCTCAGCGTCATGGGCTACCTGCTCCATCACGGCGACCGCCTCGCCTCGGTGGACCTGCTCAACGACGAGCGCTTTCCGGGGCTGCGCGGCCTCGAGTCGCGGGTGCGCTCGATCCTTGCCGTGCCGCTGCGGGTCGAGAACCGCGTCACCGGCATCCTGGCCGTGACTCAGGCGGAGCCCGGCCGGCACTGGAACGAGAGCGACAACCAGCTGCTCTCGATCGTCGCGGGCCACTCGGCGGGCGTCATCGAGCAGGCGCGGCTGCGCGCCGAGGCGCTCGAGAAACAGCGCCTCGAGGAGGAGCGGCGCCGCGCCGAGCGTGAGCTCGATCTCGCGCGCGACATCCAGATGAGCTTCATTCCCTCGCGGGCGATCACGACCGGATCATGGGAGATCCTGGGGCGGGTCGTGCCCGCCCGCCAGGTCGGCGGCGACGCGTTCGACTACTTCATGGTCGAGGGCGGGCGGTTGTGCTTCGCGATCGCGGACGTCGCCGGCAAGGGCGTGCCCGCCGCGATCCTCATGTCCAGCGTCCAGGCGTCGCTGCGCGCGTTCTGCGACGGGCGGCAGAACGTTCCCGAGGCGGTGCGCCACATCAACCAGAGCGTCGCCCGCTCGGCGAGCGGCAAGTTCATCACGCTGTTCTACGGCGAGTTCGAAGCCGCCGGCGGCCGCCTGCGCTACACCAACGCCGGCCACAACTACCCGCTGGTGCGGCGCCAGAACGGCTCGGTCGAGGAGCTGCGCGAGGGCGGGCTGCCGCTGGGCCTGTTCGAGGACGCCGATTACCAGCAGGGCGAGATCGCGCTCGCGGCGGGCGACTCCCTGCTGCTCTACAGCGACGGCATCTCCGAGGCCATGGACCTCCGCGGCCGGGAGTTCGGAGAGGATCGCCTCACGGAGTTCTGGAAGCAGCGGGGCGGGGGCACGGCCGCCGGGTTCATCGACGACGTGCTGGCCGAGGTCGAGCGCTTCCGCGGCACCGCGGCGCAGAGCGACGACATGACGGTCGTGGTCCTGAGCGCCCGGCCCGCGTCCTGAAGCCCCCGCAGCGCGTGAGCGTCCGGCTGCCGGTCGTGGCCCGCTGGGCGGCGGCGGCCGGCGCCCTGGTCCTCGCGGGCGTTACGCTCCAGGCGGCGCTCGCGGCAGGCTCCTTCCCGGTGCGCGAGCTCGCGACCCGCACGCCGCGCGCCACCGCGTTCATGCGCCAGCGCGAATCGGAGGCCCGGAGCGCGGGGCGCCGGCTCGCGATCGACCAGCGCTGGATCCCCTACGAGCGCGTCTCGCCGCTCCTGCGGCGGGCGGTGCTGGTGGCCGAGGACGACGCCTTCTTCACCCACGGCGGGCTCGACTGGAACGAGATCCAGGCGTCCGCGCGCCGCAATCTCGAGGCGGGCCGCATCGTGCGCGGCGGCAGCACCATCACCCAGCAGCTCGCCCGCAACCTCTACCTGGGCGACCAGCGCACGCTGTCGCGCAAGCTCGAAGAGATGTTCCTCGCGCTCCGCATCGAGCGCGCGCTCACCAAGCGGCGCATCTTCGAGCTCTACCTCAACCTGATCGAGTGGGGCGACGGGATCTACGGGGTCGAGGCCGCGGCCCGGCGCTACTTCGGGGTCACGGCCGCCGAGCTGGGGCCGCGCGAATCGGTGCTGCTGGCGGCGGTCATCATCAACCCGCGCCGCTACTCCCCGCTCGATCCCGGGCGGCGCATCGAACGCCGCGTGCGTCTCATCGCCGGGCGGCTGAGGCGGCGCGGCGACATCGACGAGGACGCCTACCGGCTCGCGATCGCAGCCCCCTTGCCGCCGGCGCCCGTGGTGCCGGTGCCGGCCGGGCCCGAGAGCCTGGGCGTGTATTCCCTCCCGATCGTCGAATCCGCGGCGGCGCCCGAGAGCCTCGCGACGCCCGGGCCCGACAGCGTGCGCGCGCCGCCCGAGCCGTGAGGCGCGCGGCTCAGGCCGAGAGCGCTTCCTTGACGAGCCGCGACACCGTGCCGCCCTCGGCGCGGCCCTTGACCTGGCCCATGACCGCGCCGATGACCTTGCCCATGTCCTTCGCCGTCGCGGCTCCGGTCCGCGCGATCGCCTCGCGGATGATGGTCTTGAGCTCCTGCTCGGAGACCATCTGGGGCAGGTAGCGCTGGGTCACCGCGATCTCCTGCTCCTCCCGTGGAAGGGTTTCGGTGCGGCCGACGCGCTTGAGCTCCTCGATGGTCTCGCGGCGCTTCTTGACGTAGCGCTGCAGGACCTCGATCTCCTCCTCGGACGTCAGCGTGGCGTCCTTGGGCTTGCGCGTCCGGGCCTCCATGATCGCCGCCTTGAGCATGCGCAGCGTGCTCAGGGTGTCGGCGTCCTTCGCCTTCATGGCCGTCGCCATGTCGGCCTGAATCCGCTCGAGTAGGCTGTTGCTCATCGGGTCCCTCCCCTGCTCGGTGTCAGTCGCGGCGCCTGGGCCGCGGCCGGCGCGCTCCACGGGAATGCGGCCGCCGCCCGCTCGAGGGCCTGGATCGCGGCCTCAAAACGCAC
This sequence comes from Candidatus Eiseniibacteriota bacterium, assembly GCA_041498315.1. Lineage (GTDB taxonomy): Bacteria > Eisenbacteria > RBG-16-71-46 > RBG-16-71-46 > RBG-16-71-46 > JBGQIE01. The sequence continues at coordinate 8,313 of JBGQIE010000056.1, forward strand.
GGGTTCGTTGCCCAGGGCGATCCGCAGACCGCGCGGGCGCCCGAAGAAGCCTCCACGCGCGAGCGCCACGCCGAAGCGCTCGCCCGCGAACTCGCAGAAGCGGTCGCCCTCGTCCTCCCCCGCGAACTCGCGCCAGGTGGTCGTGCCCTGCACGGCGGGCCCCGCGAAGCGCCCGCTGCGCGCGGCGAAACGGGTGAACACGCCGTGGTTGGCGGCGAGAATCTCGTGGGTGCGCGCGCGCAGGCGGGCGAGATGCGGGACCAGCGCGCGCGCGAGCGCGACACTCAGGAGCGAGGGTTGGGCCGAGAGCGCATCGTGAACCTCTTCGCACGCCGCGAGCGTCCGGGGGTCGCCGGCGACCCAGCCGATGCGCAGCCCTCCCAGGCCGTAGGACTTGGTCAGCGATCCGGTCGTCACCCAGCGGTCGGAGCGCGCGGCGACGGTCGCGGGAGGACGGTCGCCCGCGTCGCGGAAAGTCTCGTCGCACAGCAGCCGGAGGTCGCGCCTGGCAGCCAGCGTCTCGAGCGCGCGCAGGTCCTCTTCGCCCAGCGCCCCGCCCCCGGGATTGTGGAGATCGGAGATCACGACCAGGCGCGTGCGGGGACCGAGCGCCCCCTCGACCGCGGCCGCGAGCGCCCCCGGGGGCCCGGCCAGCGGCCGGTCGAAGCCCCGGACCGTGGCCCCGAAGAGCGTGGGGACGACGCGATGCGGCTCGTAACCCGGGATCTCGGCCAGCACCTCATCGCCGGTGCCGAGGAGCGATCCGAACACGCAGGCGTTGGCCTCGCTGGCTCCCGCCGCGACCATGACCTGCCCGCCAGGAGCGCCGATGCGCTCGCCCAGCATGCGCTCGAGGTCGGCCTGGGCCTGGTAGCCTTCGGGCGGTGCGGTCGCGACGTGCGGCAGGCCGAGCGCCTCGAGGTCGGGAGTCGCGATCGCGCTGTCCGCGAGGATGTGGGGCATCCCGGCCATCCGGGTCCGGGCCCAGGGAACGTGGAGCATCGGAACGCGCGACATGGGCTCGGACGATAGCATGGCGCGGCGGCGAAGCGGAATCGCGGCGCCCCGGGAACCGCGGACCAGGGGCCGGTGACCGGGCGGGAGCCCGGTGCTCAGCGCGGCCGATCCAGCGAAGTCTCGAAGCCGATCGTGAAGATGGTGTTGTCGAGCCGTGTGTAGTCGTAGCGGCTGTTGCGCTCCAACCCCACGCGCACCCAGCGGAGCTTCGCGTCGAGCGCCCAGCCCGCGGTGCGCTTCTGCGTGGGCACGAACGTCGCCTGCACCCAGTCGTTGCGCTCGCTCGCCAGGCGGACCCGAAGCGGCGTGGCCCACAGGCCGCCCTGGCGCGGGTCGCGCACCACCGTGGCCGACGCGAAGTTGTACGAGCCCCAGTAGTAGTCGGCGCCCACCTCGTTGACCCAGGCCGGCGAGCCGCCGTTCGACGCCTCGATCGCCGTGTCGCCGGTCGTGATCGCGCTGAACGAGGCGCGCCCCACGACGTGCTTGCTCAGGATCTGCTCCGTGGCCACCGTCCAGCGCTCCTGGCGCAACTGGTGCTGCCACTGGAGCGTGTACACCGACTTGCGGTAGTCGCGCAGGTCGAGGCCCAGCTCCGCCCGGGTGTGGTCGTTCGAGTTGGTCCGGGCGAAATCCCAGTACTCGAGCTGGACGTGGAACCAGGGCGGCGCCCAGTAGATGAGCGGATTGCGCAGGTCGTTGCCGTCGCTGAAGGACCAGTAGCGGTACTGGCCGCCCAGGATGCCGAGGGGCATGAAGGGCTGGGAGCCCGCCGCCCTCGCGGAGGCCGGGAGGGCGACGGCAAGCAGCGTGCCGAGCGTGGCGACGAACAGCCGTTGAGCGCGCGTCATTCGATCCGATCCTTGGGTCCGCGCCGCGGGCGCATGGACCCGGTGACGAAGCGGTACCAGAACCACACCGGGAGCGCGGCGGCGCGCATCAGGGTGTTGAGGGCGCCGTAGATGGGGTAGAGCACGAGCACCGTCAGCCGCGCCCGCCGGCGGGGCTCCCCCGGCACGCGCACCACCATGAACGGATAGGTCTCGAAGATGAGGTAGAGCACGTAAACCGCGGCCCCCCAGATCCGAAGGCCCGGGGTGATCGCGATGACGATCATCGAGAAAACCTTCAGCGGATCGCTCAGCACCGTGTAGACGTTGTAGGCCATCTCGTAGCGCAGCCGCCACGATACGCCGCGCTTCACCAGGAGGCGCAGGAAGTTCGCCATCTGGTGGTAGAGACCCGGGTACCAGCCGGTGAGCCGCTGGCGCGCCCACTGCCCGATGGTCGAGGGCGCCACGGTCCACACCGGCTCGTTCGCGAACACGATGCGCCGCCCGTTGAGCAGGTGAATGATGGTGCGCTGGAGGTCCTCGGCCTGGAACACGCCGGTGTGCTGCTGGTGGTAGCGGTCGAGGTCCTCGGTGCGGAACAGCCCGACCGCGCCCGACACGCAGCTCACCGAGTAGGTCACGTCGTGGAAGCGCTTCCCGATCTCCATGCTCTTACCGTACTCGTAGCGCTGGAGGGCGCCGAGCAGGTTGTTGCCGCGCGCGCCGTCGCGGTCGCGGCGATCGGGCAGCACGTGAAAGGCCACCGCATCGTACCCGTCGCGCGACAGCAACGAGGTCGGCAGCCGCGTGCCGCCGAGCCGCGTGTCGTCGTCGAGCAGCAGCGTGTACGGGGTCTTCACGCGATAGACCGCGAAGTTGATCGCCGACGCCTTGCCCTTGCTGGTGTTGAAGCGATGGACCTGGCAGCCGAGCGCCGCCGCGACCGCCGAGGTGTCGTCGGTGCTGCCGTCGTCCACGACCAGGATGCGCTCGGGCGGGACGAACTTGGCCAGCTCGGCGACCGTGCCCGGCAGCTTCGTGGCGCCGTTGCGGCACGGGATGATGGCCGTCACGAGCGACGGATCGCTCGTGAAGATGCGGCCCTCGCTGCGCCCGAGGAGCTCGATGAGGACCTTGAGGAAGTCCACCAGGGCGCAGAACAGCACGAACAGGACGATGCTGTGCGACCAAGTGAACATCGTGGGCATCCCCGTAGTGCGGACAACGCTCGACCCCGAATTCGCCATGGGGTTATCGGCATGCGGCCGGCTCCGGGCGAGCCGGAAGTAGGCCCTCCGGGGGGTTCCTTCTTGACCCGCCGAGGCCGCATCCCTACGCTACGCCGCGACTTGTGGCCATTCTAGAACGAGGGGAACACGCCCGTGAACCGCGCGCAGCGCCTGGCCGAGCTCAAGAAACGCCGCGAGCAATCGCTCGAAGGCGGGGGTGCCGAGCGCATCGCCAGGCAGCACGCCCGCGGCACCCTGACCGCGCGCGAGCGGCTCGAGATCCTGCTCGACCCCGGCTCGTTCGTCGAGATCGGCACCTACGTCATGCACCGCAGCCACGACTTCGGCATGGACCAGAAGCGCATCGTCGGCGATGGCGTGGTCGCGGGCTGGGGCGGCATCGACGGGCGGCTGGTCTACGTGTTCGCCCAGGACTTCACGGTGTTCGGCGGCACGATGAGCGAGGCGAACGCGAAGAAGATCTGCGCCATCATGGACCTGGCGCTCGACAACGGCGCCCCGGTCATCGGCCTCAACGACTCCGGTGGGGCCCGCATCCAGGAGGGCGTGATCTCGCTCGGCGCCTACGCCGACGTGTTCCTGCGCAACACCAAGGCCTCGGGCGTGGTGCCCCAGATCTCGGCCATCCTGGGCCCGTGCGCGGGTGGGGCCGTCTACTCCCCCGCGATCACGGACTTCACGATCATGGTCGAGGGCACGAGCCACATGTTCGTGACCGGACCGGAGGTCATCAAGGCCGTCACCTCGGAGGAGGTCTCGTTCGAGGACCTGGGCGGGGCGCTCACCCACAACTCGAAGAGCGGGGTCGCCCACTTCGCCGCGCGCGATGACGCCGACGCGTTGCGCCACGTGCGGCGCCTGCTGTCGTTCATGCCGTCGAACAACGCCGAGGAGCCGCCGCGTGCCGCCTGCAGCGACCCGATCGACCGCCGGGACGCCGCCCTCGCCGGCCTGGTGCCGGAGTCGCCCGACAAGCCCTACGACATGAAGGACGTGGTGCGCCGCATCGTGGATGACGGCGACTTCTTCGAGGTCCACGAACACTTCGCGCCCAACATCGTGGTCGGCTTCGCCCGTCTCGACGGCCGCCCGGTGGGCGTCGTCGGCAACCAGCCCAAAGTGCTCGCCGGGGTGCTCGACATCAACTCGTCGGTCAAGGGAGCGCGCTTCGTGCGATTCTGCGACGCCTTCAACATCCCGCTCGTCACCTTCGAGGACGTGCCAGGCTTCCTCCCCGGCACGAACCAGGAGTGGGGCGGCATCATCCGGCACGGGGCCAAGCTCCTCTACGCCTACTGCGAGGCCACCGTTCCCAAGCTCACGGTGGTGACGCGCAAAGCTTACGGCGGCGCCTACGACGTCATGTCGAGCAAGCACATCGGCGGCGACTACAACGTCGCCTGGCCCAGCGCCGAGATGGCCGTCATGGGAGCCGAAGGCGCGGTCAACATCCTCTATCGCGAGGAGATCGCGAAGGCCAAGGACCCTGCCGTCGAGCGCAGCCGCCGGGTGGCCGAGTACAACGACAAGTTCGCCTCGCCCTGGAGTGCCGCCGAGCTGGGCTACCTCGACGACGTGATCGAGCCGCAGGACACGCGCCCCCGGCTCATCGCGGCGCTCGAGATGCTGCGCAACAAGCGGCAGAGCATGCCGAGCAAGAAGCACGGCAATCCGCCGCTGTAAGCGCGTGCTCACGCCTCGGGCCGGCCTGCCCTCCCACCCGTGCCCATTCGCGCGAAACCGCGAATCAGTACTCCTTGGCTTCGACCACCTCGACGATGCGGGCCTGAGGGCTCATCACGATCTTGCCCGTGACGCGACCCCATACGAGGCGCATGGCCGCAAGCAAGGCCTCGGCCTGGCTCGAGGTGTCGAACTCCAGGTCGATCAGGACGAAGTTGGGATCGTCGATCGACCGCAAGATCCGGTGGCGGCGGACGCCCGATTTCTCCCGGCCGACGGGATCGCTGTCGAAGGCCTTCTTCCAGCCGCCAAAATCGGGGACCGGGTGTTCGATGCGCAGGATGTACATGTGAGCTCCCATGAGTTCAGTCGCACCTCGTCGCCGACGGCGATCGCGCCGGCTTCGATCACGAAGCAGTCGAGCGTACCCCGCCGTGGCCCTCTGCACGCCCCATACCGACTGCAGGCCCACGCGCCAGGATTGGCCCCAGGATCGCGGTGAAGAGCACGTAGGCCGCGGACAGCGGCCCGAGTTGTGGTTCAAGGCCCGCGTTGACCCCCAGGCCCGCGATGACGATGGAGAACTCCCCGCGGGCTACGAGTGCCGCTCCCGCCCTCAAGCCGCCGCGCGTGTCCACCCCCGCGCGTCGCGCGGCCCACCAGCCCGAAGCGAGTTTCGTCACGGCACTCGCGAGACCCAGGCCCACCGCCGCCAAGAGCACCGGCGGCAGGGTGGCCGGATCGATCTGCAGCCCGAAGAACAGAAAGAACGTAGCCGCGGCCAGGTCGCGGAGCGGGCCCAGTTGCCGGTACGCCTGCTTGACGATCGGCCCCGAGAGGCCGATTCCCACCAGGAAGGCCCCGATCGCCGCCGAGACCTGCAGCCGCTGGGCCACGCCCGCCACCAGAAGCACCAGCCCCAACGTCGTGAAGAGCGTGACCTCATCCGAACGATGCGCGACCAGCCGGCTCAGGGTTGCCCCGAATCGAATGGCGACGAACAGGACGATGCCCACGGTGGCGAGCGCGATCAGCACGGAAATCGCGCCGGCGGTCCAGCTCTGACCGATGAGCAGCACGGCCACCAGGGGCAAATAGACCGCCATCGCGAGGTCTTCAAGCACCAGGATCGAAAGGATCACGGGCGTTTCCCTGTTTTTCATCCGCCCCAGCTCGGCCAGCACCTTGGCGGCGACTCCGGAGGAAGAAACCCAGCTGGCCCCGCCCAACAGCACGCAGGTCAGCGGGCTCCAGCCGAGCAGCCACCCCGTCACCCACCCGGGGATGAAGTTGAGCACGAGATCCATGACCCCCGCCGGCAGCCCGGTGCGCAGGCTGGGACCCAGCTCCTTGGCCGAATACTCCAGGCCGAGCATGAAGAGGAGCAGCAGCACCCCGATCTCCGCCCCCACGTGCACGATGTTCGTGCTGAATCGGAGCGGCACCAGGCCGCCGTTGCCGAAGGCCAGACCGGCCAGCAGGTAGAGCGGAATCGTCGAAAACCCGAACCGATTGGCCAGCCGGGCGAGAATCGACAGGCCCAGGATGGTGGCGCCCAGCTCGATGAAGACCAGCGCCAGGTCGTGCGAGGCGATCTCGTGCATGAGCGGCTACAGACCCGACCCTGGAGGCGAGGATCCCGTTGCCAGAGCCCGGCCCAAGCCCATCAGCCCAAGGCCGAAGATCACGTTCCCGGCGATGCCACCGACCAAGCCCAACGGCGCTTGAAGAGCGGGGATCGAGAGGATGCCCGCGAACGTCGTGACCGCGGCCCAGCGCGGTAGCACTCTGGACCGCCACAGGCTGAGCGATAGCAGGAGCCACCCCACGGCCAGGAGGCCCGCAGCGGAGGCGAATCCGACGTTCATGATCGTGTTCTTGTCGATCGCATTGAGTGTCTCGGGGCTCGATTGGGCCACTGCACGCAGCACGAAGACGTTTGCCCACTCGACTGCGAACAGGCAGGCACCGCCGACGAACGTCAGCACGAAGGCGAGCGTACCGAATCTACCCGACACCGTCCTTTGGGCAAGGTGCAAACCCAGACAACCGAAGAGCAGAAGCAGGGCAGCCACGCCCGAGGCGGACTGGCGCAGCAAGAAGATGCCCGAGGACATGACGAACGCTGAGCCCTGCTGCCTGGGCAGGAGTGGTGTGGCAATCACGTTGATCAGAATCATCGCTGCCCCACCGAGCAACAGCGCGCGGCCGCAACCTCGGATGAGTCCGTTCATGGGACCTCCCGGCAATGGAAACCTGTACGGAGCCTCATGAGCAGACCGTGCCCCGCGACGACGTCGTGCTTCGACAGCCTACGGATGTCTGACCGCATAGTTGCAACGGTCTTCGCTGCCGGGCGCCGGAGTTCGGCGAGTTGAGCAAGACGTTCGATCAGTAGATGAAGGGGATCAGCTTGCGCACGCGCCGCTGGTAGTTCGCATAATCCGGGAACTTCTCCGCGAGCCAGCGTTCTTCGCGGGCGGACTTGATGTCCAGGAAGATGAGGAGGACGGTCGCATAGCCGAGCGTGAGCCAACCGTGAACCGCCAGCGCCCAACCGTAGGCGAGCACCAGGCCACCCGCGTACATGGGATGCCTGACGAGACGATAGGGCCCCGTTTGTATCAGGGTCGCGTCCGGCCTGGGATAGGGCAGCGGGGTGAGGTTGGGGCCGAGCCGGAGCAAGCCGGCGAAGAGCAGTGAGAGGCCTGCGAGTGCGAGCGCGCCACCGGCGTACCGCGAGATCCGGGCCACGGCCGCAGGCCAGGCAGGCAGATTGGGAAGCGTCCGAGGGCCGAAGCATACGAGGGCGATCAGAGCGAGCTGGGCGACGACGTACCACTCGCCGCGCGTTCCGCGCCACCGGGGTGGCTGGGTTTCGGGCATGGCGGATTCGGGTGCTCCAGGAGTGGGTGCGCTATCGCCTAGGACTGCCTGCTCGATTGGATCTCATAGATCTTGCCGCCCGCCCAGCATTGCGGTACCGCGAGCACGACGAGCGCAATGGGGTACCACCGGGGCCCAAGCCCGAGATTCCAGGTCGCCACGACGCCCACGAGTCCCAGGACGACGCCCACCAGGCCGAGGATCAGGGCGTGCTTCATGGGCTTCTCCGGCGCGAGCCGGGCGGTGAGCCAGGCGCCGCCGATGCTGATGACGATGCGATAGGCCGTCGCGAGCAGGGC
>JBGQIE010000057.1:0-16270 GCA_041498315.1 Candidatus Eiseniibacteriota bacterium
ACCAGGGCGGCGGTCTCGTTCAGGTCACGCCTTTTCGCCATGCGCGCGAGGATAGCACGCGCCGATCACGGCGCGGAGCGCGGGAAAAGTGAAAAGGAGTCAGCGCCGCCGCGGCCCCGCGCTTGACACCCCGCGGGGGGTGGGTGAGACTCCGCGGCCTGTCGTGCGCATCATCTCGGGTGTCCTCGGTGGGCGCCGGCTCAAGGCGCCGCGCGGAAGCCGCACGCGGCCGACCTCGGACCGAGTGCGCGAGGCGCTCTTCATGGCGCTCGATCCGCTCGCCGGGCTCAGCGTCGTGGATCTTTACGCGGGCTCGGGGGCACTCGGGATCGAGGCGCTCTCCCGCGGGGCGGTCCGCGTCGATTTCGTCGAGTCGGACCGGGGCGCGCGGCGGGTCCTGGAAGACAATCTCGGCAGCCTGGGGTTGCTCGATCGCGCCGCGGTCTGGCCGCTCGAGCTGCCGCGCGGTCTCAAGCGGATCGCGGGCGTCATGGCCGCGGCCGATCTGGTGCTGCTCGATCCGCCCTACGGGGGCGGGGAGGCGCGCGCGACCCTCGAGGCGCTGGGGGCGGCGGGCGCGCTGCGAACCGGCGGGCGCGTGATCGCCGAGCATCACCACCGTGACGAGCTGCCCGAGCGGGCCGGATCGCTGCGGCGCGTGCGGCAGCGCCGGTACGGCGAGACCGTGGTGTCCACCTATGAGGTCGCGCCGGAGCAGGCTCCGGCGGCGGCCGAGGAGAAGCGGCCGTGAGCCAGACGCGAACCGCCCTGTTCCCCGGCACGTTCGACCCGTTCACGAACGGGCATCTCGATCTCACCCGGCGCGCCGCGCGCCTGTTCGACCGGGTCGTGGTCGCGGTGGCCCACAATCCCGGCAAGGGAACGTTGTTCCCGGCCGCCGAGCGCGTCGCCATGATCCAGGCCGCGACCCGCGGCCTGCGCGGTGTGGAGGTCGTGGACTTCGGCGACCTGGTCGTGGACTGCGCCCGCCGGGTGCGCGCGCAGGTCATGATCCGGGGCTTGAGGGCGGTGAGCGATTTCGAGTTCGAGTTCCAGATGGCGCTCATGAACCGCCGGCTCTCGCCGTTGCTCGAGGTCGTGTTCCTGATGCCGAGCCAGGAGTACTCCTACCTCAACTCGACGCTGGTCAAGGAGGTCGCGCGCCTGGGCGGCTCGGTTCGCGGCCTGGTGCCGGAGCGCGTCGAGCGCCTGCTGCTCGAGGCCCTCGACCGCGCGCGTCCCGCAAAGGGCGCCGCGCCCCGGCGCGCCGCGCCCCGGGTTCGCGTCCCAGGACGTTCCCGGAGTCGCGGATGAGTGCGGCGATCGAGCGCATCCGCCGCATGGCGCGCCAGCGCGTCCAGCGCCTCATCCTGCCCGAGGGGACCGACGAGCGGGTACTGCGGGCCGCCGCGGTCATTGCGCGCGAGCGCCTGGCCGAAGTGGCGCTGGGGGGGGCACCCGACGAGGTGCGCGATCGGGCACGGCGCGCCGAGGTCAATCTGCGCGGCATCCCGCTCATCGACGCTGGATCGAGCGAGGAGATCGATCGGACCGCCCGCGCGCTCAAGACTGCGCGCGGGGACAAGCTCGGCGCCGCCGACATCGAACGCTACGCGCGCGACCCCATCTTTCAGGCGGCGGCGCGGGTGCGCGAGGGCCTGGCCGACACGTTCGTGGGTGGCGCGACCCGTCCCACCGCCGACGTGCTGCGCGCGGTCCTGTGGCTCATCGGGCTCGCCCCCGGGGTCAAGCTGGTCTCCTCCTTCTTCATCATGGTGTGCCCGGCACCGACCGGGGGTGCTCCGGAGCGCGTGCTGTGCTTCGCGGACTGCGCGGTCGTGCCGGATCCGAATCCCGAGCAGCTCGCGGAGATCGGGTGTCTGGCGGCCGAGCACTTCGCGCTCCTCACCGGCGAAGTGCCGCACACGGCCTTCCTGTCCTTCTCGACCCGCGGCAGCGCCGAGCACCCGCGGGTCCAGAAGGTGCGCGACGCGCTCAAGCTCGCGCGCGCCCGTCGCCCCGATCTCCACTTCGACGGCGAGCTGCAGGCCGACGCGGCGCTGGATCCCGGGGTGGGGCGGCGCAAGGCGCCCGACAGCGTGGTCGCGGGAGTGGCCAACGTGCTGGTGTTCCCGGACCTCGATTCCGGCAACATCGGCTACAAGCTGGTCCAGCGCCTGGGCGGCGCCCGGGCCTACGGCCCGATCCTCATGGGTCTCGCGCGCCAGGGCAATGATCTCTCCCGCGGGTGCACCGCCGAGGACATCGTCGAGACCGCGACCATCGCCTGTGCCGTGAGTGCGGCGCGCTCCACGGTCGCGCCTTCCTGAGCCGACCCCACTTCCGGATGAGAGGTTTCGAGCATGCCGACGTACGATTACCGCTGCACCAAGTGCGGCCATCGATTCGAGCTGTTCCACGGCATCAAGGACAACGCCCGCAAGCGCTGTCCGCGCTGCAAGAGCGTGGCCCGGCGCGTGCCCGCGGGCGGCGCTGGCCTCCTTTTCAAGGGGACTGGATTCCACATCACGGACTACCGCAGCAAGTCCTACAAGGAGAAGGCCCGCCAGGAGAAGGGGACCCCCGCGGCGGGCGGGGAGAAGAAGCCCAAGTCCCCCGCCGGCGAGTGAGGGAGGGCCGCTCGTCGTGTCGCTGACTCGTCGGCTCATCGAATCGCACCGGCTCGACCCCGAGGCCGCGGGCCTGCCGCTCGGTGCCGAATCGGAGATCGCGCTGAAGCCCGACCACGTCGCCCTGGGCGAGGCGGCCTCCACCGTCATCGTCCCGGCGTTCGAGTCGCTCGGGCTTCTCCGCGTGGCGGTCCCGGTCGCGCTGGTGTGCGCCGACCGGCATTCCGCCGCGGTCGCCTTCAAGCAGACCGTGGATCTGCACCAACTTCAGGAATGGGCGCGGCGGCGCGGGGTGTGGTTCTCGCGCCCCGGCAACGGCTCGCCGGACTTGATCCATCGCCAGCGTCACGCCGCTCCCGGGCGTCTCCTGATCGCCGCGGGCACCACCCCGCCGACCTGCGGCGCGGTGGGCATGCTCGGACTCGGCAGCGGCGAGCTCGAGGTCGCGGCGGCGCTGGGCGGCAGCCCGATCTACCGCGCGCGTCTCGCGGTGCTGGGGGTGCGGCTGTTCGGAGCCCTGGGGCCCTGGGCGTGCGGGCAGGACGTCGCGCTCGAGCTGCTCCATCGCCTCGGGCCCGACGGGGCGGCGGGCGCGATCATCGAATACGGCGGGCCCGGACTGGCGAGCCTCGGCATGGCCGACCGCATCGCGCTGGCCTCGCACGGCGGACTCCTGCGCGCGGCCGCGAGCCTGTTCCCATCCGACGACGTCACGCGCGGCTACCTGGCCGCGCAGGGACGCGACATGGACTGGAAGCGCCTCGAGGCCGAGGAGGGCGCCGAGGTGGACCGCTCCTTCGACCTCGACCTGAGCCTGATCGAGCCGTGCGTGAGCCCGCTCGAGGATCCGGCCGGCCTGCGCCCGGCGCACGGCTGGAACGACGTCGCCGTCGCCCAGGTCATGATCGGCCCGCGCGCGAGCTTCGCCGACCTGGCGCTCGCCGCGCGCATGCTCGCGACCCGGCCGGTGGCGGAGGGCGTCCAGCTCATGATCGTGCCGGGGAGCCGGCAGATCGAGGAGACCGCGGCGCGCGACGGGATCACCGAGGTGCTGGTGCGCGCGGGTGCGCGGGTCTCGGACGGGACCGCGCTCCCGGTCGCCGACGGCAAGGCGGCGGGGGTGTGCTTCGGCGTGCGGCCGGATCAGCTGCCCACGGGGCGGGTGCGCTGGTACCTCGGCGGCCCGGGCTGCTGCACCGCGGCCGCGATGACGGGCCGGATCTGCGACCCGCGCGCCCTCGAGGTCGAGTTCGAGCGCCACCTCGAGCCGGCGCGCTACGCCAGCGATCCCTCCTGGCTGCTCGAGCCCACCTTCGACACCCCGGCGGCGCCCGATGGGACGCCGCGCCCGCGTTTTCCCCACGGCGAGCCGCTCGAGGCCGGCCTGCGGGGCACGGTGCTGATTCGCGTCGGGGACGGCGTGGGCACCGACCAGATCCTGCCGTGGGGGGCGCGCATGGCGCCGCTCATCGGCGATCTCGGGGCGCTCGCCGACAACGCGTTCTCGACTTCGGACCCCGAGTTCGCCGCGCGGGCGCGCGCCCGGCCCGGGGGCTTCGTGGTCGCGGGGCGCGATTTCGGGACCGGGGTGCCGCGGCTCTACGCGGCACTCGCCCTGCTCGATCTCGGCGTGCGCGCGACCCTGGCGCTCTCGTACGCCCCGCTGTTCCGCGACCACCTGGTGCAGGCGGGCATCCTGCCGCTGTGCTTCACGAACCAGGCCGACCCGCTCGGGGCCGCCCCGGGCGACGAGCTCGAGATCCCGGGGCTGGGCGAGTCCCTCGAGGTGGGGCGCGCGCTCACCGCCCGCAACCTCACCCAGGGGGTCCAGTACGCCCTGCGCCACGACCTGGAAGCGCTCGAGTGCGGGATCGCGCGCGCCGGCGGCCGCGTGGCCTGGGCCGCGCGCTTCCTGCCCGCCGCCGAACCCGGTGGCGCCTCGGCGCCGGGCCAGGAGCCCGCTTCGGTCGCGGCACCGCCCTCGCCGCCGCCGCCCGCACCGCCGCCGCCTCCCGTGGCGCCCGAGTCGGGCGCCGAGGCCTGATCGTGCTCGTCGATCTGGCGCACATCAAGGTCGCCGCCGGAGCCGGCGGCTCGGGGGTGGTGAGCTTCCGGCGCGAGAAGTACGTGCCCAAGGGCGGCCCCGACGGCGGCGACGGGGGCAAGGGGGGCAGCGTGGTGCTCGAGGTGGACCCGCATATCCGCACCCTGCTCGATTTCCGCGAGCACCCGATGTTCCGCGCCAACCGGGGTGGACACGGGTCCGGCAACAACCGCAGCGGCAAGGACGGCGCGGACCTGGTGCTGCGCGTGCCCTCGGGTACGGTGGTGCGCGATGTCGAGAGCGGGGAGTCGCTCGCCGACCTGCTGGAGCCGGGCCAGCGCCTGGTCGTGGCGCGCGGCGGACGCGGCGGGCGCGGCAACGGCAGCCGCGCGACCGCGACCAACCAGGCGCCGCGCCGCGCCGATCCCGGCGAGCCCGGCGAGGCGCGCTCCCTCGAGCTCGAGCTCAAGCTGATCGCCGACGTCGGATTCGTGGGACTTCCGAACGCCGGCAAGTCGACGCTGCTCTCGCGCGTCAGCCGCGCCCGGCCGCGGGTGGGCGCCTACGCCTTCACCACCCTGGAGCCCAACCTCGGGATCGTGGTGCTCGACGACGAGCGCCAGCTCGTCGCCGCCGATCTGCCCGGGCTCATCGAGGGCGCCCACGAGGGCAAGGGGCTGGGGCTCCAGTTCCTGCGCCACGTCGAGCGCACGCGGGCGCTTGCGTTCCTCATCGACTGCACGTCGGAGGCGCCGGGACGCGACCTGGCTCTACTCGAACGCGAAGTGTCGTTGTATAGTCCGGCCCTGATGGACAAGCCGCGTGTCGTGCTGCTGACCAAGTCCGATCTGGTGCCGCCCGGGGAGCGCGAGACGCTGGCCGAGCGCAGCGGACTTCCGGGCGCCCTGGTCATCAGCGCACACAGTGGAGAGGGTGTGCGGGCGCTCCTCGAATCGTTGTGGCAGCTCATCCTGCCCCAGCTCGGGCCGGCCGCGGACGCCGCCGGGAGCACCCCGCGTGGCTGACGACAAGTTCGCGCAATCCCAGGCGTTCGACGCCATGAACCCGCGCGGGCTCGCCGCCAAGCGCGAGTACGTGCGCGGGCTCGAGCAGCGCCGCGATCCCGAATCGCTCTCGCTCCTCGTCGAGTGCCTGTGCGACGAGTCCTGGTACCTGCGGGACCTCGCCCAGCACGCGTTCCTGCGGCTCGGGGAGGACGGGGCGCCGGTCATCCTGCCGCTGCTCGAGCAGGGCCTGTGGTTCACCCGCACCTGCGCGGCGGGCATCCTGGGGCAGCTCGCCTGGCGCCCGGCGGTGCCCGCGCTGCTGCGCCTCGCCGACGATGGCAATCGGACCGTGGGCGAGGCGGCGTGCGACGCGCTGGTCGCGATCGGTCGTGGGCGCGGCGCCTTCCGGATCGCCCACGTCCTCCATCGCCTGCCGCCCGACGTGCGGCGCCGCCGGCTCCAGGACCTCGCGCGCCGCGACGGCGCGCTCGCCGCGCGCCTCGAGCGCATGCTGGCGAGCGAGGAGCTGATGGTGCTCGAGGACGACGGTGCGCTCGCCGACGACAGCCCGGTCGTGCGCTCGAGCGTCGAGGGCGTCGAGTGGGAAGTACTGACCAGTCCCGCGCCCCGCAAAGACGAGCCCCGCAAGGCCAAGGGGGATGGCGGCACGGGAAACGCTTGAAGCCAAGGTGTGGTGGGCGCGCGCCGGGGCCCGCGAGCCCCTGGCCGCGTGGCACGGCGCGCCGGCCGCATCCCGAGCGGCCGCTTGGCGGATCGCCGCGGCGCTCACCGCGCTCGGAGCACGCGCGCTGCTCGCCTCCGAGGAGGGCTACCCGGCGGGCCTGCGTGAGCTCCGGCGCCCGCCCCGCGTGCTCTTCGTTCTGGGCGCCCTGCCCGAACCCCGCCGGGCGGTTGCGATCGTGGGCTCGCGCGCGGCCTCGCCCTACGGCGTGGCATGCGCCCGTCGCATCGCCCGCGATCTCGCGAGCCTGGGCTATTGGATCGTGAGCGGGCTCGCGCGCGGGATCGACGCCGCGGCCCATGAGGGGGCGCTCGAGGCCGGGGGCGCGAGCGTCGCGGTGCTGCCGGGCGGACTCGATGCGATCACGCCGCGCCATCATCGGGATCTCGCCCGCACGCTGTGCGAGCGCGGCGGCCTCGCGACCGAGTGGCCCGAGGGCGAGCCGGCCGGGCGCGCCGTCTTCGTCGAGCGCAACCGGCTGATCGCGGGGCTTGCGGCCGCGACCCTGGTGGTCGAGGCGGCCGAGCGCAGCGGCGCCCTGAGCACCGCGGCGGCCGCGCGCCGGCTCGGGCGCCCGCTACTCGCGGTGCCGGGCGACATCGATCGCCCCACTGCGCGCGGAGCGCACGCCCTGATCCGCGGCGGGGCGCGCCTGTGCGAGAGCGCGGGCGACGTCGTGAGGGCGCTCGGGGAGTCGTGGGCAGGGGCCCCGGCAACGAGCGAAACCGCGGGAAGCCCGGGCGGCGCGGAAGCGCGGCTCCTCGAGGCTCTCGGGGGCGAAGCGCGATCGACCGACGCGCTGGCCGCCGCCACCGGGCTCGGGATCGACGAGACCCTCTCGGCCCTGCTGAGGCTCGAGTGGGCGGGAGCGGCCCGCGCGCTGCCCGGTCAGCGCTGGGCCCGGGCCGGAACTTGAAAGCAACCCACGCGCTCGAAGCGGCGCTCGCGCGCGCCCTCGCCGCGGGCGTGCGCACGCTGCCGTGGCGCGCCTCGCTGGGCGTGGGGGCGGCCCTCGGCGGCGCGATGGGCGCTCTGGGGATCCGGCGCGACGTCGCCGCCGCCAACCTGGCGCGCGCGTTTCCGGAGCGGTCCGCGGCCGAGCGGGCCGCGATCCTGCGCGCGCACTACCGCGAGCTCGGGCGCGTGGCGGTCGAGTACGCGCGTCTCGGCGAGCTGGTGCGATCACCCGCGGGCGAGGTGATCGCGCGCGTGAGTGGCCTCGAACACCTCGAGCGCGTGCGCGCCGCGGGGCGCGGCGCAATCTTGTTATCGGGGCACGTCGGCAGCTTCGAGCTCGTGGGGGCCCTGCTCGGACAGCAACATCCGGTGGACTTCGTGGTGCGCCCGCTCTCGAATCCGGCGGTCGAATCCCTGCTGTCGCGGGCGCGCGCCGGGGCGGGGGTGGGCGAGATCTCGGCCGCGACCGGCACGCGGCGGGTGTTCGAGGCGCTGCGCGCGAACCGCTGGGTCGCCATGCTCGCCGACCAGGACGCCCGGCGCCTGGGGGTGTTCGTGCCGTTCTTCGGACACCCCGCGAGCACCGCGATCGGGCCGGCGCGCTTCGCGCTCGCGACCGGCGCCCCGATCGTCATGGGGTTCGACCTGCGCGAGCCCGATGGCCGGCACGTGCTCGAGATCGATCCGCCGCTCGAGCCCGGCGATCCCAAGGCGCCCGGCGCCGTCGAGCGCCTCACGGCGCTCCACGTCGCCCGCCTCGAGCAGGTGGTGCGCGCGCGCCCGGAATCCTGGTTCTGGCTCCATCGCCGCTGGAAGACCGCGCCGCCCGAGCCGGCGCGCGCGGGCGCGGGTTGAGAATGCCGCGTGCCCGCGGCATGCCCGAACCGGAACCGGCCCGGGAGGACCCGATGCACCGCTTCGCGATTCGCGTCCGTTACGGCGACACCGACCAGATGGGCATGGCCTACTACGGAAACTACCTGCGCTGGTTCGAGATCGGCCGCGCCGAGATGATGCGCTCGCTGGGCTCGAGCTACCGCGCGATCGAGGCGTCGGGCATCCAGCTTCCGGTGGTCGAGGCGCGCTGCCGCTACCTCAAGCCCGCGCGCTACGACGACCTCATCGCGGTCGAGACCGGCGTGCTCGACACCGGGCGCGCCTCGGTGCGCTTCGGCTACCGGATCGTCAACGAGGCGAGCGGCGAGCTGCTCGCCCACGGCATGACCGAGCACTGCTTCCTGGGCGAGGGTGGGCGTCCGGTGCGGGCCCCCGCGCCGCTGGCGGCACTGCTCGCGCGCGCGCCGCGCGCGAGCACCCCCGAGCGCGGAACGCCGGGGGAGTAGGAGCGCTTCAGGCGCGCGCCGGCTGGGCCGCGGTCGCCCGCCCGCCTGCGTAACCGCGCCAGTCGAAGTCGGGGAACAGCGCGTCGCGCCGCTCGCACTCGGCGACGAAGGCCTCGTCGGCCTCGGTGAGCGAGCCACCCGACAGCCGCCGGTCTGCCAGGGTGGCGAGGCGCTCGAAGGATTCCGAGTGCTCGGCCAGGCGCAGCTCGGCGTAGTCGCGGGCGGCGAAGGTCGTGATGAGGAACTGCCAGTCGGAGGCTTCGAGCAGCAGCAGCTCGCGGCCCGCCTGGCTCATGAGGCGCTCGAGCAGCGGCTCCGACGCCTGCTGCGCGGCCGCGCGCGCCAGCCGCTCGAAGCGGGCCTCGGCCGCGTAGATCGGCCCCCAGGTCCAGCGCGTGTCGTCGTTGAGCCACACCTGGTGACGCCCGCCGTCGCCCCACGAGCCCTCGGGCAGCTCGACCACCTCGCGCGACGGGTGGCGCTCGAGATAGTCCCCCGCGCCGACGGATTCGATCCCCGCCTCGCCGAGCCGGTCGAGCACGCCCGCGACGAAGCGCGGCCCCTCGAACCACCAGTGCCCGAACAGCTCGGTGTCGAACATCGCGCACACGATCGGCGGCGCGGACTGGCGCGAGGCCGCCTCGCCCAGGACGTGCTGGAGCAGGCCCACGAAGTGCGCGGCGTGCTCGGGGGCGCGCGACTCCGCGCGCTCCGGTTCGTACACCTGCTTGTGCGCCAGGTCGGCGCGCGGGTGGGTCACGGCCCAGTAGCGGTGGCCGCCGGGGAAGCGCTTCTTGTGGAAGTCGAGGTAGGCCGGATCGCCCGGGTAGCCGTGCTCGCCGCTCCACACCTGGATCGCGGTCACGGAGTCGCGGCCGAAGCACGCGACCTCGGCGGCACGCCCCACCCGGTAGGGGCGATAGGGCAGCCGCTCGGGCGCGACTACACCCTCGCCGTCCACCTGAATGACGTGGCGCAGCGCCTCGAAGCGGTCGGCATAGACGCCGAGCGGCTTGCCGCCCGACAGCAGGTGGGTGTCGACGAAGAAATAGCGCATCCCCTGCTCCCCGACGATCTGCTCGATCCCGCGGCGCATCACGGGGGTCGCCTGCGGATCGAGCGGCGAGACCCATGAACCGGCGGGCCGGTAGCCGCACTCGGGCAGCCAGATGCCACGCGGGTCGCGCCCGAAGTGGCGGCGGTGCGCGGCGCGCGCGGTCCGCACCTGGCCCTCGATCGCGGTGTCGCTGCCGAGCAGCGGAAAGTACCCGTGCGTGGCCCCGCAGGTGATGATCTCGATCGCGCCCTCTTCCTCGAGGCGGCGGAAGCGCGCGACCAGGTTGGGTCCGCGCGGACCCATGAAGTCCTCGAGGCTGGCGCGGTAGAAGCGCTCCCAGCGCCCGGCGAGCGCCGCCAGGGTGGTCTCGCCGGTGCGGGCGAAGTAGCCGCGGTCGTCCACGGCGGCGCCGATCTTCTGATCGAGGTAGGCGGCGAACTCGGAATGGAAATCGGGATGGGCGAGCTGTTCGCACAGCACCGGCGAGAGCCCGAGGGTGACGCCGAGCGGCCGATTGAGCCGGGGGCGCGCGGCGCGCTCGTGCAGGATGCGCCACAGCGGCAGGTAGGTCTCGGCGGTGGCCTCGTTGAGCCAGTCCACGCCATGCGGCCAGCGGCCGTGATGGAGCACCCACGGAAGGTGGGAGTGCAGGACGAACGTGAACGAGGACGACCGCTCGGGGGTCACGGCTTGAATCCCATTTCCTTCCCGCGCAGCGGCTCACCCGGCAGCTTGATGACGCCGAACTGGCCTTCGTAGTTCTTGAGGTTCTGCTCGAGCGCCTGGAGCAGCGACTTCGCGTGCTGGGGCGTCACGATCACGCGCGCGTACACCTTGGCCTTGGGCAGCCCGGGGAGCGCGCGCGCGAAGTCCAGGATCACCTCGGAGGCGCTGTGGGCGATGAAGACGAGATTCGAATAGATGCCCTCAGCCTGCTCGGGACTGAGCTCGACCTGGAGCGGATTCTGGATCTGGGCTTGGTTATTTTCCACGGCGGGCTCCTGTTCCCACCCAATCGGGCGCCGTAGCGCGCCGCCCGAAGGTGCTCCGGGTCGTGGGCTGGGTGATCAAACGGTAGTTTCCGCATCGCTCCAGAGTCAAGGAGACCGCCAATTTAGGCTGCCGCGGACCCGTTCACGGCGCTCTCGCCTGGCCGGACGTCGGATCGGACGCTCGGTGGCACAGGGATTGCGGCCAGCAGGAGGGGGCCTTTTGCCCCGCTGGCCGTCCGTTTCGTATCGACCCCGAGCCCTTGATAAGCCCATGCCTCTCCCTCGCCCCGAACCCAGGCCCGAATCGCGCCCGTTCGGAGCACTCCTCCCGGCCGCCCGGCTGGTGCGCCTGCTCGAGCTGGCGCCCGACGCCGAGGCGCTCGAGCGCATGCTGGTGGCGCTGGCCGTCCATCCCGAGGCCGGCGGGTTCGCGAGCGCCACGCTGCTGGTCTGGGACCCGACGCGCGCGGTGATGGAGGGCCGATGCCGGGAGAGCGCCCCGCCCGAGGGCACGCCGCTCCACGAGGCGCTCGAGCAGGCGCGCCGGTTTCGCCCGCACGCCCTCGTTCCCCCCAGCGTGCAGGCCATCCGCTGCCTGGCCGTGGATCCCGCGACCGTAGGCGGATCGCCCGGCGAGGCGTGGCTGCGCGGGGTGGCGGTGGGTCCCGGGGCCGAGGGCTCGCCCTGGGCCGGGACGCCGAGCGTCGGGGCGGCACTCCTGCGCCTCGATGGCGAGCCGCACGCGCTCCTGGTCGGGGAATGGGCGGGAGACGAGCCGCCCGCTGACGGCGCCGCGCGGCTCGAGGCGCTCGCGGCGCTCGCCGAGCTCGGGCTGGCGGCGCGCCGGCGCGCGGAACAGGCGCGCCGCCGCGGGCGCCAGCTCGCCGCCCTCGCGCAGATGGCGCGCGCATCGGTCTCGGCGCACAATCTCGCCGAAGCACTCCAGGTCGCGGTCGAAGTCGCGGCCCAGGCGCTCGAGGCCCGCGGCAGCGCGCTGTGGATCCAGCACGGCGAGCGGCTGCGGCTCGAGGCGACCCACGGCCTGGCGATCGAGCGCGACCGTCTGGGGCGGGCGCTCCAATCGCTGGCCGAGTCCACCCGGGGCCACGCCGGCCTACGCGTCATCCAGCCGGTCGCCGACGAGGCGCGCGTTCCGGCCGGTGTCGCCGGCGAGCTGGGCGCGATCCTCATCGCGCCGCTGATCGCCTACGACGTCCCGCTCGGCGTGATCGCCGTCTATCACGGCGCGTTCTCCGAGGAGACGAACCTCGCGCCGCCGCGCGACGACGTGGCCGCACTCGGCACGCTCGCCGATCAGATGGCGCTGTGCATCGATCAGGCGCGGCGCTTCGAGGAGCTGCGGCACGCGCGCCAGCGCGAGCGCGAGGGCGCCACCCGCCTGCGGCGCGTCGAGCGCCTGGCGGCGCTGGGCGACGTGGCGCTCAAGGCGTCCCAGGAGGCGCGCAATCCGCTGGCCTCGATCGGCGCGTTCGCGCGCCGCATGCAGCGCTCCCTCGGGGACGCCGATCCGAACCGGGAGTACCTCGAGATCATCGTGCGCGAGGCCGAGCGGCTCGAGCGCCTGCTGGGCGAGCAGGCCGAGTACCTGACCCCCGAGCTGCCGGGCCTGCGCGTCGAGAGCTTCAACCACGTGCTCCAGGAGGTGCTCCAGAACGCCGCCGAAACGCTGGTGCGCCGGAGGATCCGCCTGCTCAAGCGGCTGGCGCCCGACATGCCGGCCCTGCTCATGGACCGCACCCGCATCCAGCGCGTGCTCGCCAACGTGCTCGAGAACGCGCTCGACGGCACGCCGGTGGGCGGACGGATCCGGATCGAGACCCGGCGGGCCGGCCAGCACGCGCTGGTCGAGATCGCGCACGACGGGCCGCGGGTGGCGGGCGACATCCTCGAGCAGCTGTTCGTGCCCTTCGCGAGCGCCCGCCCGGGCGGCCCGGGGGTGGGCCTCGGCGTGGCCCAGCAGGTGGTGCGCGAACACGGCGGGGAGATCCGGGTGCGCGGCGACAGCGAATGGAGCACCATCCTGACCTTCACGCTTCCGATCCGCGGAAACGAGGACCGGCGCCAGACCGCACCCGACCGCCGGGCCGTGCGCACCGATCGGCGCGCCCCCGTCGGCGGCTGATGCCCCGCCCGTTTGACGCCGGGCCGAAACCTGCTGTAAATACTGGCGCAAACAGTGGGGTGCGACCCTAGCTCAGTTGGTAGAGCACGCGACTGAAAATCGCGGTGTCCCCAGTTCGATTCTGGGGGGTCGCACCATTTTCTCGGGCAGAGGCGTACGAGGCGGTCCCTGATGGCCGCGCCCTTGGGCTCTTGCCTACGATTTTTCGGGGCCGGTGTAGCTCAGCTGGTAGAGCAGCGCACTCGTAACGCGCAGGTCAGCGGTTCGATTCCGCTCACCGGCTCCAGATCGACCCCCGATTCCGCGCCGCGGCAGGGAGGTCGCACCGTGAGGACGCCACTCATGATCAGCGTGGCGGGCATTCGGGGGACCGTGGGGGAATCCCTGACGCCCGACGTGGTGGCGCGCTTCGCCGCCGCCTTCGCCCAGGGCCTTCCCGGGCGGCCGGTCGTCGTGGGCCGCGACGCGCGCGTCTCGGGCCCCGCCGTCTACCACGCCGTCGCCGCGGGGCTGCTGTCGGCCGGGCGCAGCGTGATCGACATCGGCCTCGCGACCACGCCCACCACTCAGATCGCGGTCGAGCACCTGGGTGCGGCGGGCGGCGTCATTCTCACGGCGAGCCACAATCCCGCGCACTGGAACGCGCTCAAGTTCCTCTCGTCGCGCGGCGAGTTCCTGAGCGCGCGCGCGGGCAAGCAGGTGCGCGCGCGCTTCGAATCCGGACGCCCGGCCTGGGTGCCCTTCGATCGCCTCGGCGTGGAGACCCGCGAGAGCGGTGCGCTCGAGTGGCACCTCGAGCGCGTGCTCGGGCTCGGGGCCCTGGACCTCGAGCGCATCCGCGGCCGGGCGCTCACGGTCGCGGTGGACGGCTGCGCGAGCGTGGGGGGGATCGCGGTGCCGCGGCTCCTCGAGCGCCTCGGCGCCCGCGTCCTCGAGGTGGACTGCGTGCCCGACGGCCGCTTCACGCGCGAGCTCGAGCCACTCCCGCAGCACCTCGGCCGGCTCGGCCAGGCGGTGCGCGCGGGTGGGGCCGACTTCGGCGTCGCGCTCGATCCCGACGCCGACCGCGCCGCCTTCGTGGACGCCGCGGGAGTCCCCCTGGGCGAGGAGTACACGCTCGCGCTCGGGGCCGGCGTGGTGCTCGCGCGCAAGCGTGGGCCGGTGGTGACAAACCTCTCGACGTCCAATATAGTGAATGCGGTTTGCGCGGCTGCGGGCGTGCCGCTCTACCGCTCGGCGGTGGGCGAAGCCCACGTCGTGGCGATGATGCGGGCCCGCGGCGCGGTCGCGGGCGGCGAGGGCAACGGAGGCATGATCGTGCCGGACGCGCATCTGGGGCGCGACGGGCTGGTGGCGACCGCGCTCATGGCGCAGGCGGTGGCCTCCAGCGGCCGGAGCGTGCGCGAGCTGGCGGATGCGCTGCCGCGACTCCACATGGTCAAGACCAAGCTGCCGCTCCCGGCCGAGCCCTGGCCGCGGCTCGCGGCGCGGTTGCGGTCGGGATTCAAGGGGCTCCGGGTCCAGACCACCGACGGCCTGCGCTTCAGCCGCGGCGACGAGTGGCTCCACGTGCGGCCCTCGGGCACCGAGCCGGTCGTGCGGGTGATCGCGGAAACACCCTCCGAGGCGCGCACCGACGAGCTGATCGCCCGGGCGCGCGAGGCGTTGCGTCCGGCGCGCGCCGCGCGGGCGCGCCGCAAGCAGACCGGGAGGCACTGAAGCCCATGTGCGGCATCGTCGGATACGTCGGCAAGCGCTCGTGCCTCGAGATCCTGGTCGAGGGGCTCAAGCGCCTGGAATATCGCGGCTACGACTCCGCGGGGGTCGCGATCCAGAACGGCGGCGTCCTCAAGGTCGTCAAGGCGGCGGGCAAGATCCGCGAGCTCGAGGCCCGGCTTGCGCGTGAGAAGCCGCACGGCACGACCGGCATCGCCCACACGCGCTGGGCCACCCATGGCGCCCCGACCGACAACAACGCCCACCCGCACACCGACTCGCGCGGCCGCCTGGCCCTGGTCCACAACGGCATCATCGAGAACTACCAGGTCCTCAAGAGCGCGCTCGAGGCCGAGGGCCACCGGTTCCGGACCGACACCGACACCGAGGTGCTCGCCCACCTGATCGAGAAGTATCGCACGCACGGACGCGGCCTCGAGCAGGCCGTCCAGGCGGCGCTCGCCGACGTCGAGGGCACCTACGGCATCGCGGTGATCTGCGCCGAGGAGCCCGGGGTGGTCGTCGGCGCGCGCAAGGGCAGCCCGCTGGTCGTCGGGATCTCGGACGACGAGTACTTCCTGGCCTCGGACGTCGCGCCGATCGTGGATCACACCCGCCAGGTGGTCTACCTCGACGACGGGGAGATGGCGGTGCTGACGCCCGACGGCTTCCACACCGCGACCATCACCGCCGAGCCGGTCAACAAGGAGATCCACGAGGTCGAGTGGGATCTGGAGAAGATCGAGAAGGGCGGCTTCGACCACTTCATGCTCAAGGAGATCTTCGAGCAGCCCGAATCGGTGCGCAATTCGATCCGCGGCCGGCTGCTGCCCGCCGAGGGCCTGGCGCGGCTCGGCGGCCTCAACATGACCGAGGACGAGATGCGCGAGGTGCGGCGCATCATCATCCTGGGCTGCGGCACCTCGTGGCACGCCGGGCTGATCGGCGAGTACATGCTCGAGGAGCACGCGCGCATCCCGGTCGAGGTCGAGTACGCCTCGGAGTTCCGCTACCGCAACCCGATCGTCGATCAGGGCACCGCGGTGCTGGTCATCTCGCAATCGGGCGAGACCATCGACACGCTGTCGGCGATGCGCGAGGCCCAGCGCAAGGGCGCCCGCTCGCTGGGGATCGTCAACGTCGTGGGCTCGACGATCGCCCGGGAGTCGGACGGCGGCGTGTACATCCACGCCGGCCCCGAGATCGGGGTGGCCTCGACCAAGGCGTTCACGAGCCAGGTCGCGGTGCTCTCGCTCCTCACCCTGGCGTTCGGACGCCAGCGCGAGATGTCGCTCGAGGAGGGGAGCGAGATCGCCCGCGAGCTCGACGCCATCCCCGCCAAGATCGAGGCGATCCTCGAGACCAGCGACAAGGTGCGGCACATCGCCGAGCAGCACGTGCGCCACAACAACTTCATCTACCTGGGGCGCGGGTACAACTTCCCGGTCGCGCTCGAGGGCGCCCTCAAGCTCAAGGAGATCTCGTACATCCACGCCGAGGGCTACCCGGCCGCCGAGATGAAGCACGGCCCGATCGCGCTCATCGACGACAACATGCCGGTGGTGTTCGTGTGCACGCGCGATGCCGCCTACGAGAAGGTCATGAACAACATGATGGAAGTGCGCGCCCGCAAGGGCCA
>JBGQIE010000058.1:0-16005 GCA_041498315.1 Candidatus Eiseniibacteriota bacterium
CGCCCACCGGGGACGCGCTGATCGTCAAGCGGTACTACAACATTGGCATCGCGGTGGGCCGTGACGAGAAGGGGCTCATCGTTCCCAACCTCAAGGATTGCGACCGCAAGAACCTGGTCCAGCACGCCGGCGAGGTCAACGACCGCGCGGCGCGCGCGCGCGCGGACCGGCTCCCCATCCCCGACATCGAGGGCGGCACCTTCAGCATCACGAACGCGGGGGTGTACGGCGCCATCAACTCCTCGCCGGTCATCAACGTGCCCGAGGTCGCCATCCTGGGCGTCCACAAGATCTACGAGCGCCCGGTGGTCCGCGACGGCCAGATCGTGGCCCGGCCGATGATGTACGCCTCGATCGGCTTCGATCATCGGGTCGTGGACGGCGAGCTGGCGGTCAAGTTCCTGCGCCGGGTGTGCGAGCTGCTCGAGCACCCCGAGCAGCTCTGGGCGTACGTCTGAGATGAGCGCTCGCGGGACCCTGTCGGTCTGCCACCTCGGCCCGACCGCCTATGCGGAGGGCTTAAGGCTCCAGGAGGCCCTGGTGCGCGCGCGCGCGGCGGGGGCCACCGGCGACTGGCTGCTCTATCCCGATCATCCGCCGGTCCTCACCGTGGGCCGGGGCGGGCGGGCGGACAGCCTGATCGCCGACCCGGCGACCCTCGAGCGCCTCGGGATCGAGCTGTTCGAGGTGGCGCGCGGCGGCGACGTGACCTGGCACGGTCCGGGGCAGCTCGTGGGGTACACGATCTGCGACCTCGCGGGCGGCGGCCGGGACCTCCACCGCTTCCTGCGCGACCTCGAGGCTGTGCTGGTCGCGACCCTGGAATCGTATGGCGTGCATGGAACTACCGTCCCGGGGCGCACCGGCGTGTGGGTCGGAGACGCCAAGATCGCCTCCATCGGAATCGCGGTGCGCCGCTGGGTCAGCTATCATGGGTTCGCGCTCAACGTGGCCCCGGAGCTCCGCTTCTTCGACCTCATACATCCTTGCGGACTTCGCGGCATCCGAATGACCTCGCTCGAGACCCTGGCCGGAGCACCGGCCGCGGACCTGGGGCTTGCCCGCGAGCGGGCGGCGACCGCCCTGGCGGCGCGGCTCGGATACCGCGAGCTGCGCTGGGCGGAGCCCGGGGAGGCCCGGCAGGCCGCGGAGTCAGCGGGCCGGGGAAACGAGGTCCGCAGCGAGCACGCGGCCTGACGCACCGTCGGGCCGTCACGACCAACCAGGGCCGCAAGTCCGGTCCCGTCTCGGGGCCTGGGCTTCCACCATACGACCGGGAGGTTTCGGTGCTGACGTTGACGGAAGCGGCGAGCCGCAAGCTCGCGGATGTTCTCGCCCAGCAGTCGGAGCATGGCCAGTCCTACCTCGGGGTCCGGCTCAGCGCCATGAGCGGCTGCTGCTCCGGTCCCCAGTACGGCCTGTCGCTCGCCGAGCGCACCCAGGATGGCGACTGGGTGGGCGAGTCGGGCGGCATCAAGGTGCTCGTCGATCCCGAGAGCGCCCCGCTCCTGAGCGGCATCCGCGTCGACTACGTCGAGACCCCGGAGGGCTCGGGCTTCACGATCGAGAACCCGGAGGTACTGCCCGAGAAGCAGGCCTCCGGAGGTTGCGGCGGCGGGGGTTGCACCTGTGGCGGGCACTAAGAAGGGCGGGCTGCGGATCACGCTGTTCTCGGTGGACGAGGCCAACCAGCTCCTCGAGTGGCTGCGTCCCACCCTCGAGCGCCTGGTCGAGCTGAAGGCCGAGTTCGATCGCATCCAGCGCGAGACGGACGTGCTCTCGCTCGCGGCTTCGGGCGCCTCGCCCAGCAATCCGGACGCGCGCGCGCTCGACGGGCTTCAGCGCCGCCGGATCTTGGTCGGCGAGGAGCTGGGCCGGGGTGTGCAGGCCATCCATCGCCGCGGGGTGCTGCTCAAGGACCTCGAGCGCGGCCTGGTCGACTTCTACACCGTCTCGGGCGACCGGCTCATCTTCCTGTGCTGGCAGCTCTCCGAGCCCGAGGTGGGGCACTGGCACACGCTCGAGGGCGGTTTCTCGGGCCGACTGCCGCTGAACCGCAGCGAGCTCGAGTAGCGACCGAGCGCAGGGGGGACTTTCACGTGAGCCCGGCAGTGGCAGCGCCCCCGTCATCGCCGCGTCCGTTCGCCGAGTACGCGGCGCTCGACGCCCGCGAAATCCACGAACGCACCCGCGCGGCCCGCGCGCGGCTCGGGCGGCGTGCCGTGATCCTCGGCCATCACTACCAGCGCGACAGCATCATCGAGTTCGCGGACTTCCGCGGCGACTCGTTCAAGCTCTCCCAGCTCGCGGCGGCGCAGACCGAGGCCGAGTTCATCGTGTTCTGCGGCGTGCATTTCATGGCGGAGTCGGCCGACGTGCTGCGCCAGCCCCACCAGACCGTGATCCTGCCCGACCTCAAGGCCGGATGCTCGATGGCCGACATGGCGGGGATCGAGGACGTCGAGGAGGCCTGGGACCGCCTCGCCGTCCGGCACGGGGACACGATCGTTCCCATCACCTACATGAACTCGACCGCGGCGCTCAAGGCGTTCTGCGGGGCGCGAGGCGGCGTGGTGTGCACCTCGTCGAACGCGCGCACGGTGCTCGAGTGGGCCTGGAGCCGCAAGCCGCGCGCCTTCTTCTTTCCCGACCAGCACCTGGGCCGCAACACCGCCCACGCGATGGGGGTGCCGCTCGAGACCATGGCGGAATGGGACTTCCGCGCCGAGGACCTCGAGCGCGTGAACGCGGCCTGCTTCGATCCGGCGGTGCGCATCGTGCTGTGGCGCGGGTTCTGCTCGGTCCACACCAAGTTCACGCGGCGCCAGATCGACGAGCTGCGCGCCGCCGACCCGGCGGTGCGGATCCTGGTGCACCCGGAGTGCACCTTCGACGTGGTCGAGCACGCCGACCTGGTGGGCTCGACCGAATTCATCATCGAGCAGGTGCGGCGCGCCCCGGCCGGCACGCACTGGGCGATCGGCACCGAGATCAACCTGGTCCACCGGCTCGCGCTCGAGCACCCCGGGCAGCACGTCCAGTCGCTGCAGAAGAACGTGTGCCCGTGCGCGACCATGAATCGCATCGATCCCGCCCACCTGCTGTGGGCGCTCGAGAACCTGGCCGAGGGCCGGATCGTGAACCCGGTGCGCGTCCCGGACGAGGTGCGGCTCAACGCCCGCGTGGCGCTCGACCGCATGCTGAGCCTCAAGGGCACGGGTGCTACCGCGGGTGCTCAGATGGCGAAGGACTGACCGTGACCGACGCCGCGCGGCCCGCCGCGCCCGGTCGCGAGCCCGAAGCGCTCGCGCCGCCGTCCCCGCCCGCGACTCCGGCGATCAGGGTGCTGGGCGCTCCGCGGCCGGCGGTGCCCGTGCGCCTGCCGGTGGCGCCGCGCACGCGCGGCTGCGCCTCGGGCGCGGGCTCGGGGCTCGGGGGCGAGCCGGGCGAGTTCCGCCGCCTGCCCTCCTGGCTCAAGGTGCGGCTCCCCGGACACGGCGAGTACGCGGCGACCAAGGCCATGCTGCGCGACCAGCGGCTGGTCACGGTGTGCGAGGAGGCGCGCTGCCCCAACCTCGGCCACTGCTGGGAGCGCGGCACCGCGACCATCATGATCCTGGGCGAGCTGTGCACCCGGCGCTGCGGGTTCTGCGCCGTCGCCCCGGGGAAGCCCAACGGCTTCGTGGACTGGGACGAGCCGCGGCGCGTGGCCGAGGCGGTGGCGGCCATGAACCTGCGGCACACCGTGATCACGTCGGTCGCGCGCGACGACCTCGAGGACGGCGGAAGCACGCTGTTCGCCCAGGTCGTGCGCGCCATCCGGGAGCGTTCGGGCACGGTCATCGAGGTGCTGATCCCCGACTTCCGCGGCCGCGCCGGGGACCTCCAGCGCGTCATCGACGCCGCCCCCGAGGTCATCAACCACAACCTCGAGACCGTCGAGCGCCTCCACCCGATCGTGCGTCCCAGCGCCCGCTACGACCGCTCGCTCGAGCTGCTGCGGCGCGTCCACGAGAGCGGACGCGGCATCCGGGCCAAGTCGGGGCTCATGGTCGGGCTGGGCGAGCGCGAGGACGAGATGCTCCAGGCGTTCGACGACCTCGCCGCGCACGGCTGCCGCCTGCTCACGATCGGCCAGTACCTGCGGCCCTCGCCCGATCACCTCCCGGTGATCGAGTACGTGCACCCCGACCGGTTCCGCTGGTACGCCGAGCGCGCCGAGGCCGCGGGCATCGCGCAGGTCGCGAGCGGCCCGCTGGTGCGCTCGTCGTTCCACGCCGACGAGCTCGCGGGCACGGTGCGCGCCGGGGAGAGCAGCAAGGCGGTGTAGCGCGCGGGCCCGCTCCGGGCTACTCGGTCTCTTCCAGCCAGCGCCTGAACGCGTCGAAGCTGAACTCACGCCCCAGGAAGGCCCGCACCATCTCGGCCGCGGGCATCGAGCCGCCGGGCTCGAGCACGGTCTCGCGGTAGCGCCTCGCGACCGAGTCGTCCATCAGGTTCGTGCGGTCGAAGCGCCCGAAGAAGTCCTTGGCGATGACGAGCGACCACATGTAGCTGTAGTAGAGCGCGGAATAGCCGTCGAGGTGGCCGAAGCCACACGGGAAGTGCGTATCCTCGACGTAAGGGAAGGGCACGTAACGCTGTGTGAAGTCGCGGTAGAGCGCGTCGATGTCGACACCCGCCGGCGGGCGATCGAAGGCCGCGAGCGCGAGGTGGGCGAACACCATCTGGCGCCGCATCTGGAGTCCCTTGCCGAACTCGCTCGCGCGCTTGAGGCGGCGCACCAGGTCGGCGGGAATCGGCTCGCCGGTGACGTGATGCCGGGCGAAGGTCCCGAGCACCGCCGGATCCCAGCACCACTCCTCGTAGAGCTGGGACGGCACCTCGATGAAGTCGGCCTCGGGCCGGATGCCGCCGATGCCGAGCCAGCGCTGGCGCCCCGCGAACAGGTTGTGGAGCAGATGACCGAACTCGTGGAACAGGGTACGGACGTCGCCGTGCTCCATGAGGCCGGGATCGCCGTGATCGCCGCCCGGGAAGTTGCAGATGAGCGCCGCCTCGGGGATCTGGCGGTCGCGCACGCCGGTGCGGATGTCGAACTGCGCGGCGTGGCTGTACTTGTCGGGGCGCGGGTGCATGTCGAGGTAGAAGCGTCCGGCCACGCGGCCGTCCTCGACCAGCTCCCAGCACTCGACCGCGGGATGCCAGACCGGAGCGTCCTCGCGGCGCCTGAAGCTCACGCCGAACAGCCGCGCCGAGAGATCGAGCACCCCCTGGCGGACCAGCCGGAACGGGAAGTAGGGTCGCAGCTCGCGGGCGTCCAGATCGTATCGCGACTTGCGGACCTGCTCGCCATAGTAGGTGGCCTCCCACGCCTTGAGCCCGGCGGTGCCGGGATCGTCCGCGCGCTTGCGCTCGAGCAGGGTCTGGTAATCCGCGGCGGCGGGATCGGTCGCGGCCTCGACGATGCGGCCGATGAACGCCTCCGCCGCGGCCGCGTTGCCGACCATCTTGTTTGCGGTGACGTAGTCGGCCCAGTGCGCGAAGCCGAGCAGGGTCGCGAGCTCGTGCCGCTTCGCGAGCATGCGCTCGAGCACGGCGACGTTCGCCGGATAGGCCCGGTTGTTGTACTCCAAGTGCATGCGGCGCCGCAGCTCCCCGCGCGCCGCGTACATGAACACCGGGGTCGCGTCGGGGTTGTCGATCGTGAGCGTGATGACGCCGTCCGCGCCCGGGGCGTGGCGCGCGACATAGTCCGCGGGCAGGCCCTCGAGCTCGGCCGCGCTTCCCACCACGACGGTGCGATGATCGCCGCGGATGTTACGGGCGAACTCCTGGCCGATCCCGACCAGCTCCTCGTTGAGGGCCTGGATGCGCCGGCGCGTCGGCTCGTCGCGGTCCACGCCCGAGAGTCGGAAGTCACGCAGCGTGGTCTCGACGTAGTGACGCGTCGCGGCGTCGGCGCGGGAGAGATCCATCGCGGTGAGCGCGTCGTACACCGGGCGGTTGAGCGACAGCTCGGTCGCGAACGCGGAGGCCTGCTGGGTCACCTGCTCGGCCGCGGCGCGCAGCCCGGCGTCGGGATGGACGTTCTCGACCAGCGAGGCCTGGGAGCCCACCGCATCGAGCTCGAGCCGGGCGTCGTCGTAGGGCCGCAACGTGTTCTCGGGGGTGCGCGGCCCGGTCACCGCGAGCAGGGCCGCGATGGCCCGGCGCGCGCGCTCGAGGTGCTCCGTCGCGCGGTGCGGGAATTCCGTGGCATCGGGGGCGCCGGTCCAGAACGGGGCGTCCCCGTCGAGTGGCCCGGCGCCCGGGCTCGAGCCGGGCGCCGGGCCGGCGTGGGCCGGCGCCGTCGCGTCGCGCTTCACGCCCGGGACCTCAGTTCGGCCCGGTCTGGTTGAGCCACAACCGGTAGGCCTCGAAGCTGAACGGGCGCCCGAGGAAGTTGGCGACCAGCGTGGCGGCCGGCGCCGAGCCCCCCGGGGCGAGCACGGTGTCCCGGTAGCGCTTCGCGATCGTGGGATCGAGCAGATTCTTGCGATCGAACTTGCTGAACATGTCCTTCGCGATCACGAGCGACCACATGTAGGTGTAATAGCCCGCCCCGTAGCCGTAGAGGTGGCCGAAGGAGCACTGGAAATGGGTGTCCGGCACGTACGGGTAGGGCGTGTAGCGGTTCGTGAGCTGCGCGTTCAGCGAGTCGGTGTTGACCTGCGACGGCGGCCGGTTGTAGATCGAGAGCGACAGATCGGCGAGCACCATCTGGCGCCGCACGTCGATCGCGCGCGGGTCGAGGTTGCCGAAGTCGTCGGCGCGCCGCATCTGCTCGACCAGCTTGGCGGGCACCGGCTCGCCGGTCTGGTAGTGCCGCGCGAAGGTCTGGAGCACGGCCGGGTCGCGCATCCACTCCTCGAGCATCTGCGACGGCGCCTCGACGAAATCGTGCTCGGTGCGGATGCCGCCGATGCCGACCCAGCGGTGGTGGCCGGCGAACAGCGTGTGCAGCAGGTGGCCGAACTCGTGGAAGAAGGTATTGACGTCCTCGAGCTCGCACAGGCCCGGATCCCCGGGACCGCCGGGCAGGTTGCAGATGAGCGCCGCCTCGGGAATCTGCCGACCCTCGACCCCGGTGCGCACGTCGAACTGCGCGGCGTGGTTGTACTTGTTCGGGCGCGGATGCATGTCGAAGTAGAAACGGCCGACCAGCTTGCCGTCCTCGATCATCTCCCAGCACTCGACCGACGGATCCCACACCGGCGCCCCTTTGACCTGCCGGTAGGTCACGCCGAACATCCGGCTGGTCACGTCGAGCACGCCCTGCTTGACCCGCTCGTAGGGGAAGTAGGGGCGGAAGACCTGGG
Source organism: Candidatus Eiseniibacteriota bacterium (assembly GCA_041498315.1). Classification (GTDB taxonomy): domain Bacteria; phylum Eisenbacteria; class RBG-16-71-46; order RBG-16-71-46; family RBG-16-71-46; genus JBGQIE01. Next base: position 7,362 of record JBGQIE010000058.1, read on the forward strand.
TGTCGAAGTCGTACTGCTCCTTCTTGACCAGACTGGTCCAGTAGAACCGGTCCCACCAGTCGATCCCGGTCGCGCCCGGGACGTCCATGCGCTTGCGGTCGAGCAGCGTCTTGTAGTCCCGGCCGAGCCGCTCGGAGGCGGCGTCCACGACCTTGTGGATGAAGTCGGAGGCGTTCTGGGCGCTCCCGACCATCTTGTCGGCGCAATCGTAGTCGGCGTAGTTCGAGAATCCGATCAGCCGCGCCAGGCGGTAGCGCAGGTCGAGGATGGTGTCGAGCACCGCCATGTTCTTCGGATAGGCGCGATTCTGATAGGTCATGTACATCTTCTTCCGCACCGCTTCGCGCTTCGCGTAGGTCATGACCGGGAAGTAGTCGGGGTATTCGATCGACAGCGTGATCCTGCCGTCCGTGCCCGGCTTGTGGTGGTCGATGAAGTCCTGGGGCAGCCCCTCGAGATCGGCCACGCCGTCGAGCACCACGGTCGGGTGGTCCTCACGGATGTTGCGGTCGAAGGCCTGGCCCACCTTGACGAGCTGCTCGCGCAGCGCCTGGATTTGCCGGCGCGTCGAGTCGTCCTTGTCCACGCCCGCGAGCCGGAAGTCCCGCAGCGTGGTCCGGAGGTAGTACCGGGTCTCGGGATCGGAGCCGCTGGTATCGAGCCCGGCGATCGCATCGTAGACCTTCCGGTTGAGCGACAGCTGCGAGTAGTAGGCCGAGACGTCCTGGGTCGCCTTCTCGGCGCTCACGCGCACCGCCGAATCGGGGTGCACCTCCTCGATGAGCCCGCATTGGGAGCTGGCGGCGTCGAGCTCGAGCAGGGCATCGTCGTAGGGCTGGAGCGTGTTCTCGATCGTGCGCGGGCCGGAGGCGGCGAGCATGCGCTCGATGTTCTTCTTCGCGCGCGCGATGCGGTCGGCCTGGATGCGGGCGAAGGCCGAGGCGCTGGGGCGGCCCGACCAGAACGGCGCATCGGACACGCCCGAAATCGCGCCGGGCTTCGCCGCCACGGCGGCGGCGGGGCCAGCGGCGGTCTTGGGGCTCGAGGCCGGGGATTTCCGGACCGCGGCGGCCGGGGCCGACAGCGGGGCGACCGCGAGGATCAGGGCGAGGGAGATCTCCAGGCTGCGCTTCACGCTTCCTCCTCGAAATGAAGTGCCACTGCCTCGTGCGAAGGATGGACGCTCGAGCCCGCCGGGCGGGTGGGTGCGGGAAGACCGCATGTTCGTCCGACAGGCTATCCCATCCCCGGTGCGGGGCTCAATGCGGGCCCCGGGACGGCCCCGGCGCCGGTCGCGCGAAAACGGGCTTGGTCCCCGCCCGGGCCGGCGGCCGGGGTTGTTGGCGGGGCGGAATCCATCGTAGAGTGCCCACGCATGCTGCCCCGCGACCCAGGCGCACAGCGGTCCGGCCCGCGCGGTGCCGCCGTCCGCGCGCTGGCCGCGCTGGCGTTGGTCGCGACCGGCCTGGGCTGCGGGAGCGACGGGGGCGTGACCGGAAGCGGCACCATCGAGCTCGACGAGGTGGACGTCGCCTCGCAGGTCGGCGGCCGGCTCCAGCGCCTGCGGGTGGACGAAGGCGACACGGTGCGCGTGGGCGACACGCTCGCGGTGCTCGACCAGGGCGAAGTCCTCGCGGCGCTCGAGGCGCGCGCCGCCGACGCCGAGCGCGCGGTCGCCCAGCTCCGCGACCTCCAGGCCGGCGCGCGCTCCCAGGAGCTGGACGCCGCCCAGGCCGATCTCGAAGCCGCCACCGCCCAGTCGCAGCTGGCCCGGTCGGAAGCGGCGCGCGCCGAAACCCTCTACCAGCATCACGTGGTCGCCGCGGCCGACCTCGACCGGGCGCTCTCGGCCCGCGACGCCGCCACGGCGCGGCGCTCGGCGGCGCGGGAGCGCTACGACCTGCTGCGCGCGGGCTCGCGCTCCGACGTCGTGCGCGCCGCGCGCGAGGCCGAGACGTCGGCCCGGGCCCAGCTCGATGCGGCGCGCAGCCGCGCCCACGAGCTGGTGCTCCTGGCCCCGATCGACGGGGTGGTGCTGCTCAAGAACCTCAACCAGGGCGAGATCGCAGCGCCCAACGTGCCGGTCGTCACGCTCGGGAATCCCGACCGGCTGTGGATGCGGGTGTTCGTTGGCGCGCCCAAGGTCGGCCGGGTGCGGCGCGGCGATCTGGCTACGGTGCGCGTGACCGGCGACCCGCACGAGTACCGGGGCCGCGTCGTCGAGATCGCGACCCGCGCGGAGTTCACCCCGCGCGCCGCCCTCACCGAGGAGGAGCGCGCCAACCTCGTGTTCGGGGTCAAGATCGCGATCGAATCCCAGGGCGGCCGCCTCAAGCCCGGACTGCCGGCCGACGCCCGTATCGAGCCCGCGCCGGCCGGCGCCCCGCCCGCGAGCCGCGCGCCATGAGCCCCGGCGAGGCCGTCATCCAGGTCCGCGGCCTCACGAAGCGCTTCCCGACCACGCTGGCCGTGGACGACGTCACCTTCGACATCCGGGGCGGCGAGATCTTCGGCATCCTCGGCCCCAACGGCTCGGGCAAGACCACCGTCATCCGCATGCTGTGCGGGCTGCTCGCGCCCACCGCGGGCACCGCGATCGTGGCCGGCATCGACGTGGCCAGGCAGCCCGACCAGGTCAAGGCCCTGATCGGCTACATGTCCCAGTCCTTCGGGCTCTACCGCGACCTCACGGTGACCGAGAACCTGCGCTTCTACGGCGGCGTGTACGGGCTCGACGGGGAGCTCGCCGCGCGCGTGGCCTGGGCGGTCGAGCGCATGCAGCTCGGAGCACTGGCGGACCGGCTGGTCCTGCCGCTCTCGGGGGGCGAGAAGCAGCGGCTCGCGCTCGGCTGCGCGCTGCTCCACCGGCCGCGCGTCCTGTTCCTCGACGAGCCCACGGCGGGCGTCGATCCGGCGGCCCGGCGGCTGTTCTGGCAAATCATCCGCGGCCTCTCGGCCGAGGACACGACCATCATCGTCACCACCCACTACATGGACGAGGCCGAGCGCTTCGACCGCCTGGCGTTTCTCTCCCGCGGCCGGCTGACCGCGCTTGGCACCCCCGACGAGGTGCGCCACGCCTTCGGCGCCAACCTGACGCTCGAGGACATCTTCGTCCTGCTCCAGGAGAAGAACGGATGAACCGGCGGCGGCTGGGCTCGATCATCCGCAAGGAGTTCATCCAGATGCGGCGCGATCGCGCCACGCTCTCGCTCATGCTGGGCGTCCCGGTCATGCAGCTGCTGCTGTTCGGCTTCGCGATCCGGCAGGACGTGCGCAACCTGCCGACCGTCGTGTTCGACGCGAGCCGCACCCAGGAGAGCCGCGAGCTGGTCCAGCGCTTCCAGGCCACCGGGAACTTCCGCATGCGGGAGCAGGCCAACTCCTACCCGGCGGCGCTCGAGCGCGTGGACGCCGGCCGGGCGCGCGCGGCGATCGTCATTCCCGAGGACTACGCGCGCCGCATCAAGAGCGGGCGCCCGGCGCAGATCCAGGTGCTGGTCGACGCCACCGATCCCACCGCCTCGCAGAGCGCGATCGGCGCCGCCCAGCTGGTGGGCCAGCGCGTCAATATCGAGATCGTGCAGGCCCGTGCCGCCGGGGCGCCCCGGCAGTTTCCGCTCGATGTGCGGGTGCGGCCGCTCTACAACCCGGCCCTCAAGAGCGTGCTGTTCATCGTGCCCGGGATCATCGGCATGCTGCTGTCCAACGTCCTCATCATCATCACCGCGATCTCGATCGTGAAGGAGCGCGAGCACGGCACGCTCGAGCAGCTCATCGTCACGCCGCTGACGCCCAGCGAGATCATGACCGGCAAGATCACGCCCTACCTGCTCGTGGGGCTGGTCCAGCTCACCGCGGTGCTGCTGCTGGGTCACTTCGTGTTCCGGGTCCCGATTCGGGGCAGCGTGCCGCTCATCTACGGCGTGTCGCTGCTGTTCATCATCGCCAGCCTGGCGCTCGGGCTCTTCATCTCGACCCTGGCCCGCGCCCAGGCCCAGGCGATCCAGGCCTCGGTCTTCTTCCTGCTCCCGAATGTTCTGCTGTCGGGATTCATGTTCCCACGCGAGGCCATGCCGCCGGTCGCCCACGAGATCGGCTATCTGCTCCCGCTCACCTTCTACCTGCAGATCATGCGCGGCATCATCCTCAAGGGCGTGGGGCTCAAGGAGCTGTGGCCGCAGGTGCTCATGCTGGTGGGGTTCGCGGCGCTCACCTTCCAGTTCGCGGTGCGGCGCTTCCACAAGCAGCTGGAGTAGCGGCCGGCGGGCGCTGCGCCGGCGGCCGGCGCCCTCAGCTCTTGCGCGGCGGGCGGCTGGGCCGCAGCTCGACCCGGCTGTAGAGCGCGCGCGGCGGCGAGCGCAGCAGGTCGAGCACCACCTCGGCGACGTCGGCGGGCTGCAGCGCCCACTCCATCTTGTCGCGCGCGCCCCGCCCGAACTCGGTCGCCACGCTCCCCGGCATCAGGTACGAGACGCGGATGTTGTCGTAGCGCACCTCCATCATGAGCGCCTCGCTGAAGCCGTTGAGCCCGAACTTGCTCGCGTTGTAGGCGGCGCCGTTCGCGAACGGGTTCTTGCCGGCGAGGGAGGAGATGTTGAAGATATAGCCGCCGCCGCGCTTGCGCATGCGCGGAATGGCCTCGTGGCAGCAGTAGAACACGCCGTTGAGGTTGGTCTCGATCACCGCGCGCCAGTCGTCGGGGCTCAGGTCCGCGACCGGCGCGAACAGGCCGATCCCGGCGTTGTTGACCAGGATGTCGGGGCCGCCGGGCGCGAGGTCGACCTCGTGGAACAAGCGCTCGACCGACTCCTGCGAGCGCACGTCGCATGCCAGCCCGCGGGCGCCGTGTCCGACCTCGCGCGCGGCGCGCTCGGCGTCGGGGAGGGCGCGCGCCGTGAGCACGACGGTCAGCCCCGCGCCCGCCAGGGCTTCGACGATGCCGCGGCCGATGCCGCGATTCCCCCCGGTGATCAGCGCGATCTGGCCCTTGAGGGTGCTCACGTCGCGGTGTCCTCCCATAGCTTCTCGACCCCCTTGAGCACGCCCGGGTGGCGCCGCCACTGGTAGAGCACCATGCCGACCGCGGCGAGGATGTTGGCGACCACCACCGTCCAGGCCGGGAGCCGGCCCATGAGCTGCGCCCCCAGGGCCACGTTGAGCCCGAAGAAGGCGAGCTGGAGACACACGAACAGGAGCAGGATGACGAAGAACATGATCGGGAAGCGCTCGAACATCGTCATCATCCAGGACAGCGCCAGCCCCACGAGGATGAAGGCGATGAAATGAAACGCGGTGTAGGCCGCGATCTCGAGCGGGGCGATGGCCGCCTGGCGCGCGGCCTCGCCGCCGTGGAGCAGCAGGCTGCCGAGCAGCGCGGGCGTGTAGAGCGGACGGCCCGCGATCAGGTCGAGCGCCAGAAACCACAGGGCGACCGCGATCGCCCCGATCATTCCGGTGAACAGGCCATCCAGCACGATGTCGCTCGTGGTGGTCGTGCGTCGAGTCTCGGGCTTGGACAGCCGATCGACCGTCATGCCTGCCTCCTCGAGTTCGGCCGGATTCCGCACCAGGATGCCCCTGAGCCTAGCATCGGACCGGGTCGCGCCGAAACCCCGCGCCGGCCCTCATCCCGGCCCCGGGGCTCATCCGCCAGGACCGGGGTGGAGCGCGAGCAGGATGCGGCCCGTGCCCGCGACCGGCCCCTGCGGGCACTCGATCCGGACCATCGAGCCCGGCGCGAACGCGGTCTCGGCTCCGGTTAGGAGCAGCGCGATCTGGCCGAGGAGCGGCTGGTGCCCGACCAGCAGGGTATGCCCGCCCGTCACGCCGAGGCGCCGGAGCGCGTCGAGCAGGCCGGTCGGGGACGCCTCGGGCGCGAGTGCGGCCAGGGTCTCGACCGCGGGAGGGTCGGGGAAGGCCGCGAGCAGGGCCCGGGCCGACTCGGCGGCGCGCGCGAGCGGGCTCGCGAAGGCGCAGTCGTGGCGGGTGCCCTCGCGTTCGAGGCGGGCGCCGAGCCGCTCGAGGGCGCTCCGGCCGTCGGGGGTCAGGGGGCGGGCGTGATCCCCCGCCGGGCCGGCGTTCTCGGCGCGGCCGTGACGCAGGAGATCGAGGACGGGCGTGGCCGGCATCGCGCCGCCATCTTCTCACTCAGGGCGGCGCGATGTGAAGCCCGCGTATCTCAACGATAGAGCCGCTTGAGCTTTCCCCAGGTCGCGTTCGTGTGCACCGGTGTCGGGCAGTCGATGACGCCGCCGAGCTTGCCGTTGTTGAACTCGTCAACCTGCTCGGTGAAGCTACTCGTCGCCGACGGCTCGAGGTAGCCCGATCCGATGGGCGGACACACCAGGCCGCCGATGAGCGCATCCGCGGCGGCAATCGTCGCCGCGATCGGCGCCGAATTGGAGCCGTTGCAGAAGTTGAGCTTGGCCGCGATCAGCTGGTGGGCGAGCGATATGAGGCCGTTGCCCCGCGCGGGCTCGTTGAGGATCGCGAGCAGCTGGCTCTTGGTGTAGTCCACGGTGCCGAGAAGCATCGGGGTGCAGGGCGGGGGCCACAAGTCCTCGTGGTTCTTCCAGAACCCCTGCGTGCACTCCGCGGAGCCCAGGGTCATGGCGTCGGCCATCAGCGAGTAACTGCTGGCCCCGGACGACGCGTCTCCAACCGTTCGCGCCCGGAACACGTACTGATGGCCGGGCTGGAGAACGTCGATCGCGTTGGTCACGATGCCGGTCTCGTCGAACACGTCGCCGGGCTGGACCATCGCATCGGCCCGGGGTGCAAGGCGGAAGTCCGTGGCGCCCCACAGATTGAGGGTCGGCACGCCGATGTAGGCGCAGAAGACGAGCGCCGGGTCGGAGTCTGCCGGCCAGCCGCCGAGGCGGTCGAAGTCGTCCACATCCATCCACTGGACGAGGAAGCCGCTGGGCGCGCCACTCGTCCCAGCCTGGACGTGCAGCGTGACCTGGAACAAGCCCGCGTCGACCACCGACAGTGCAGGGGGGTCGTAGGGGGCGGCGTGGGTGGGCAGTGCCGCGGCGAGCAACAGCGCCAGCGGCGCTCCCGCTCGCACGAAAACTCGAAGCCAACGGTTCATGGTAATCCTCCTCGAGGCGGCTGCATTCGACGAAGCGCGGTGCGAATTCGCAGACTGGAGGGGGACACCCGACCGGCTTGCCGGCCATCTCCCGGTGATGAGACTTGGGACCGGCGAGGACGGCTACATCATCATGACGCGCCCGCGGGCGGGCGGTAAGGGGTACCAATTGATACCAAAATGAGATGCGAAAGCGGTCGGCAGCCGGGAACGACGACGGCCCGGGGCGCGTGGCCCCGGGCCGTTTGGTGAAGAGGGGTGAGCCGTCTATCGGTAGAGCGTCTTGAGCCGGCCCCAGGTGGTAGCGCGAGCAGCCGTCGGATGACAGTCGTCGCCGCTGGTCTTACCGTTGTTGAAGTCGTCGAGCTGGATCGAGAGCGAGTTCACGCTGCTCGGGCTCAGGCTGCCCCAGCCCGGGATCGGCCGGCAGATCAGGTTGCCGATCATCGCGTCGGCCGCCGCGATCGCGCTGACGATGCCAGCCGGCGGAGTCGCGAGCAGCGCGTTGAGCTTGGCCGCGATCAACTGGTGGGCGAGAATGCTGAGCCCGTTGCCAAGCGAGGGCTGGCCCAGGATCAGGAGCAGCTGGGCCTGGTTGTAGACGACGTTCCCCAGACTGAGGCTCAGGACCGGCCACACCGAGGGGTGGTTCTTCCAGTAGCCGAGGGTGAAACGGCACACCTCGTGGGTCCCCGACGAGGCGTTCAACGTGCCCGAGTTGAGGCTGGTGTTGAATCCCGGGCCACCTTCCGCGCGAACGCGCACGACGTACTGGGACTCGGGGCTCAGCTCGTCCAGGTAGGTGGTGTAGAGCCCGGTCTCGTCGAACAGCTCGCCCAGGTAGATCCTGGCTCCCGTATTGGCGCCGAGCAGGAAGTCGAAGACTCCCGGCGTGACGCGGAACGTCGGCTGCCCGTCGAACGTGCAATAGTTGAATCCCGGAACCGGGTAGCCGTCCACGGGCCAACCCGTGAGGTTGTAGTCGGCCAGTGGCATCCACTCGACCGTGAACCCGTACGGTGCCCCGCTCGCCCCAGCCGTCACCAGGAACGCGATGTAGGAGGCCGAGTTGTCCGTCACGGCGATACCTGGCGTGTCGAGCGTCGCCTGCGCGGACGCCGGCTGCGGAGCCACGATCGCGATGGCGAGCAGTGCTGCGACTGCAAAGCCCTGTAGCAACCTCATGAAATGAAACTCCTTTCGAGCTCTGCGCTTCTTAAGAAACAAACGGAAGGGCCCACCGCGGGGGAGACAAAGGTTTGCCCTGCTGCCCGCCACGGCCTGAGGCGCGGCCAGAGGGATGCCCCTGAGAGTTCTTCTTGAGGTCAATGGTCCTAAAGTATACGTGCCGTGTCAAGCCATTTGTTCCCAATCGATTAGTGTCGCTAATCGGCCGTTCCCTCCCGCCGCCTCGCGCCGCGACCGCAAACGACTGAACGGCAAGGCATCAGGCCCTCGCCGGGCTGGGCATCAGGGCGAACCGGTCAGTTGCGGTTGGGCTCTCCCATCCGGGTGACGAAACAGGCCCGGGGCAAGTGGCCCCGGGCC
>JBGQIE010000059.1:0-15777 GCA_041498315.1 Candidatus Eiseniibacteriota bacterium
GGTCACGCTCGGCGTCGGCCCGCCCACGAAGTGCTTGCGCAGGTTGCCGGCCACGCCCCCGCTCGTGCGCGTCACGGTGGAGGGAAAGACCATGATGAGAGTATTCGAGCCGGTCGTGACGTTGCCGCCCGAGAGCGTGAGGGAATTCGTGACACTCACGTCGCCGGCAAGGGTGGTGGCCGCGCCTGATCCGATCTCGAGATCGCCCACCGACAAGACCGACGTGCCGCCCAGCTGCCCGGAGCTTCCCGTCAGTCGCACGAGTCCGGGCGGCGAGCCGGTCAGCGTTCCGCCAAACGAGCGCAGTGAACCCGTCTGCAAGATGCCACCCCCAACGAAGGTGATATTGCCCCCGGTGTTGAGGTCGGTGTTCCCGGACACGATGGCCTGGAATCCGGAGAATCCCTGGAGGTTGAAGGTGCCGTTCAACGTCAGCGAGCTGGCGCGGACGGTCGAGGACCCCGTGATCGAGGCCCCGGAGGCGATGACCACGGCGCCGTAGCTCGGAGTGCCCACCGAATTGCTCCAGTCCCCGGCGCCATTTTGGGCACCGGTGAACAGAAGCGTTCCGCCCGAGTTGTAAACGCCGGTCTGGCTCAGGTGCAGGTTGCGCCCCACCGAAAGCGTGGAGCCCGAGGGCACCGTCAGGGTGCTCACCGTTTGGGTCGTGACGTCGCTCTGCGCGGTCAGATTGAATCCGGCCAGGTTGATGTCGTGCGTGCTCAGGACGGTGAGCTCGTAGACAGTCACCGCGGAGCCCAGCGACACGCTCCCCGCAATCGAGACGCCCCCAAAGCTCTGAGCCGGGTTCGTGGTCGACCATGTGCCCGGAGCCCCGCCGAGGGTCAGGAAGTTGGTCGAGCTGCCGCCGACGTAGCTGCCGTCGCACTGGATGGAATTGGTGAAGGTCGTTGATCCGCTCACGACCTGCATGGTCGCGCCCGTGCTCACGACCAAGCCGGCCGAGTTCAGCGTATGCGCCTCCACGTTCAACGTCCCGGTGCTCACCGTGAGACCGCCGTTGGCCGTCATGTCGCAGTTCATTGAGAGCGAGCCCGCGCCCTTGTCCACGGTGACCGCGTTGAAGCTGACCCCGCCGACATTGCAGCCCAGCGTGGCGGTGGATCCGGTATTGAATTTCAGGTTGGCGCTCCCGGCCGAGAGCGTGGACGTCACGCTCACATTGCCGCCCACCTCGAGCGTCGAGGTGCCGAGGCTGAGCGTGCCGGTGTTCTGCGTGAGGTTGCCGGGCGTACCGCGCGTGCCGCTCGGGAAGTTGAGCGTGCCGCCGCCCTGCATCGTCACGTTCGCCGGCACGCCCGCGCCCACGGCGCCGGTCGTGGTCCACTCGTTGCCGATCGTGAACGAGCCGGTGTGGTTGTAGACCAGCGCTCCGGTGCCGGAATAGGTCACGACGCCGCTCACCGATCCACCGGTGTTGAGCTGAAGCGTGCCGCCCACGGTGAGCGAGCCGCTCACGGTGAGCGCGGCCGCGGTCGCGAGCGTGGCGCCGCTATTCACCGTTCCGGCGAAGGTGGAGGCGATCGTCACCGGGCTGCCCAGGGTGATCGAGGCGCCAGAGTTCACGTTGAAGGTCTCGAACGAGATCGCGCCCGAGCCGCTGACGCTCTTGCCGGACCCGGTGAAGGTGTAGACCTGGGTGCCGGTGCTGTTCGTGAGCGTCCCGTTGTTCGTGAAGTTGCCGGCAAAGGTCATCGTGCCGGTCTGGGTGGTGCTGAACGTGACGCCCGAGCCGATCGTGAAGTCGCCGTTGATCGTCAGGGTGCCCGCTCCGGAGGCCGAGGTGGACCAGCTTCCCGACGTGCTCTCGAGCGTGAGGTTGCCGTAGGTCCGGCCGGACGTGGACACGGCGGGGGTCAGGGTCGAGCTGCCGCGGTAGATGAAGGTGCTCGCCGCATCCAGCGTGGCGGCTCCCAGCGGCGTCGAGATCCCGGAGGTGGTGTTGTGGATGTACGTGCCGCCCGCCCCCACCGACCACGCCGCCCCGGTGACGGTCCAGGTGCCGCCCTGATTGAGCCACGTGCCGTTGATGACCAGGTCCGTTCCCGCGCCATTGGCGAGCGTGTGCGTCACCGTCGCCGCGACCGTCACCTGGCCGCCCGCGTCCACGACGACCTGGTCGTAGATCACCGTGGCATCGATCGTCACGGTGTGCCCGCTTCGGATCTCGATGACGCCGTCGGTGCTCGAAGGCGCTGCCGCCGGCGGGACCCACGCCCCGCCATCCCAGGTCTCCCAGGTAGAGGTGGCGCTCCAGTTGCCCGTGGCGACCGAACGGAAGTCCCCGATCGTCTGCGCCGAAGCGCCCCCCGTGAGGGTGACGAGCGCGACGGCGACGGCGGCGAGGGCGCCGGGCCACCGACCGGGACGACTTGCGGCCAACGTTTTCATGTTCCCTCCTGGGAGCAGCAACCGAGCGCCGGAAGGCTCGCGAAACGAACGAGCGAAAGGTCGAGGTGCCCCGAGATCCGGGGCGGGCCTTCAATCATGAAGTGGGTGGCGGAGCGCGGGTTCGAAGCGGCGAGGAAAGACGAAGCGGCTCGAATCCTGCGTTCGGTGTCGGTGACGCACTTGCGGGGGAATGCGGATGCGCGCGGTGCGGCCATCGAGATGGAACCCCCGGGGGCCCCGGGGTCGGCCCGATCGGTTGAGCGAGTTGGCTGTTTGGGCGCAGGGGGTTGCGCCGATTCCGGCCGCCGTGATGCCCGCCTGGCGGTGTCCGCCAAACGAGTGTCAGGCAGGCATCGCTGCCCACCCTTCGGGATTCCACCCCGCCCGGTTGCCGGTGCTTTCCCATTAATCTTACCAGCCCGGCTCTACAGGTTCTTGTCTTTTCTGCCGGCTCCCGCCGGCACCCCTCGAGGGCGCGCAGGCAGGCCTCCAACCGGGCAGCTGGGGGCTAAGGCATTGAGCAACTTGTGGCTAGGTGGATGGGATCCTGAGGCCGCTCGTCAGGGCGCGCTCTTGTCGAAGGCTTCGATCAGGATCTCGACGGCCTCGAGCGCGGCGCGCGATTGGGCCTCGAGGGTCGAGGCGCCCAAGTGAGGCGTGGCGATGACGTTGGGCAACTCGAGGAGCGGGTGCCGGCCGGGGGGTTCGGTCTCGTACACGTCGAGTGCGGCGCCCCTCAGCCCGCCGGCCTGGAGCGCCTTGAAGAGCGCCCCCTCGTCCACGAGCCCGCCGCGCGCGCAGTTCACGATCACCGCCGCGGGCTTCATGGCCGCGAGCTCACTTGCGCCGATCACCCCGCGGGTCTCGTCGTTGAGCGGCAGGTGGAGCGACAGGTAGTCGGATTCCGGGAGCATCGCCTCGAGCGTGGTGCGGCGCGCCCACTGAAATCCCGAGGGGGTCTGAAGCACGAACGGATCGCACCAGGCCGCCAGCATGCCGAAGGCGTGTGCGCGGGTCGCGACTTCGCGCCCGATACGACCGAATCCGACGATGCCGATGCGCTTCTCCGCCAGCTCGCGGCCCATGTACTTGGTCTTCTCCCACACGCCGCCGCGCAGGTCGGCCGCCGCGGGCGCCACATGGCGCTCGAACGCGATGAGGAGCCCGAACACGAGCTCGGCCACCGACACGGCGTTCGCCGCCGGCGTGTTCGCGACCCGCACCTTGCGCTCGCGCGCGGCCGCGACGTCGATGTTGTCGAGCCCGGTGCCGACCCGCACCACGAGCTTGAGCGACGGAGCGCCGCGCAGGACCTCGGCAGTCACCTTGGTGGCGCCGCGCACGAGCAGCGCGTCCACGCCGCCCAGCGCCTCGGCGAGCGGCAGGCCCTGAAGTCCGGTGCGGACGACCGCGTCGTGCCCGGCGGCGCGCAGCTTCGCGACGGCGGCGGGATCGAGCGCGTCCGCGACGAGGACCTTCATGCCTGCTCCCACGCCCGGCTCGCGGCCGCGATGCTGCCGGACGCAGGCCTGCCCAGCGCCGCCACGCACTCTTCGAGCGCCCCGAGGAGCGCGTGGAGGTCGCCGAGATCGTAGTGGCCCATGTGGCCGATGCGCAGGATCTTCCCCTTGAGCTGGTCCTGCCCGCCCGCGACGACCATGCCATGCCGCTCGCGCAGGCGCTTGACAATCGCCGGCGCCTCGAGCCCCGGGGGCGGCAGCAGCGCCGTCACGGCATGCGAAGGACTCGCCGGGTAGAGCTGGAAGCCCAGCGCCAGCGCCCCGGCACGCGCCGCATGGGCGAGCCGGCGGTGGCGGTGGTGGACCTCCTCCAGGCCTTCCTCGCGGATCATCGCCAGCGACTCCTCGAGGGCCAGCACCAGGCTCACCGGCGGCGTGAAGGCGGTCTCACCGAGCGGCATGCTCTTCCTCGCCTTGCGCAGGTCGAAGTAGAACCGCGGCAGTCCCGACTCGATCGCGCCCGCGGCCTGCGGCGTGAGGCTCAAGGTGGCGATGCCGGGCGGCACCATGAGGCCCTTCTGCGAGCCGCACACGACCACGTCGATGCCCCAGGCGTCCTGGGGCAGCGGATGCACCCCCAGGCTCGTCACGGCGTCCAGCACGATGCGCCGGCCGCGCTCGCGCGTGATGGCGGCGAGCGCCTGGGCGTCGTGGAGCGCTCCGGTCGAGGTCTCGCTGTGGGTCGCGAACACGGTCGTGATCTCCGCGTCCCGGTCGAGCGCCCGCGCGAGCGCGGCCGGCTCCACCGCCCGCCCCCACTCGACCTCGAGCGTCTCGTGCGGCACGCCGTAGGCGGTGAGCAGGTTCTTCCAACGCTCACCGAACTTGCCGCCCGTGATCGCGAGCGCCTTCTGGCCGGGCGACATCAGGTTCACGACTGCGGCCTCCATCGCCCCGGTCCCCGAGGCCGCGAGCAGGAACACCTCCCCGGCGGTGCCGTGCAGCTCGCGCAGCGCGTCGGTGACGCGCTTGAGCGTGGCGCGGAACTCATCGGTGCGGTGGTGGGGCGGGACCTGGGACAGGGCGCGGAGCACGCGGACGGGAATCTCGACCGGCCCGGGCGTGAACAGCCGGGTCCGAGTCGCCTGACCGGTGCGCGGGGAGGCGTGGCTCATCGGGCGCTCCCTCACCCGCGTCAGTGGGCGTAGGGCTGGGGCGGTGGCTCGGCGCCGGAAGCGGGCAGCGCGGGCGCGAGTTGGGGCGCTTCGGCCGGGGCGGACAGCGGACGCTCGAGCGCCGCCTCGAGCACCTGGTCCATGCTGTCGACGAAGACGAACTCGAGATCGGCTTTGAGGTCCTCGGGCAGCTCGGCCAGATCCTTCTCGTTGGCGCGCGGCAGCAGGATGGTCTTGTGGCCGGTGCGCCGCGCCGCCAGCGCCTTCTCGACCAGACCGCCGATCGCCAGCACCGTGCCGCGCAGCGTGATCTCGCCGGTCATCGCGATGTCGGCGCGCGTGGGCACCCCGGTGAGCGCGCTCACCAGCGCGGTCGCGATCGTGATGCCGGCCGAGGGCCCGTCCTTGGGGATCGCGCCCTCGGGCACGTGCACGTGGACGTCGATCTCCTTGTAGAACCACTTGTCGAGCCCGAGGCGCGCGGCGCGCGAGCGGATCCAGGTCAGCGCGGCCTGCCCCGACTCGCGCATCACCTCGCCGAGCTTGCCGGTGAGCTGGAGGTCGCCCTTGCCGGGAACGATGCTCACCTCGATGGTGAGGAGATCGCCCCCGACCTCGGTCCACGCCAGGCCGTCGGCGATGCCGACGCGGTTGACGCGCTCGACCGCCATGTCCAGGTAGTGCGGCGTGCCGAGGAACTTGTGCAGGTTCGCCGGGGTCACCGTGACCGCGCCCCGCAGTGCGCCCGAGGCCTTCTTCTTCGCGGTCTTGCGGCAGATCTTGGCGATCTCGCGCTCCAGGTTCCTGACCCCCGCCTCGCGCGTGTAGCTGTTGACGATCGCGGCCAGGGCGGGCAGGCCGATGCGCACGTCCGCGGGCTCGAGGCCCGCGGCGGCGATCTGCTTGGCAACCAGGAAGCGCTTGGCGATCTGGATCTTCTCGCTCTCCTGGTAGCTCGGCAGCCGCAGGGTCTCCATGCGGTCGACGAGCGCCGGCGGGATCGACGACAGCGAGTTCGCGGTGCAGATGAACATGACCTGGGAGAGATCGAAATCGACCTCGAGGTAATGGTCGTTGAAGGTGTGGTTCTGCTCGGGATCGAGCACCTCGAGCAGCGCCGAGGCCGGGTCGCCGCGGAAGTCGCTTCCGAGCTTGTCGATCTCGTCGAGCAGGAAGACGGGATTGCGGGTGCCCGCGCGCCGCAGGCTCTGGATCACGCGGCCGGGCAGCGAGCCGATGTAGGTGCGGCGGTGCCCGCGAATCTCGGCCTCGTCGCGCACGCCGCCCAGGGCGACGCGCACGAAGCGGCGGCCCAGGGCGCGCGCGATCGAGCGGCCGAGCGAGGTCTTCCCCACGCCCGGGGGCCCGACGAAGCACAGGATCGGCCCCTTGTTCTTGCCGGTGAGCTTGAGCACCGCGAGGTACTCCACGATGCGCTCCTTGATCTTGCTCAGGCCGTAGTGATCCTCGTCGAGGATGCGCTCGACCTCGCTCATGTCGTCGAGGTCGCGCGTCGAGCGCGCCCACGGCAGGGCGACCAGCCAGTCGAGGTAGTTGCGGACCACGGTGGCCTCGGGCGACATGAAGCTCATCTTCGACAGCCGGTCGAGCTCTTTGACCGCCTTGGCCATGACCTCGCGCGGCAGCCGCGCCTTCTTGAGCGCCGCCGACAGCTCGTCGATCTCGCTTGCGAACTCGTTCTGATGTCCGAGCTCCTTGCGGATCGCCTTGAGCTGCTCGTTGAGATAGAATTCCTTCTGGTTCTTGTGGACCTGGGAGCGCACCTGCCCTTCGATCTTGCGTTCGAGCTTGACGATCTCGAGCTCGGCCGCGAGCATCTCGCCCAGGAGCTTGAGGCGCTGGGCGGGATCGTCGGCCTCGAGCAGCCGCTGCTTCTGCGGCACCTTGACGAGCAGGTTCGCCGCCACGGTGTGACCCAGGGTGGTGGGGTCGGGGCTGTTGGTCGCGGTGGTGAGGACTTCGTCGGGGATGCGGCGGTTGAGCCGCACGTATTCCGCGAACAGCGCCAGCACGTGGCGCGCCAGCGCCTCGATCTCGCTGCCCGCCGGGGGCGTGTCCTCGAGCAGGGCGACGCGCACGGTGTAGTAGTCGCTCGACCAGTGGAAGCGCTCGGCGCGGCAGCGCGCCACGCCCTCGACCAGCACCCGCATCGTCCCATCGGGCAGGCGGAAGAGCTGGAGCACCCGGACCACCGTCCCGACCTTGTAGAGCTCGTCGTGACCGGGGTCCGCGACGTCGCTGCGCTTCTGGGCGGTGACGAACAGCATGCGGTCGCGGGCGACCGCCTTCTCGATGGCGTTGATCGACGGCAGCCGGCCGACCAGCAGCGGCAGCGTCATGGTCGGGAACAGGACCACGTCGCGCAGCGGCAGGAGCGGCAGCCGGTCCTCGAATTCGAACTTGTCGTCGCCGCGGGTCACGCTCAGGCGCTGGCCGCGCGCCGGAGCGCCCGACTTCGGGCTCGCGGCGGGCTTGGTACGTCCGGATTTCGGGGTGGCTCGGGACACTCGGACTCCCTGCGGGCTCTCGGAGCCCGCTCGATCGAATCGAACGGTCAGCGGGGATCGCCCGCCGGGGCGATCAGGCTTCCTTGCGGCGCTTCTCGCGTTCGCCGCGGTAGGTCAGCAGCGGCGCTGCTCCGTTGAGGATGCATTCCTTCGCGATCGTGCAGCCGATGACGTCGGGGCGCGAGGGGATGTCGTACATGACGTCGAGCATCGCGTCCTCGATGACGGCGCGCAGCCCGCGGGCGCCGGTGCCGCGCTTGATGGCCTGCTGGGCGATGGCGACCAGCGCCTCGCCGGTGAAGTCGAGCTTGACGCTCTCCATCTCGAAGAACTTCTGGTACTGCTTGGTGATCGCGTTCTTGGGCTCGGTGAGGATGCGGACCAGGGACTCCTCGTCGAGCGAGTCGAGCACGCCCACGATCGGCAGGCGGCCGACCAGCTCGGGGATCAGGCCATAGCGCAGCAGATCCTCGGGCTCGACCAGGCCGATGAGCTCGCCGATGTTCTTCTCCTTCTTGCCGCGGATGTCGGCGCCGAAGCCCAGCACCTTCTGGCCCACCCGACGTTCGATCACCTTGTCGAGTCCCTCGAAGGCGCCGCCGCAGATGAACAGGATGTCCTTGGTGTTGACCTCGATGTACTTCTGCTGGGGATGCTTGCGCCCGCCCTGGGGCGGCACGTTGGCGACCGTGCCCTCGAGGATCTTGAGCAGCGCCTGCTGCACGCCCTCGCCCGACACGTCGCGGGTGATGCTGGGGTTCTCGCTCTTGCGGGAGATCTTGTCGATCTCGTCGATGTAGACGATGCCGTGCTCGGCGTTGACGAGGTTGAAATCCGCCGACTGGAGCAGCCGCACCAGGATGTTCTCGACGTCCTCGCCGACGTAGCCGGCCTCGGTCAGGCTGGTCGCGTCGACGATCGCGAACGGCACCTTGAGGAAGCGCGCCAGGGTGCGCGCGAGCAGGGTCTTGCCGGTGCCGGTGGGCCCGATGAGCAGGATGTTCGACTTCTCGAGCTCCACGTCGCC
Source organism: Candidatus Eiseniibacteriota bacterium (assembly GCA_041498315.1). Classification (GTDB taxonomy): domain Bacteria; phylum Eisenbacteria; class RBG-16-71-46; order RBG-16-71-46; family RBG-16-71-46; genus JBGQIE01. The sequence goes on from JBGQIE010000059.1 coordinate 8,603, forward strand.
GTGCCCCACCGGGGCGTAGATGCGCTTGTAGTGGTTGTAGACCGCCACCGCCAGCGTCTTCTTGGCCCGGTTCTGACCCACGACGTAGTCGTCGAGGATGCGCTTGATCTCGGCCGGCTTGGGCAGCTGCCCGACGGTCGAGGGCTGCTCGCGCTCGAGCTCGCCCTCGAGGATGTCGTTGCACAGCTTGACGCACTCGCTGCAGATGTACACCGACGGCCCGGAGACCAGCCGCGCGACTTCGTCCTGGCCGCGGCCGCAGAACGAGCATCGGATCGGATGCGGAGTGGCGATGCGCTTCTTCATGAGTCTCCCTGAGTGAAGCCGAGTGCCGCCTGGAACATTCTACCTCAACGGCGCTTTTCGATGATCTCGTCCACCAGACCGTAATCCTTGCTCTCGGCCGCCGACATGAAGAAGTTGCGGTCGGTGTCCTTCTCGATCTGCTCCAACGGCCGCCCGGTGTGCTTGGACAGGATCATGTTGAGCTGCTCCTTCATCTTGAGCATTTCCCTGGTGTAGATCTCGATGTCCGTCGCCTGGCCCTGGGTGCCGCCCAGCGGCTGGTGGATCATGATGCGCGAGTTGGGCAGCGTCGTGCGCTTGCCCTTCGCCCCGGCCGCGAGCAGCACGGCGGCCATGCTCGCCGCCTGGCCCATGCACAGGGTCGCGATGTCGGGCTTCACGAACTGCATGGTGTCGTAGATCGCCAGACCCGCGGTCACCATGCCGCCCGGGCTATGGATGTAGAGATTGATGTCGCGATCCGGATCCTCGCCCTCGAGGAAGATCATCTGGGCGATGACCAGGTTCGCGATCATGTCGTCGATCGGCGTCCCGATGAAGATGATGCGGTCCTTGAGCAGCCGCGAATAGATGTCGTACGCCCGCTCGCCCCGTCCCGTCTGCTCAACAACGATGGGCACCAAAGCCATAACGCCTCTCCTCCCGTCCGTGCGCGGCGGTCAGCGGGCCGCCGGGACGATGAGCGGCGATTCCGCCGCCTCGTCCTGGACATCCGCCGCGTTGATCAACCAGTCCAATGCCTTGCGCTCGAGCAACGATTCGCGCAGCGCCTGCCGCCGATCGGGCGCCTGGTAGCGCGCCCGCACCCGCGCGGCCTGCCGCGGATCCGCCTGAGCCATGCGGTCGATCTCCTCCCCGACTTCCTGGTCGCCGACCTCGAGCTTCTCCTGCCGCGCCACCGCCTCGAGCAGGATCTCGCGGCGCAGCGACCGTTCCACACCCTCGCGATAGCGCTGCTCCAGCTCCTTGTGCAACGCTTCGCCCACCGGCCTTCCCTCGGTCGCCTCGTGAATGACCCGGTCCAGCATCCACTGGACCAGCCGCTCGGGCAACTCGAACGAATTTCGTTTGATGAGCTCGGTCACCACGGCGGTCTCCAGCTCCCGTTGGACGCGCACGCGCTCCTCGCCGTCCAGGTTGAGCTGGATGCGGGACCGCAACTCGTCCAGGGACTCGAGCTTGAAGACCTCCCGAGCCAGGTTATCGTCCAGTTCGCGCAGCTTCTTTTCCTGGATTTTTCGCACGTTGACGACGTAACGCTGCGTCGTCCCAGCCATTTCCGCGGACGGATAGTCCGCCGGATAGTGGATCTCGAAGGTGCGCTCCTGTCCCGCGGCCGCCCCGAGCAGGGCGTTCTCGAGATCGGGCAGCACCTCGGGCGACCCGAGCGGGATGCGCCGGGCCTTGAGCCGGGTGCCCGCCATGCGGCGCCCGTTCGCGTCGAGACGGGTCGAGTCGAGCAGGACGATGTCGCCCCGCTGGGCGGGGCGGTCGAGGTCCACGAACACCGCCGATTCCTCCCGGATCCCCTCGAGCACGCGCTTGACCGCCGCCTCGTCGATCGGCCGGACGCTGCGCCGGGCCGGCAGCCCGCGGTAGTCGCGCGCCTCGATCTCGGGCCGCACGTCCACCAGGGCCTCGAACCGCAGCGGCTGGCCGGGGGTGAAATGGAGGCCGCGAACCAGCGGGGGGACGACCGGGCTCAGGCGCGCCTGATCCACGGCCTCGGCGGTCACCTTCGGGACGAAGCTCTCGAGGAACTCGTGCTCGACCGTGTCCGCGAAGTGCTGGCGCACGAGATCGATGGGCACTTTGCCCTTGCGGAAGCCGGGCAGGCTCGCGCGCCGCTGGATCTGGCGGGCGACCTCGTCCAGCCGGCGGTCGACTTCCTCGGACGGCACCTCGATGTCGAGCGTGTGCTGCCAGGGGCCGCTCGAGCGCGCCTTCAGGTTCACGGGATCAGGCTCCGAAAGGATCGGGATTGTCGGGACCGGGGAAGGACTGCGAGAGGGGGGATTTGAACCCCCACGAGTTTCCCCACTGGATCCTAAATCCAGCGCGTCTGCCAGTTCCGCCACTCTCGCAACTCACGAGGACGAGCGATCTTTGGGCGCACGCACGACCCCGACGGCACGATAAGCACCATCCGAGGTCACCCGCAGTCTAACACATCTCATTCCCGGCCCCGGCGCCCGCGGGGCGCGGCGCCCATGTCTCGCGCTCAGAACGCGACCCCGACGGAGACCACGACGCGGTCGTCGTACGAAGTGGGGCGGCTGCCGCGCTGAACGCTGCGGCGCAGCACGCCCGCGTCGATGCGCGTCCCCTCGGAATTCCAGCCCAGTCCCAGGCCGAAGAGCCCCGCGCGCGGCTCGGGGGCCCCCGGCTCGATCTCCTGGCCGAAGCCGAAGCGCAGCGACCAGGGGTCGGCTGGATCGTGGAGCGCGCCGCCGATGCTCCAGGTCTGGCCCGCGCGGGTGCTCGCCCCCAGCCCGCGCCACGCCTGGGCGCCGTGAGCGCCCGCCCCGGCCATCATCGAGAACGTCGCGTTCACGCCGTAGCGCGCCGAGAGCCCTCCCTCCCAGCTCGCCCCGCGCTCGACCCCGTAGCTCACCGTGTCTCCCACCGCGGGGACGAGCGGCTCGAAGGTGTCGCGGGCCGAGAGCGAGATCGCGGGGAGCATGCGCACGCCGAGCCCGGCGGTGAGCGGGTGGGGCCCCGCGAGCCCGCGCCCGAGATGTACGCCGGCCTGAACCCCCGCGCCATCGCCCGAGAAGCGGGTGGTGGTCGTGCCGGCCAGGGGCGAGCCCGAGGTTTCGATGACCTGGTAGTGGTCGTCGCGCCGGACCCACTCCCACGCCGCGCCGAGGCGGAAGACCGAGTCGCCCCACGAGAGACCCGCGCCGGCACGGATCTCGCGGCCTTCGGCCTGGGTCCGGATCATCGCGGGCGGATTCGCTGGATCGATCGCGGTCGTCCCGCGCGTGAAGGAGTTGTCCTCGAGGCGCAGCACCGGCTGGCTGCCGTAGGCGAACAGCGTGGCGCGTCCGAGCGGCAGCGCGATCCATCCGCCCGCCCCATCGAGGTAGCCCGCGGTCTCGTCGTAGTTGCGGTTGGCGGCGCGCAGATCCTGGCGGCTCACGTGGATGAGCGCCGGCGAAAGCTCGAGGCCGCGCGGCCCCGCGAACGCCGGATTGTCGTACGGCTGATCCCCCAGCCAACGGTCGGCGAGCGCCAACCCCGCCGATGCCGCCGCGGCGGGGCTGGCGGGGTGGCCCGGGAAGGGAAACAACGCCCCGTCGGGAGTGGCCCCGCGCGCGGCGCTGGCGGCGAACACCCACGCGAGCGCGAACACCCAACCAGGGACCGCGAGGATCGCCCGGAGCACGCGTCAGGCCCCGAACTTGTCGAGGCGCCCGGCGTTGGCGAGCAAGATCGCCATGAGGTCCCGGCTCGCGAAGGTGCCGAGGCTGCCGGTACGGGCCGACTTTTCATTGAACCGCGGTGCCGCATCCGCGCCGCACCAGCGGGCGTGGACGAGCACCGGCACCGGATGCCAGGAGTGGCCCTTCACGAGCACCGGCGTCGAATGGTCCCCGGTCACGCACAGCACGTCGGGCTTGAGCGACAACAGCGCGGGCAGCGCCTGGTCCACGGTCTCGATGGCCGCGACCTTGGCCTTGAAGTCGCCGTCCTCGCCCGCCATGTCGGTGGCCTTGATGTGGATGAAGAAGAAATCGAACTCGCTCCAGCGCTCCCCGGCCGCGGCGAAGGCCGCGGCGGGGGTGTCCCCCACCGGCAGCACGCTCATGCCGGCGAGCTGGGCGACCCCGCGGTACATCGGATAGGCCGCGATCGCCGCCGCCCGCAGCCTGAAGCGCTCGGCGTAGCCCGGCAGGTGCGGGCGCGCCGAGAGCCCGCGCAGGAGCACGGCGTTCGCGGGGTGCTCGCTCTTCAGGGCGGCGGCGGCGCGCTCGACGAAGGCGTTGACGATCCGCGCCGACTTGGCGGCCGCGGCCCCCGCCCCGGCGCGCGGCTCGGCGTGCGGAATGCGCGCGCCCTCGTGGTGCGGGTCGGCATCGCTCACGCCATCGCCGAGCCCCGGGCCGCGCAGCACCACGACGAAGCGGTGACCCCGGCCCGCCTGGAGGATCAGCTCGACGTCCTCGAGGCGCGCGATCTCGCGCTGGAGCCTGGCCACGAGCCGCGCGCACTCCTCGCTGGCGATGCGGCCCGCGCGCCGGTCGGTAACCACGCCGTCGGGACCCACGCTGCAGAAGTTGGCGCGCGCGGCCACGTCACCCTTCTTGAGCTCGATCCCGGCCCCGAGCGCCTCGAGCACGCCGCGGCCGACCTCGGTCTCGATCGGGTCGTAGCCGAACAGCGCCAGGTGCCCCGGGCCGCTTCCCGGCGTCACCCCCGGGGCGACCGGCAGGATGCGGCCCAGGGCGGCGGCGGGCGCGATCGCGTCGAGGTTGGGCGTGCGCGCGGCCTCGAGCGGCGTGCGCAGCCCTATCGCGGGATGCGGCAGATCGCCGAGCCCGTCGAGCACCAGCAGGACGATCCTGCTCTGGCCCTCGAGGACGAGCGGGCCGAGGACATCAGGGTTCAAGAGTGGAGCTCCCAAGACAAGAACAGGCCGAGGCGCGAGCGCCCGGCCGGTCGAGGCGCACAGGATGGCGGCTCTCCGGCGCGGCGTCAATCACGCCCGCGCCCCCGCCGGGGGCGCCGCGCTTGCCGCTCCCTGGGGGCTCCCGTATTCTGCGTCCCTGCCCGTCGGCGAGCACGAATTCCAACGCGGAGGCAGCAGGTCCATGGCGATCCAGAAAGTCGGTGTGGTGGGGTGCGGGCTCATGGGACACGGCATCGCGCAGGTGAGTGCTTCGGCGGGCCATCCGACCGTGGTGCGCGAGGTCTCGAGCGAGGCCCTCGCCAAGGGCATGGGGATGATCCAGAAGTTCCTCAAGGGCGGCGTCGAGAAGGGGAAGGTCACCCAGGAGGCGATGGACAAGACGCTCGCGAACCTCAAGGGCACGACCGAGCTGAAGGATCTCGCCAACTGCGACCTGGTGATCGAGGCGGTGAGCGAGAACCTGGGGCTCAAGCAGGAGATCTTCGGCACGCTCGAGCAGGCCTGTAAGCCGGCCGCGATCTTCGCCTCGAACACCTCGAGCCTCTCGATCACCGAGATGAGCACCTTCGCGAAGCGGCCCGATCGATTCCTGGGCCTCCACTTCTTCAACCCGGTCCAGCTCATGAAGCTGGTCGAAGTGGTCAAGACGATCAACACCAGCGCTGCCACCGTGCAGGCCGCCTCGGACTGGTGCCGGGCGGTCGGCAAGACGGTGGTGACCGTGGGCGACTCGACCGGGTTCGTCGTCAACCGGCTGCTCGTGCCCTACATGCTCGACGCGGTCCGGGTGTTCGAGCAGGGCCTCGCGAGCCGCGACGACATCGACAACGCCATGAAGCTCGGCTGCGGCTACCCGATGGGCCCGCTGCTGCTCGGCGACTACGTCGGGCTCGACACCACCTACTACATCGCCGGGATCATGTTCGAGGAGTTCAAGGAGCCGCGCTTCGCCGCCCCGCCGCTGCTCAAGCGCATGGTCCTGGCCGGGCGGCACGGCCGCAAGACCGGCCGCGGCTTCTACGACTGGAGCACGAACCCGCCGTCCTAGGCCGGCGGCCGCCACATCGCCCGCGCCCGCGCGGTCCTAAGCGCGTTTCAACGGAGAGCCGGATGTTCAAGCAGAAGAAGTTCGCGGTCCTGGGTGCGGGCAAGCTCGGCGAGACGCTGATCCGCGGGCTGCTCGACGCGGGCGTCGTCAAGGCCGCCGACATCACGGTGACCGCGGCGCACCCGCAGCGCGTGGCCCAGCTGCGCGAGAGCCTCGGGGTCGCGGGCACGGTCTCGAACGCCGAGGCGGCCCGGTCCGCCGACATCATCATCCTGAGCGTCAAGCCCCAGACCGTGCCGATCGTGCTCGGCGATCTGCGCGAGGTGCTCACGCCCTCGCAGCTGCTCATCTCGGTCTCCGCCTCGGTGAGCACGACCTTCATCGAGAAGCATCTTGCGCGGGCCGTGCCGGTGGTGCGGGCGATGCCCAACACCCCCGCCCTGCTGCGCAAGGGCATGACTGGGCTTGCCGCCGGCAAGAACGCGACCCAGGCGCACCTCGATCAGGCCCTGGGCATCTTCTCCTCGGTCGGCCGCACCGTGATCGTTGACGAGAAGCACATGGACGCGGTCACCGCGTTGTCGGCGAGCGGCCCGGCGTTTATCTACATCGTCATCGAGTCGCTCGCCGAAGCCGGGGTCAAGGTCGGGCTGCCGCGCGACGTCGCGACCGAGCTGGCGGCACAGACCGTGCTCGGCGCGGGGGCGATGGTGCTCGAGACCGGCGAGCACCCGGCCAAGCTCAAGGACCTGGTGACCACGCCGGCGGGCTGCACGATCGACGGCATCCTCGAGCTCGAAGAGGGCGGCCTGCGCGTCACGCTCATCAAGGCGGTGGTGCGGGCCACCCAGCGCGCGAAGGAGCTGCTCGAGAGCTGAGCGCCGCATGATCTCCGACCCGGCGCGGCGCGGCCAGGCGCTCGGCGAGCTGCTCCTGAAGCTCGGTCCGAAGCTGTTCGAGGAGATCGTCGAGGCGGGCGTGCTGCCGCCCCGCCGCGGCGAGGCGGCGCCCGATCGGGCGCGCTCCGAGTGGGACTGCTTCGCGCTTTACGCCTGCGTGCGCGGGCTGGTCGCCGCGGGCGGCTTCAATCGCGAGACCGCGGCCGCGATCGATGCGCTCCACGCGCGCGTCCTCGAGCCCGGGGACGCCGGGATCAAGGCCCTGGCATCCGAGCGCTACGCCGAATAC
>JBGQIE010000060.1:0-15673 GCA_041498315.1 Candidatus Eiseniibacteriota bacterium
CGTGGCGACGCTCCTGTTATCGTGCGGCCCGGGTCAGGACGCGGACCCGGCCTTGATTTACTTCGGGTTCGGCTCGCGCCGAAGCCGAGCCGGCGAGCGTGCGCGGCGGGTGTTCGAGCGCCTCGGCTATCGTGTGGGGCATGGCGGGTGGTTCGCCTAGGGCGGCGACGGCGGCTGGCGGCGGTCGCGCTCGGCCATGGCCTCGAGCACGCGCTTGCGCACCTCGCGCGCGGCGCTGTACGTGGAGCTGAAGCGCAGCACGCTGTCGAGTTTCGCGACCGCCGACTCGAACTCGCCGTGCTGGTAGGCGAGGCAGCCCAGGGCGAACTGGGCGTACACGTTCTCGGGCCACAGCGCCGTGCCGCGCACCGCCCAGTCCTTGGCCTCGTTGGGGCGCAGCATGAACACCAGGCAGCTCGCGCGCTCGCCCCAGATCTCGCCGCGGAACACGCGCGCGTTGGTGTCGCTCTGGAGCGATTCGGCGCGCGCGAGCCCGCGCAGCCCGGCCGCGAACTTCTGATTGTTCATGCTGTCGAGTGCCGCCAGAAAGGCGCGCATCGCATCGGCGTTGACCGGCGCCATCTGGGGCTTGGTATGCGGCTGGAACTCCGCGATCACCGCGAGCGGCTGCCGGGGGTTGGTGATGAAGTCGGCGTAGCGCACCCAGCGCATGGTCGAGTCGCGGTACCACACCTGGAGCGCCTTGCTGCCGCCGTAGGCGTATTCGGAGAGCCGCGGCAGGTAGTGCTGCCCGACCGCCGAGCCCCGCGGCAGGGTCGGAAAGCTGGCCTTGAGCATGATCCGGGTCTCGCGCATCAGGCGCTGCAGGCGCACCAGGCGCTCGAAGTCCATGAAGGCGCCCTGCTGGGGCGCCTTGTCCACGATGATCCCGGGCGGGCCCGGGCTCAAGGCGAAGGCCGTGAACCGCAGCGCGACCAGCGCCGCGAGGAACACCGGATGCGCGGCACTCGCGAGCCCGGCCGCGAATGCGCCGAAACCCAGGCTGCCGTAGCCGCTCCGGTTGGGGGCCCAGATCGGGAAGATCGGCACCAGCGTGACCGAGGCGGCGATGAACCACGCCAACCCCCAGGCCGAAAGCGCCAAGTAGGGCCGCCGCGCCAGGCCCATGAGCCCGACCCGGCGCGCGCGCGCGAGCACGATGAGCAGGGCGAGCCCGAACAGCACGGCCGCCGCGATCATCACCGGCCGCACCCACGGGGTCTCGACCGCCGGGAGGCTGAAGAGCGCGCGCACGCTGTTGGCCGCGGCCCACCACAGGCGCGCGAGCAGCGGGGTCGCGACCACGTCGGCGCGGGTCTCGAGCTGGTGCGGGAGCGCCAGGTGGGCGTGGTGGCGGATCGTCACGTAGGCGTAGGCCCAGGCGCCCGTGAGGACTGCGAGCGCCGCCTGCCAGCGCAAGCGCGACTTGATGCCGCGCGGGCCCAGCCCCGGCATCCAGGGCAGCATCACCGCCGCCACCACCGCGACCTCCTTGCACAGCAGGGCGGCGAGCACCGCGAGGAGCGTGGACCAGAGCCGGCGCGCGATGGTCTCGTGAATGGCGATCGCGGTGAACAGCCACACCCCCAGCTCGACGAAGTGGCTCGGCCACGAGATCACGGTGCGGGTGGACTCGGAGAGCAGCGGAAAGCTCGCCACCACCATCGCGGCGGGCCCCGGCCAGGCGCGGCGGAAGCTGCGGTAGAGGAGGAGCGAGGCCAGCGCCAGCATGAGCACGTGCAGGGTCGCGAGCACCCCCGGGTGGCTCAGGATCAGCCCGCCGAAGGTCTCGTAGTAGAGCTGGTGCGCAACCGGGCGCCAGAACGCGGTCGAGCCGCCGCCATCGAGCAGCGTGTGCGTTTTGGAGAACAGCACGCGGTGGAGGAAGTCGAAGTCCTCGGCCACCGCCTCGCCGAGCGGGGCTCCCAGGGCGTGGATCACGAGCGGCAACACCGAGAGCGCGCTCAACCACGCCCAGCGGTCGCGATAGAGCGGGGGAGGCGGGGCGGGCGGCTCGTGGGTCGGCCTGGGGGCTGACTTTGGGGCCGCCTTGGGCGCCGACTTGGACGCGGGTGCCCTGGGGCCCGCGGCCCTAGGGGCCTGGGCTCGCTGTGCGGCGCGGCGCTTGCTCATGGGCCGGCAAGGTTCGCACAGGCGGCGCTTCGCATACAATGAGGCGGTCATGGCCCAGACCCCGACCGCCTCGCCCCCTGTTCCCGAGACCGCCGCGCGCCTCGCCGTGGTCGGCACCGCGGGCCACATCGACCACGGCAAGACCGCGCTCGTGCGCCGCCTCACCGGCGTGGACACCGACCGGCTGCCCGAGGAGAAGAAGCGCGGCATCTCGATCGACCTGGGCTTCGCCCCACTCACCACGCCCGCCGGGGTCCAGGTCGGGATCGTGGACGTGCCCGGGCACGAGCGCTTCGTCAAGAACATGCTCGCCGGGGTGGGCGGCATCGATTGCGTGCTGCTCGTGATCGCGGCCGACGAAGGGGTGATGCCGCAGACCCGCGAGCACTTCGCGATCGTCAAGCTGCTCGGCATCCCGCGCGGCATCGTGGTGCTCACCAAGAGCGACCTCGCCGAGCCCGAGTGGCTCGAGCTGGTCAAGCGCGACGTGCGGGCGTTGCTCGAGGGCACCGTCTTCGCCGACTCACCCATGGTCGAGTTCTCCTCCGTGACCGGGGCCGGCGCCCCCGAGCTGCTCGCCGCCCTCGACGCCCAGCTCGCGGGCTCGACCGCCCGCAGGCTCGATGAGCCCGCGCGGCTGCCGGTGGACCGCGTGTTCACGGTCGAGGGCTTTGGCACCGTCGTGACTGGCACGCTGTGGCGCGGGGTCGTGCGCGCGGGCGATGCCCTGGAGCTACTGCCCGACGCGCGCCCGGTGCGGGTGCGGCGCGTGCAGGTGCATGGCGTCACCGTCGAGGAGGCGCGCGCCGGCCAGCGCACCGCGGTGGCCCTGCATGGGGTCGAGCGCGATCAGGTCGAGCGCGGCGACTGGCTCGCGGCCCCGGGCTCGCTCAAGGCTTCATCCATGCTCGACGTGCGCTTCGAGCTGCTGCCCGACTACCCGCGCGATTGGAAGCGCGACGTGAGGGTGCGGTTCCACCTCGGGGCCTCGGAGCGGATCGGCCGGCTGGTGCTGCTCGAGGGCGAGAAGCTCAAGCCCGGGAGCTCGGCGCTGGCGCAGATCCGGCTCGAGCGGCCCGCCGTCGCGGCCCGGGGCGACCGGTTCGTGATCCGCTCGTACTCGCCCGCGCGCACCGTCGGCGGTGGCACGGTAATCGAGCCCGTGGCCGTCAAGCGCCGCCGCAATGCCGCCGGGATCGAAGCGCTCGCCGTGGGCGAGAGCGGGAGCCTCGATGCGCGCGTGCTCCAGCGGCTCGAGGCCGAGACCCGGCCCGTGGTCGCCGAGACACTCGCCCAGACCATGTCCGAGAGCCTGGCACCGCTCGCCGCGGCACTCGCGCGGCTCGTCGACTCGGGTGCGATCGTGGCGACCTCGCCCGATCGCTGGCTCTCGGCCCGGCGCTGGACCGGCGCGCGCGAGGCCATCGTGCGTGGAGTGCGCGCGTTCGCGGCGAAGTACCCGGCGCGCTACGGGATCCCCAAGGGCGAGCTCAAGAGCGGGCTCAAGACGCTCGATGCCGCGCTCTTCGATGCCGCCTTCGATACGCTGATCAACGAGGGGGTCCTCGAGATGCGCGCCGAGCGCGTGCGGCCCGCCGGCGAGCCCTGGCAGCCGCCCGCCGCGGTGATGACGGCACTGGAGAAGGTCGAGGCCCAGCTCGAGGCCGCCGGCTACCTGGTGCCCGAGAACGCCGCCTGGCAGGCCAAGCTCGGCGCCCCGGCCGCCGAGGTGGTGGCGCTGGGGCTCTTCCTCGGCCGGCTGGTGCGCGTGAGCCAGGATCTGACTTACAGCGCACGCCAGCTCGAGACGCTGCGCGAGAAGCTCGCCGGCTACTTCGAGAAGAAGCCGAGTCTCACGGTGGGGGACTTCCGGGCTCTCACCGGGGCATCGCGCAAGTACGCGGTGCCGCTGCTCGAGCACACTGACCGGGTGGGCTGGACGCTGCGGGCGGGGGATGAGCGGAAGAAGGGCGGGAGGCTGAGAGGGTGAGGCGCGAGTGACGAGGAGGGCACCTCCCGGGTTGAGGAATAGGCGGCGCGCCATGGCGGCCAGCGGTAACCTCAGCGCGTCCTTGCTTGCGCGATCGGGCGCGAAGCGCCCCGCCCCTAGGCGCCAGCGGGCGAGCGAAACAGGAGCGAAGGAGATCTGAGTCATGCGTCACACGAAGGGTCTTCTCGGACTCGCAGTCAGCCTCTTCGCCGTGGCGGTCTTGTTGCCGGCGGCAGCCGGCGCGATCCCCGTCGATGGACGACTCGATCCCTCGTACGCCCTGATGAGCACGCAGGCAATCCAGACCAATGGGTCGGACGACACGCAGGGCGTCATGGACTTTGGCACGGGGTCTGAGCTCGATGCGGCGTACGCCGCCGTCGAGAATGGCGTCCTCTACCTGTTCTTCGCCGGCAATCTCAAGGACACGGTCTGCGGCGGCCAGGCGTGCACCGACTTCGGCATCCTCGATGTCTTCATCGACTCGCAGCCGGGCGGGCAGAATCCGCTAATTTCCCCCGCGGCCGTCGGGTTTGGATTCCCATACCCTGGGCTCGCGTTTGACCCCGGCCTTGCACCAGACTTCTGGGTTCAGTACTCCGATTATGGCGGGCTCGATCACGTCTTCGGCCGCCAGGCATCCTACGAGGCGCTTCCTACCGGTGGTGGCGGCGCCAGCTATGTTCTTGGCTCCGGGTCGAACGCCGGTGCGCCGGGCACGCTGAGCGGCGGCACGAATCCTTTCGGCATTCTCGCGACGATCGACAACCGGAACACAGCCGGTGTCGGCGCCGGCTGCGGCGTCGCGTCGGGCGCCGGAGTGACGAGCGGCATGGAGTTGGCGATCCCGCTCGCCGCGATTGGCAATCCGACAGGCTGCATCAAGGTGACGGCGTTCCTGGGTGACACCCAGACCGGGCAGGGGATCCTCAACCAGGTGCTGCCTCCGGTACCTGCTGGAACGTGCGCCCTTGGGCCCCCCGCGACCGTGAACTTCGCCAGCATTCCCGGGGACCAGTTCATGACGATCTGCCTTGGAGCCACGCCGACGCGCAACCCGTCCTGGGGCGCGCTCAAGACCATCTACCGGTGAAGCCGGCTGCTTCGAGGAGAGGCCGAGCCTGACGGTGGGGGTTTTCCGGGATCCCACCGGGGCGTCGCGCAAGTTCGCGGTGCCGCTGCTCGAGCACGGCGACCCGGTGGGCTCGGCGCTGCGGGCGGGGGATGAGAGTAAGGAGTACGATGGCAGGTCGCCGCCGTCCCGCGCCATCGCTTCCTGGCCGCCCGTCTCGACATCCCGGTGGGTGGCCGAGGGGCGGCCACCTGAGGCTCTCGAGGGAGCCCGACCCATGACCGACGCACCCCCAGGCGGCCAGCAGACGAACCCCTCCCGGCGGGCCCCGCTCCCACAGTTCCTGATCCCCATCGTCGTGGTCTGTCTCGCCGCCGTCTTCGGCGGCTATCTGGTCGTCGAGCGCACGCTGATCGCCCCGCGCGTGTCCATGGAGCAGCTGGATTTCATCCCGATTGTTCGCGTCGTCGCCTCCTCGCTGATCGTCGTGGGTTTCGGGGTTTGGTACCTGATGCGCACGAGCCTGCCGGTGTTCCCCTCCGCGCCCGCCGTGGAGGCTCCGAGCGAATCCCTCGAAGCAGAGCGCGCCCGGCACCACGCCAGGTGGTTCGTGCACGCGCGAGGAATCGCCGTGGTCGTGATCCTCGGTCTCATCCTCGTTGCCGGGCCGCTCGCCCGGATGCTGCCCAGTGCGACGCTGGCGCCGTTGCTCGCCTGGTGGAGCGCACTCCTCGCCGCCAATATCTGGTTTCACCGGACGGTCGCCCGGGTGCGCTCGCCCGAGGGGCACATCATGCTTCAGGCGGTGGTGGACTTGGTCGTCCTGACCGGACTACTCAATGCGTCAGGCGGGATCGAGAACCCACTTTACGTGGCCTACATCTTCCACGTCATCATCGCGGCCATTGTGCTTCCGAGGCGCAAGTCGCTGATGGTGACTGCCGTGGCGCTCGTGCTGTTCCTCACACTCGTGGTGGGCGAGTCCACGCGCGTGCTGCCTCACTACACCAACCAGTTGTTCCCTCGTGCGGGAATCGCGGCTTCCGGTCGCCAGGCCGGTGGCGGCGACGACGACCAGGACACGATCGCCGCGGCCCATGACCCGCTGTTCGTGAGTGGCGAGGCGGGAACGTTCGCCATCGTCCTCCTGCTCGCATCCTGGCTGACGATGCTGGTCACCGATCGTCTGCGCCAGAGCGAGGAGCGCCTCGAGCGGACGGCGCATGCGGCCGAGCTCGAGCGGACCCGACTCGAGAGCGTCGTCCACGCGGCCCGGGTCGGGATGATCCTGCTCGACTCCGACCTCACCGTGCGCTGGTTCAGCCCGCTCGCCTCCGAATGGCTGGAGTGGGATGTTTCGGTGCTGGGCCGGCGGTGCCCTCTTTACGCCACGGCCGGGGAGGGCGAGCCCGGGCCCGCCGCGCGTGTGTTGGAGACGGGGCGCCCCGCGGAGACCGAGCGCACCGTGCTGGCCGCCGACGGAAGCCGCCGCTATTTCCGCCACATCGCGTCCCCGGTGCGAGACGGGACGGGACGGGTGGTGCAGGTCGTGGAGCTGGTCGAGGACGTCACCGTGCGTCGCGCGCTGGAGGCGGAGGCCCTCCACGCCGGCAAGATGTCGGTGCTGGGGCGCATGGCCGCCGGCATCGCCCACGAGATCGGCAACCCGTTGTCGTCCATGGCCGCGCGCATCCGCCTCATGGAACATCGCACCGACGAGGAGTTTCTGGGCACGAGCCTCACGCTGCTCCAGGGCCAGGTGGAGCGGATCGGGCGCATCGTCCACGGGGTCTCGCAATTCGCGCGGACGCCGCGGCAGGAGTGGATCACGCTCGAGGTCAACTCGGCGGTGGAAGAGGCGTTGAGCGTCGCCGAGCTGGATTCGCGTGTGAAGGGGATCCTGATCCATCGATCGCTGGCAGCCCATTCGCCGCGCATACGCGGGGTGCGAGACCAGGTCGTCCAGATCGTGCTCAACCTGTTGCTCAACGCCGCCGAGGCGACGGCGAACCACGGAACGATCGAGATCGAGACGTCGCAGCGGCAAGGCGAGGTCACGATCGCCGTGCGGGACTCGGGCCCCGGAATGGACGAGAAGGTGCGAAGCCGGATGTTCGAGCCCTTCTTCACGACCAAGCCCAGGGGGACCGGGCTCGGCCTGTCCATCAGCTACACTCTCGTGCATGCGCACGGTGGCCGCTTCCAGGTCGAGAGCGAGCCGGGCAAGGGGGCCCGGTTCGTGGTCCTGCTTCCCGCGGCCGAAGCCGTCGCGGCGGAGGTTGACGAATGGGTGAAGGGATGAGCCAGAGCATCCTCCTCGTGGACGACGAGGACATGTTCCGCGAGGACTTGGCGAGCCTGCTGCGGCAGCAGGGCCTCACCTGCCGCACCGCCGCCAGCGGCGAGGAGGGTCTGCGGGCGGCCCAGGCCGAAGCGCCGGACCTCGTTCTCTGCGACCTCGTCATGCCCGGCATCGGCGGCCTCGAGGTCGTGAGTCGACTCACCGCGCTCTACCCCGAGCTGCCGGTGATCGTGCTCACGGCCTATGGCACGCTCGAGACCGCCATCGCGGCCTTCCGTAGCGGTGCCATCGATTACGTGCTCAAGCCGGTCGTCCCGGAGGACCTGCTGCGCAAGGTGGCCCGCTTTCTCGAACATCGTCGGCTGATGAGTGAGGTCCGCTACCTGCGACGCGAACTGTCCGAAGTCCGGGTCGGCGGGGGACTGGTGGGTACCAGCCCGGCCATGGAAGGCGTCCGAAGGTTGATCGCCAGGGTCGCGGTGGGCGATTCGACGGTGCTTATCCGCGGCGAGAGCGGTACTGGCAAGGAGGTCGTCGCGCGCGAGATCCACCGGGTCGGACGCGGGTCCGACCGCCCCTGCGTGGCGGTCAATTGCGCGGCGATCCCGCGGGAGCTTTTCGAGAGCGAACTCTTCGGCTTCGCCAAGGGGGCGTTCACGGGGGCGGTGCGCGACCGACCGGGCCTGTTCGAGGTGGCGTCCAACGGCTCGCTCTTCCTGGACGAGATCTCGGAGCTTCCGCTCGAGCTCCAGCCCAAGCTCTTGAGGGCGATCGAGCGCAAGGAAGTCATGCGGGTGGGCGAGACCCACACGCGTCAGGCGCCGGCACGGATCATCGCGGCCACGCAGCGGGATCTCCAGGCGGAAGTCGCCGCCGGGCGCTTTCGCGAGGACTTGTTCTTCCGCGTGCGGGTGCTGGAGATCGTGATCCCGCCGCTGCGCGAGCGTCGCGAGGACATCCCGCTGCTGGTGGAGCACTTCATCCCGCGGCTCAATGCCCGGCTCAAGCGGCGCGTCGCGGGCGTCGATCGGGACGCGATGCGCGTGATGATGGGCGCACCCTGGCCGGGCAACGTCCGAGAGCTGGAGAACACCCTGGAACACGCGACGTTGCTGACGGACAAGGAGTGGATTGGGGTCGAGGACCTTCCGGCCGAGCTCACCGCGGGCGCGCATGCCGCGGGGCAATCCGACAACCTCCGCGCGGCGCTCCGGGCGTACGAGCGCGAGCACATCCGCCAGGTGCTGGGCGCCACGGAAGAGAACCGCGAAGAGGCGGCGCGGCGCCTGGGCATCGATGTCTCCACACTCTACCGGCGCCTGAAGGACCTCAGCTTCTAGCCTGCCCGCAGCCTCGCAATCCTGCCAGTCACGGGCCCACGGAGCCTCGCAAGTCTGCGAGTCGCGAGCCCGGCATGAGTGCGGCCCTCGCGCACTGCCGGGGCCGCCCGTGCTGCGGTACCGCCTGCGAAATCAGGCGTTGCCCTGGGCACCCGCCAGAATGCCCCGCCCCGCGCGTCAGCGGCAGGGTCCTTGCGTTTGCCCTCCTTCGCCCCAGTCCGCGGGCGATCTCGGGGCAAGCGATCGCGAGGCGGCGGGCGGTGCGGTGAGGTGTGGCTCCAAACCTTGAGGAGAACGGTCATGGAGGCAGGGCGGAAGCGGTACCGGCTGTATTTCCCCGCATTGCTGTTGGCCCCGCTGCTGATGGGCGTCGTCGATTTCGCACGGGCGGTCCCCGTCTTCAGCCGCAAGTACCAGACCAGCTGCAGCACCTGCCATTACGCGTTCCCGCAGCTCAACGCATTCGGGAAGGCGTTCCGAAACAACGGCTACCGGTACCCGGGCGGCGACGAGAACTTCCGCAAGGACGAGCCGGTGAGCCTCGGCAGCGAGGCGTACAAGAAGGTCTTCCCGAACGCCATCTGGCCCTCCGACCTTCCCATCTCGGCGCCCTTCGCGGTCCAGGCCATGGGTGAGTACGACCAGAGCTTCCATCAGCCCGACAGCGTGACGGCCGGCAATTTCGTATTCCCCTCGGTCGTGAAGGTCTTCTATGCCGGGACGCTGGGCGAGAGCTTCTCGCTCTTCGGGGAAATCGCGCTCGAGAATACCGGGGACGCCGTGGACACCGGCTTCCCGTTCCGGCTCGAATGGAATCGCCGCCCCGCCTTCAATGTCGCGGCCGGCAGCATTGCCCTGGATCCCACGCCCAATGATCGCAGCCTGATTCCCACCCTGTTCAACGTCTCCGGGCTGGCGAGTCGGAACGGGTGGGTGCTCGATGGCGAGCAGCCCGGGCTCGAGCTCTGGGGCGCGGGCAACGGTCCCGGGGGCAAGGGTGGCTGGAAGTACATGACGGGAGTCGTGAACGGGCAGGGAGGCGTGGTCGGGCGCAAGCAGGACGTGTTTGCGCGGCTCACCTACAAGATCAACGGACTCGGCGAGATCGGCGGCACCGAGGGCCAGGCGAGCAAGTCCTCGGCGTTCTACAAGGACAACAGCCTGACGCTCGGCGGGTTCGTGAGCACGGGGCGAGCCGGTGCCGACCTGTTCGCGGACCGGGAGGACCTGACGACCTGGGCCGGCACCATGGACGGGTGGTACGAGCGCGCCATCCTCAACGCCGCCGTGTTCAGCATGGATTCCAAGCCCAACGGCCTGCCGGAGCAGAAGAGCCTCGCCTGGTACGCGCAGGGGCAGTACGTCGTCTACCCCTGGCTGATCGGGCTGGCCCGCTTCGAATCCACGGACCTCGACACCAAGGATGGCCTGGATCCGCAGACCACCCTGATCCCCGCGGTCGCGGGGATGCTGCGGGCGAACATCAAGCTGACCGTGGAGTACAAGCGCCCCATGAACGACTACGCCGCGCGCAAGGCCGACGAGGAATGCATGGTGGCGAAACTCGATTTTGCTCTCTAGCACTGCGCGCGCCGCGTGTGATCACCCGGGCCCGGCCCATCCGGGAAGGCCCCAACAGGAGGAACTCGCTACATGAAACGCCCATGGACACTCCTCATCGTCGCGGTGCTGTCGGCCGGCGCGCTTCCGGCGGCCGCCGGCACGATCAAGGGAAAGATCGCCATCGCACGCGCCCGCACGCTTGCGGACGTCGTGGTCTACGTGGACAAGGCCCCCGGGCAGTTCGCTGCGCCCAAGCAGCACGTGGTGATGAACCAGAAAGATCTCGCCTTCCAGCCGCATGTGATGCCGGTCGTCGTGGGGACGACCGTGGACTTCCTCAACAGCGACCAGGTGCTGCACAACGTCTTCAGCCCCGACAAGTGCGTCAGCAAGTTCAACCTGGGTACCTGGCCGAAAGGCGAGGTGCGCTCGTACACATTCGCCACCGTCGGCTGCGCCCCGGTCGTGCTGTGCAACGTCCATCCGGAGATGGAGGGTTTCGTCGTCATCCTGCAGAACCCGTTCTTCGCCGTCACCGACAAGAGCGGGCTCTTCGTCATCCACGACGTGCCCGAAGGCAAGTACACGATCAAGGCGTGGAACCGGAAGTTCCTCGCTGTGTCGCAAGAGGTCACCGTCTCCAAGGAGGGTGACGCCACCTGCAATCTGACTCTGAAATAGATCGCGGATCCGGGCGGGCGGCGCGTGTCTTCGAGGATGGCGGTGCTGATGGTGATGGTGGCGGCAGGCGTGGCGGGCTGCGCCCGGGGAGTGCCGCAGCCGCTCGCGTTCAATCACCGGCTCCACGCCGACAACAGCGTCCCGTGCCTCACCTGTCACGCCACCGCGGCCACCGGCCAGGGCGCCACGCTCCCGGCGGTGACGGTGTGCCGGCGCTGCCACGAGGACGTGCTGTACGAGAGCCCCGAAGAGGTCAAGATCCGGCTGGCGGTCGAGAGCGGCCGTGGTCTGGGATGGGTGCCGGTCTTCGCACTGCGACCCTACGTCTATTTCTCCCACCGCCGCCACGTGACGCTCGGAAAGATCGCCTGCGCGTCCTGCCACGGGGACGTCGAGCGCCGCACCACGCCGTTCCGCCTGGCGGCCAGCCCGTTCTCGGGCCTCGGCGGAATGAAAGCCTGTCTGCGCTGCCACGACGAGAGCCACAGTGCCTACGCGGGCGTGGACTGCGTCGACTGCCACCGATGAGCGGAGGGGCACCTTCATGTGCGCGGTGAGCCGACGCGAGTTCATGAGCACGCTCGTCGCGGCCGGCGTCGTGGCCTCCTCCTCCGGCTGGTTCACGCGTCGGCTGCTCGCCATGACGAACGAAGGCACGCTGCGGGCGCCGCGTGGTCCGGGGGTGGAACGCTGGGTGCCCACGCTGTGCCGGCTGTGTCCGGCGGCCTGCGGAATCCGCGTGCGGCTCGTGGACGAACTGCCGGTGGGGCTCGAGGGCGACCGCACCAGCCCGCTGAGCGGCGGCGGCCTGTGTCCGGCCGGATTCGCCGGCTTGCACGAGCTGGTGCACCCGGACCGGGTCCGGACCCCATTGCGGCGCGAGGGGGCGCGGGGCTCGGGGCGCTGGACCGCCATTTCCTGGGACGAGGCGCTCGAGCAGATCGCGGCGCCGCTGCGCGCCGCAAGGGCGGCGGGCAGGCCGCAGGCGTTCGCGGTGCTCGAGCGCGGCGACTCCCCGCTGACGCGCTACTGGCTCGAGCGCGTGCTGGGCGCCTACGGCAGCCCCAACCTGATCGTGGACGCGGGCAGCGAGCCGTGGCGCATCGCCTGGGCCTACATGGCAGGGGTCGCGCGGCCGCCGGCGCCCGATATCGCGAACGCGGATTTCATCCTGAGCTTCGGTCACGAGATGCTAGAGACCGATGGTCATCCCGTGTGGCAGACGAAGAACTGGGGGCGATCAAGGGCGCCCTCGGGCCCGCGCCAGGCGACCGCCGCGTATGTCGGTCCGCGGATGTCGCCGACCGCGAGCCACGCCGACCTGCGGGTGGCGGTCCTGCCGGGCACGGAAGGCATCCTGGCGCTGGGCCTCGTCCACATCCTCCTCCTCGAAGACCTGGCGCAGCGGCCGTTCCTGGATCGCTGGACCAGCGGCTTCCGCGAGCGGCCCAAGGGATCGAATGCGGGCGGCGAGAGCTTCGAGGCCTACGTGCGGAGTCACTTCGGCCTCGAGGAGGTCAGCCGTCTCACGGGTGCGCCGGTCAGCGAGATCTTTCGCCTCGGGCGCGCCTTCGGCAGCTCCCGGCAGCCCATCGCCCTGGTCGGCCCCGGAGCGCTCGCGGGGGAATCGGGTCTGGCCACCGCGATGGCGGTGATCGCGCTCAACCTGGCCGTGGGAGCGGTGGGGCGCGCGGGCGGCTACGTCGCCGCGGGTGACCCGCCGCTCGACCTGCCCGGGCCCCGGGAACCGGACGCGACGGCGAAGCGGGGGCTCGCGTCGGCTCGCATCGATGGTGCCGGCGTGGCCACGCTGCCGCTCGTCCGCCACAGCGCGGCCGGGCTCGCGGCCAACCTGGCTGCCCGCCGCCCGTACCCATTGGAGGTGCTCCTGGTCCACGGCGTCAATCCGGTCCACGAGTGGCCTGGGCAGAACCTGGTCGAAGAAGCGCTCGCGGCGGTGGGACTGGTGGCCGTGGTGGGAACGGTGGCGGACGAGACCGCGCGGGTCGCGGACCTGATCCTGCCGGAAGCGAGCTTCCTGGAATCCTGGCAGATCCTGCCCCCGGTCACCGGAATCCCGTTCGACTGCGTCGGCCTTCAGCAGCCGGTGCTCGAGCCGCTCTACCAGAGCCGGGCTTTCGAAGACCTGTGGTTCGACCTGGCCCGCCGCATCGGCGGTCCCGCCGCGGCGGCCGTCCCCGCGGGCAGCTACGCCGCCTGGCTCCCGAGCGCCGCCGCCGGGCTCGAGCGCTCCGGCCGGGGCTCGATCTCGGGCGGGCCACTCCACGCGCGCATCGCCGGATTCATGGAGGAGCGTGGCTGGAAGGCTCCGGGCCCGCAGACCCCTCAGACGTTCTGGGATGAGTTCACACGGTCGGGTTCGTGGGTGGCCTCCTCGCGCGGGGAGCACTCACCTTCCGAGCTGTTCGGGGACCGCGAGGCACGGTTCGAGTTCTGGCCGCAGCGGCTGCTCGCGGACGCACAGCAACTGGAGGGGGCGCCGGTCGGTGACGACGCCGTGTACAAGGGCACGCGGCAGGCCGCGGGCGCGGCCGCCCCCAACGAGCGTCCTCTCGAGCTGCTGCTCTTCGACACCAACACGCTGTGGGCCGGGCGCACGGTTCTCACCCCGGTGATCCTCGAGATGTCGGGATTCCGGGAGGACATCGGGTGGGACAGCTGGGTGGAAATTCACCCCGAGACCGCGCGGCGCCTTCGCATCCAGGCCGGTGACCGCGTGCGCGTCGAGTCCGCGACCGGCTCGGTGCTCGCGCGCGCGCGCATCGCGCCGGTGGTCCCGCCCGGGGCGGTCGCCATGCCGCGCGGCCTGGGCCATCGCCACTTCGGTCGCTTCGCGGATGGCGTCGGCGTCAACCCGTTATCGCTCATTCCGTCCGTTCGCGATCGATGGACGGGGACCGCGGTCCTCCGGACACGCGTCCGGCTCGCACGGATGCAGGCCTAGGAGTACCGCCATGCCGCGCTGGGGAATGATCATCGATCTCGACCGCTGCACCGGATGCGGTGCCTGCGTCGCCGCATGCAAGGTCGAGAACAACGTCCAGGTCGTCAGCCCCGCCGAAGGGGAGAAGGGGCGGCGGATGCACTGGCTGCGCCTGCTGGTCGAGACGCGCGGGGAGTACCCCAACGCCGAATTCCGCATCGTCCCCAACCTCTGCATGATGTGCGACAACCCGCCCTGCACCAAGGTGTGTCCCGTGCACGCCACCTACCAGGGGGAAGACGGGCTCGTCGGGCAGATCTATCCGCGCTGCATCGGCTGCCGGTATTGCATGGCGGCCTGCCCCTTCAGCGTCAAGGTGTTCAACTGGGGCCCGCCGGAGTGGCCGGACGCGATGCGCCCGACCTTGAACCCGGACGTCTCGGTGCGGCAGCGGGGCGTCGTGGAGAAGTGCACCTTCTGCTACCACCGCCTGCAGCTCGCGAAGGAGAGGGCGCGGGCCGAGGGGCGGCCGCTGCGGGAATCCGACTACCAGCCGGCGTGCGTGCACAGCTGTCCGGCGGACGCCATGACCTTCGGCGACCTGGATGATCCGCTCAGTCCGGTCGCCCAGCTGAGCCGAAGCACGCGCGCGACGCGCGCCCTGGAGACCCTGGGCACCGAGCCCAAGGTGTTCTACCTGGAGAGGCGCGATGCACCGGTTTGAGCCGAGCAGCAGCCGGGACGAGACCCTGTTCAGGCCGATCGAGCACACCGGTCCGAAGTTCTACCTCACGGTCGGCGTGCTGGTGACGATCATCCTGTTCGCGGTCGTCATGTACGTGCGCCAGCTCGCTCTGGGCCTGCGCGTCACCGGCATGGCGCAGCCGGTCACCTGGGGCTTCTACATCGTCAACTTCGTGTTCTTCATCGGCATCAGTCACGCCGGCACCCTGATCTCCGCGATCCTGCGTATCACGCAGGCGGAGTGGCGCCGGCCGATCACGCGCATGGCGGAAGTGATCACGGCCATCGTGCTGGCCATCGGCGGGCTCCATCCCATCATCGACCTGGGGCGGCCCGACCGGGTCATGAACGTCTTTCTGTTCGGCCGCCTGCAGTCGCCGCTGCTGTGGGACGTCACCAGCATCAGCGCGTACTTCGCCGCCAGCACCGTCTATCTGTTCCTGCCGCTCATCCCCGACATCGCCCTGCTGCGCGAGCGTGGCAAGAAGCACCGCTGGTTCTACGAGTTCCTGTCGTGGGGCTGGCAGGGGACGCCCCAGCAGTGGAAAGTGCTGTCGCGGGCGATCAACATCATGATGATCGTGGTCGTGCCGATCGCGGTGTCCGTGCACACGGTGATCTCGTACATCTTCGCGATGACGTTGCAGTCCGGCTGGCACAGCACGATCTTCGGGCCCTATTTCGTGGTGGGGGCCATCCTGTCGGGGATCGCCGCGCTGTTCGTGGCGATGATCGCGTTCCGGAGCGCCTTCGGGCTCCAGGCCTACCTCAAGCTGGTCCACTTCCAGCAGCTCGCCAAGCTGCTGCTCGTGATCTCGATCCTGTGGGGTTACTTCACGTTCTGCGAGTACCTCACCGGGTATTACGGCGGCGAGCCCGAGGAGATGAAGACCCTGCTCTACAA